>JBBSSG010000033.1:0-25879 GCA_038242295.1 Mycobacteriales bacterium | reverse complement strand
GGCGGACTGATGCACGGGCCGACTTTTATGGCGAACCCTCTCGCGTGTTCGATCGCCGTTGCTGCTGTGGAATTGCTGTTGGCTCGCCAGTGGCGCGCTGAGGTGGCGGGTATCGAAAAGGGTCTGCGCGACGGCTTGGCCGGGGTCGAGGAGTTGCCTGGTGTCGCCGATGTTCGGATTCTCGGTGGGATCGGCGTCGTCGAGATGGACGAGCCCGTAGACATGCAGCGTGCGACGGACGCGGCTGTCGGTGAGGGTGTGTGGCTCCGGCCGTTCGGGAAGCTCCTCTATGCGATGCCGCCGTATATCTGCACGGCTGAGGAGGTCTCGCGCATCGCTGCTGCGTTGGGGGCGGTAGCGCGAACTTGAACGCTGTTCAAGTATGGTCACTGGCGTGGCGACACTGGACTGGTTGACCGAAGCGGCGCACCTACGTGTCCAACGCGGACTACACAGATCGCTCCGGCCGCGCTCGACCGACGTCATCGACCTCGCATCCAACGATTACCTCGGACTCGGTCAGCATCCGGAGGTGCTCGACGCTGCGTGCGCCGCCGTCCGCGAGTGGGGTGCGGGGGCAACCGGATCCAGACTCGTCACCGGTACAACAGTGCTGCACGAACAACTGGAATCCGAGCTCGCTCATTTTGTCGGCGCCGAGTCCGGCCTGGTCTTCTCCTCCGGATACACCGCAAATCTCGCAGCGGTGGCGGCACTGTCCGGACGGGGGGCTCTGGTGCTCTCCGATCAGGCGTCGCACGCCTCCCTCGTCGATGCCTGCCGGCTTTCTCGGGCCCGCGTGCAGATCTACGACCGCCGAGATCTCGCTCAGGTCGGTCGCGAGTTGGCCGGACGCGCCGAAGAACGGGCACTGGTTGTCACCGACTCGGTCTTCAGTGCCGACGGTGATCTGGCTCCGCTCAGTCAGTTGCATGCTTTGTGCCGCAACCACTCCGCACTGCTCGTCGTCGACGAGGCGCACGGAATCGGCGTTCGCGGATCAGGGGGGCGCGGGCTGGTGCACGAAGTGGGGCTCCACGGTCAGCCAGATATCGTCGTCACCGCAACCCTGTCCAAATCTCTCGCCTCGCAAGGTGGAGCAGTGTTGGCGCCCAACATCGTTCGCGATCACCTCATAAATGTTGCCCGGCCGTTCATTTTCGACACAGGTCTCGCTCCAGCAGCAGTCGGCGCTGCGCGGGCAGCGTTGACTGTCCTCGAACGCCACCCCGAGCTCGCGACGGCAGTACGCGAGCGGGCAGCCGAGCTCGCGTCCCTCGTCGGGGTGAGCGCCGCCGAATCGGCCGTCGTGTCGGTGATCATCGGTGACGCCGACAGGGCCCATGCCGCGGCCCAGGAAGCACTGCGTCTCGGAGTCCATGTCGGCTGCTTTCGTCCGCCGTCGGTTCCCGAGGGGACCTCGCGTTTGCGGCTCACCGCCAGAGCGTCGTTGACCGATGCTGATCTCGACACGGTCAGCGGCGTACTGGGTGCAATCCTGGGCGGTGTCCCGGTATGACGATTCTTCTCGTCACCGGAACATCCACCGACGTCGGAAAGACGATTGCCACTGCCGGGCTCGCAGTCACGGCGACCACGCTCGGTGCGAGCGTGGCAGTGTGTAAACCCGCTCAGACCGGGCTCCTTCCATACGAGCCAGGCGACCTGGCGGAAGTGCAGCGGCTGACTGGGGTGGCCCACCTGGTGGAGTTTGCTCGCTACCCAGATCCGCTCGCGCCCGATTTGGCGGCACGGCGAGTCTCGATGCGGTTGCTCGATCTGGATACGGTGCTGACAGGCGTCGGCGACCTGGGCCATGACCTTGTGCTGGTGGAGGGCGCCGGAGGACTACTCGTACGGTTGGGCGTGGGCGGGTTCACGCTCCTCGACGTCGCACAAAAGCTAGGGGCGCCGGTGGTAGTCGTCTGCGGAGCAGAGTTGGGGACGCTGAACCACGCCGCGCTGACAACTTCGGCTCTCGATACCGCCGGGGTGTTCTGTGCCGGGTTGATCGTTGGTTCGTGGCCCGAAAACCCCGGTCTCGCAGCTCGGACGAATCTCGACGAACTCCCTCTCGTCACCGGTGTCCCGCTCATCGGACGGATACCGGAAGCGGCCGGGCAGATGGATCGCTGCGACTTCACTGCCGCCGCTCCGACGTGGTTCGACGTCCCATTTTTGTCGGACATTCTGGACTGGTGAAGCATCGAAATGTTTTGACTCGGTTTGCCAAACGACGTGTCGGGTAACCTCCAGTTTTCGGATCAACTATGGGGGCACCAAATGAATACTGCAGTATGGATAGTCATTGCAGTTGCTGTCGTTCTGCTCGTCGCGGCCATCGCGCTCGCGCTGGCGCGTAAGCAGAAGTCCAGTAGGCGCGTCGAAGCCAGCAACATTCGCGAGAAGGCCGCCGAGCGGACCATGGAAGTCGAGGAGCGACAGGCCGTCGCCGACGAGAGCGCTGCCAAGGCGCGCGGAGCACAGGCCGATGCCGAAGCCAGAGCTGCAGAGGCTCGCCGACTCACACTGCAGGCCGAAACCCACCACGGCGAAGCTGCGACTTCGCGCGACGAGATCGATTCGGAGCTTGCCCGCGCGGACAAGATCGACCCTGACTTCAAGACCCGTGCGAAGTCGGGAGACGTCGACAAGGCATCAGCGGAAAAGATCGTCTCACGCGACGGCGATCATGCAGCTACCGCTCGTACGGTTGAAAGCGATCATGTCGCAGGTGTCGATCACGCACGCGGGGCCGATCGCGTCACCGGAACCGACCACGCAGCGGGCACCGATCGCGTCACCGGAACCGACCACGCAGCGGGCACCGATCGCGTTACCGGAACCGACCACGCAGCGGGCACCGATCGCGTTACCGGAACCGATCGTGTAACCGGCACCGATCACGCTGCCGAAAAGAACATCGACCAGCACCGCACCCTGTAGTTCGAATCAGGCCCCGGGGCCCCGAGGCTGTCTCACGCCCGGGGCCCAGGGCCTGTGTTAGGCCTGGGGTCCCGGAACTGCGTCAGGCCAGGGCGAGGAAGAGCTTTTCGAGTTCTGCCTCGGTCATCGGTTCCTTGTTGTCGCCGGTCATGCACTCGCGCAGACCTGTCGCGACAATTTTGAACCCGGCTTTGTCGAGTGCACGGGAGACCGCCGCAAGTTGGGTTACGACGTCCTTGCAGTCGCGGCCGTTTTCGATCATGCCGATGACGCCTGCTAGCTGACCGTGCGCACGGCGCAGGCGGTTCAATACCAATGCGATGCTGTCTTCGTCGCCGATCATGGGGTCTCCTCGCTGGACGGTGTTATACCTTCGAGGGTACCCCTGGGGGCATGCGTGTGCGGCGAACAGATCATGGAGTTGCGGCGGGTTGTCCGCCGCTCAGTGCATCGATGGCGGCCTGCAGCTTGGTAGTGGCCTCCTTCGCGACGGCGGCCAGCTCGGCTTCGCCGGTGACCTCCACCATGATCGCTGGGTTCATTGCCTCGACGACCACCGAGCCCGGAGTCGTGGTGTCCGCGCGGACGACGACGTTGCAGGGCAACAGGAGCCCGATCTGCGGCATGGCGCTCACCGCTCGGTGTGCCAGGGTTGGGTTACACGCACCGAGGATCAGGTAATTCTCCATATCCTCGCCGAGCTTGGCTTTGAGTGTGGCCTGCATGTCGATTTCGGTAAGGACGCCGAAGCCCTGCTCGGAAAGAGCCTTCTTGGTGCTCTCGACGGCGGTGTCGAAGTCGGTGTCGGCGAGTGTGGTGGACAGTGCGATGTTCATGGATTTCCTTTGCCGTTGATTCTTTGTCGTCGGATAGGTCAAGTGTGGACTACGAGTTCAGTGAGAGAACTTGATCGAGGGAAGAACCTTGCGTAGCCAGGCCGGTGACCACCACGCGCCGTGCCCGGTGAGGCTCAGCATCACGGGAAGCAGGATCAGCCGGACCAGGATGGCGTCGAGCAGCACTGCCACGCCGAGGATGATGCCCATCTCCTTGGGCGGTAGTGGATCGGACAGGGCGAAGGTGAAGAAGACTGCCACCATGACCGCGGCCGCGGCGAAGATGACTCGTCCGGAATGGGCGAGACCGTCGACCTGCGCTGTCTTTGGATCACCGGAGTGTTCGTAGTGCTCCTTGGCTGTGGCCAGAAGAAAGACTGTGTAATCCATGGCGATGGCGAAGATCATCGCGAAGAAGAACACAGGTCCCCAGCCATTGAGGAAGCCCTGCGAGGTGAAGCCCAGCAGTGATGCGCCGTGGCCGTCCTGGAAGATCAGCTTCGCGACGCCGAATGCGGCGGCGGTGGACAACAGGCTCACCAAAGTCCCAAGCAGGGCGATCAGTGGCGCCTGGAGTGCGACGAGCAACAGGATGAAGCCGAGTACGAGGATGATGCCCACCACGAGTGGCAAGTAGTCGTTCAAGGCTTGCTGGAGATCGAGATTCTCGGCAGGGGCACCTCCGACGAGGGCGGACTGGGGCAACGCCGAACGCAGGTCGCCCAGGATGGCGCCCATCGACTCGTCCGAGGGATCGACCGAAGGCACTGCCTGCAGAAGCGAATAGCCGGAGCCGTCGCCCGCCGCCTGCGGCGGGGTGACCATGGCGATACCGTCGACGCCGGATGCTGCTACAGCGCTCTGCGCTGCATCGGCGCTCGGGGCGATGATCTGCAGTGCGCCTGGTGCGCCGTCGCCGAATTGAGCTTGCACAAGTTCGTAGCCTTGGCGGACAGGAGCATCCTCGGGAACGACTGCGATCGATGGCATCGCGACCTTCAATCCCAGAACCGGCAGCGCCAGTGCAATCAGGATTCCTACCGACACCAGGGCGAACGGCCAGGGGTACTTGTGGAGCAATTGACCCCAGGCCGCGAACTTCGGCGAACGGTGTTCCTGACGCTTGGCGTAGGGCAGTGATGCGGCGTTCACCTTGGGGCCGAGCGCGCCGAGAGTCGCCGGAAGTAGCGTCATCGTCGCGAGTAGAACGAAGAACACGGCGAGCATGATCCCGACAGCCATCGTCCGGACCGCTGGCGCTGGAACGAGCAATACTGCCGACAAGCTGACCAGTACGGTCAGGCCGGAGAGAACCACGGCTTTGCCTGCGGTATCCATCGTTTCTGCGACTGCCGCCCGAGGGTCGGCGTTTCTCAGCGCGTCACGGAATCGCGCGACGATGAACAATGCGTAGTCGATACCGAGGGCGAGAGCGAACATCATCGCGAAGTTCATCGCCCACACAGAAATGGGTGTGATTTCGTTGAGCAGGACCAGGCCTCCGGCCGAGGCGACGAGGCCTGCGACGGTGAGCAACAGTGGGAGTCCGGCTGCGACGAGGGATCCGAAAGCGAGGACCATGATCGCCAATGTGACGGGCCAGGAGAACAATTCAGCCTGAATCATGGCGTCGTGATTGGCCTTGTTGAAGTCCGACCACAGCGCCGACGACCCGGTGGGATAGACCTCGATACCGTCGCCCGATAGTGCTGTCAGTTCCCCTTTGACGTCGTCGACGGCCTTGACCATGTCGTCGGTAGTCGCATTGGCACCGGCGATGAGGACGCCCGTGCTGCCGTCCGGGCTGATAGTCATACCTGCCTGCGGGGGCACGATCTCCCCGAACCTCGAGTCGCCGTCGAATACGTTCGCGACGTCGGTGAGAGTCTGCTGGACTTCCGGACTGTCGATGGTGGACGTGTCGGAGTGCACCACCACCTGTACCGCGGCGGAAGAATTTCCGCCGAAGTGTTCTTCCGCTAGCTCGCGAACCTGTACGGATTCGGATCCGTTGGCCTGCCACCCTGCTCCGGCGAGCGAAGAGAACACCGACGGCGCGAATGACCCGAGAGCGATCAGCGCGATCAGCCAGATGCCGAACACCCAGCGTCGTCGCGTGACCATGACCTGCCCGAGTCTTCCGAGTGCACCCGCGGTGCGGGAGCGGGCGGGAGGTGAATCACATGCGGTGTCGGTGGCGGTGTGGGGCGGCGTCATGGGCTCTCCTTATACGGACGGGGGTATGTAGCCGAGCAGACTCGAACGGCTGTGAAGTCACAATGACATATACCGAGGGGGGTATGCAAGTACCCCCAGGGGTATCCATGTCGAGTGTTTCGATCGACGGTGTCGCGGTGGATGCATCGGGAATTATTACGCCCTGTAGTTGGCGATACCGGCGAACCTGGGACACTGGAAGTTGTGAGCTATTCGGCCAGTGGCGATGCCCCAGTTTCAGCCCAACTCTTCGAGCGCGCAAGCAGAGTGATTCCGGGTGGAGTGAACTCACCCGTTCGCGCCTTCCACTCGGTGGGCGGCACGCCGCGCTTCATCACCGAGGCCAGCGGCTACACCATGACCGATGCCGACGGCAACAACTACGTCGACCTCATCTCGTCATGGGGTCCGATGATCCACGGCCATGCCCACCCGGTCGTCGTGGAAGCCGTGCAGAAAGCCGCGTCGACGGGGTTGTCCTTCGGTGCCCCGACCGAGCGCGAAATCGAGCTCGCCGAGGAAATCATCGGCCGCGTAGGCCCTGTCGAGCAGGTTCGTCTTGTGAATTCCGGCACAGAAGCGACGATGAGCGCGGTCCGCCTCGCTCGCGGCTTCACCGGCCGAACCAAGATCCTCAAATTCTCCGGCTGCTACCACGGCCACGTCGACGCGCTTCTCGCCGATGCAGGCTCGGGTCTGGCGACGCTTGGGTTGCCGACCTCGCCAGGAGTGACGGGCGCACAGGCAGGCGACACGATCGTGGTTCCGTACAACGACCTCGCCGCCGTCGAAGCTGCGTTCGCGGAGAATCCCGGTGAGTTCGCCTGCATCATCACTGAAGCTGCTGCGGGCAACATGGGCGCAATTGCGCCGGTCACGGGCTTCAACGAAGGCCTGCGACGCGTCGCCACCGCCGGCGGTGCGCTCCTGATCATGGACGAGGTGATGACGGGATTCCGCGTCAGCGCGTCCGGGTGGTACGGCATCGACGGCGTCGCCGGCGACCTTTATACCTTCGGCAAGGTCATGAGCGGCGGACTGCCTGCCGCAGCGTTCGGTGGCCGCGCCGACATCATGGCCTATCTCGCTCCGGCCGGTCCCGTGTATCAAGCGGGCACATTGTCCGGCAATCCTGTGGCTGTTGCCGCGGGGCTCGCGAGTCTTCAACTGGCCGACGCTGCGGTATACGAGAAGCTCGAGAAGAACTCGAAGCGACTCGGCGGACTGCTCGGTGATGCCTTGACCGAGGCTGGAGTCCGTCATCACGTGCAGTTCGCAGGCACTATGGTGAGCGTGTTCTTCTCAGACGGACCCGTCATCGACTACGCGGGCGCCAAAGCAGCCGAGACGTGGCGCTACCCCGCGTTCTTCCACGGTTTGCTTGCCCGCGGGGTGTACCCGCCACCGAGTGCCTTCGAAGCATGGTTCGTCTCCGCTGCCCTCGACGACGATGCGTTCGCGATCATCGCCGACGCCCTTCCCCATGCGGCCCGCGCTGCCGCCCGAGCAGAAGCAGGAATCAAGTGACCGAAGGCGTGCCGACCACCAGTGACACCGATTCGCATCCGCATCAGACGACGCGCACCATCGTCCATGTTCTGCGGCACGGAGAAGTGCACAACCCCAAGGGCATCCTCTACGGACGACTGAGTGGGTTCCGGTTGTCCGTCGCCGGGCAGTCTCAGGCCGTGGCCGTCGCGAATGCCCTTGCTGAACATGACATCACGCATGTCGTCGCGTCGCCCCTGCAGCGGGCTCAGGAAACCGCATCGCCCATCGCTGCGGCGCATGGGCTGACCGTCGCCGAGGACGAGAACCTCATCGAGGCCGGCAACGAGTTCGAGGGACTGCGGGTGGCCGTCGGTGACGGCGCGCTGACCAGGCCCCGGCACTGGTGGAAGCTCCGCGACCCGTTCACACCGTCCTGGGGCGAGCCCTACCTGCAGATCGCGCACCGCATGCTCGCCGCCGTGAACGCTGCCCGAGTCGCGGCAGTCGGACACGAGGCCGTGGTCGTCAGCCATCAGTTGCCCACCTGGACGCTTCGACGGTTCCTGCAGGGTGAGCGCCTGTGGCACGACCCGCGTCACCGTCAGTGCGGCCTCGCGTCGTTGACCTCACTCGTTTACGAGGGCGACACGCTGGTCGATATCGTCTACTCCGAGCCCGCCGGTGCCAGCGATCCCAGGATCACCGGTGCGTAGCTTCGTTGCATTCATTGCCGCTGCGCTGACCCTTGCCCTCCTCTCTGGATGCGCTACGGGTACTGACGCGGTTGCGACCGGTGGAACGTTCGACTTCGTCTCACCCGGAGGGCAGACGGAGATCTACTACGATCCACCTTCCGATCGCGGCACCATCGGCGAGCTGTCCGGTCCCGACCTGATGGAGGACGGCACGACGACGTCGCTGTCGGAGTACGACGGCAAAGTCGTCGTACTCAACGTGTGGGGCCAATGGTGCGGCCCGTGCCGTGGTGAAGCCGACGACCTCGAAGAGGTCTACCAGAACACCAAAGACCTCGGAGTCCAGTTCCTCGGCATCAACGTGCGCGACAATGCCCAGGACAAAGCACAGGATTTCGTCATCGACAACAAGGTGACCTATCCATCCATCTACGACCCGCCGATGCGTACCTTGGGAGCACTCGGCGGCATCCCCACCTCCGTAGTCCCGACGACCATCGTGCTCGACAAGCAGCACCGCGTCGCAGCAGTATTTCTGCGTGAACTTCTCACCCAGGACCTGCAACCGGTCGTCGAGCGGATCGCGGCAGAGGAATCCGAGCAGCAGTGAGCGCAGCGATCAACCTGGCGGGCACGATTCACGTGGCCGGCACCTCTAATCTGGCAGGCATCTCTCACTTGGCAGGCATAGGCGAGACATTTCAGAGCACCGCGGCGACGGGACCGCTGATCCTCGCGTTCGGCGTTTGCATTCTCGCCGGGCTGGTGTCGTTCGCCTCACCCTGCGTCGTCCCACTCGTCCCCGGATACCTGTCCTACCTGGCCGGAGTCGTCGGAGCCGATGAACCCGCGGTGACGGCAACAGAAGCTGCGACGACGAAGATCCGGGCGTCGAGTCGCCTCCGGGTGGCCGGGGCGGCGGGACTGTTCGTCCTCGGTTTCACCGTGGTGTTCGTGCTGGCAACGGCGACCGTCTTCGGCGCTATCTCGGTGTTGTCGGTGAACCGAGAGCTGTTGATGCGGATCGGCGGCGTCATCACCATCGCGATGGGGCTCGTGTTCATCGGCCTCGTACCGGCTCTGCAGCGAGACGTGCGTTTCGAACCGCGTCGCGTCGGTAGCCTGGTGGGCGCGCCATTGCTGGGCGGCGTGTTCGCACTCGGCTGGACTCCGTGCCTCGGGCCGACGCTCGCGGGCGTAATTTCGCTCGCGGCCGGAACCGAAGGTGCGACGGCTGTTCGCGGGGTCACGCTCATCGTCGCGTACTGCCTCGGACTCGGATTACCTTTCGTGATCCTCGCGTTCGGGTCGGTGAGCGCACTGCGCGGAGTCGGTTGGCTTCGCACCCATGCACGACAGATACAGGTGTTCGGCGGAATAATGTTGATAGCAGTAGGGATTGCACTCGTCACAGGAGCCTGGGACTTGTTCGTCAGCTGGGTCCGCGACGCCTTCGTCTCCGACGTGGTGTTGCCGATATGAGGGGTGTTGCTGACATGAGGGGCGCAAGGACATGACGGATCTCGATACTCGGCCCGATCGAAAGCCTGCCCGTCAGTCGGTGTTCGGGCGCGCTGTTGCATATGTTCGGAACACCTGGCGTTCGTTGACCAGCATGCGTACCGCGCTGATTCTGCTGTTCCTCCTTGCCTTCGCGGCGATTCCCGGGGCGCTCGTGCCGCAGCGCAGCCTCAACTCCGGCAAAGTCGACGAATACATTGCCGCCAGGCCCACTCTCGGTCCGCTCATGGACAAACTGGAACTGTTCGACGTCTTTTCCAGCTTCTGGTTCACTGCTATCTACGCGCTGCTGTTCATCTCGCTGATCGGGTGCATCGTGCCCCGGTGCGTCGAGCACGGGAAAGCGTTGCGTACCAAGCCTGTTGCGACACCTCGCAACCTCGCACGTCTTCCGCACCACCGCACCTACACCGTCGACGAATCCATCGAGGACGCTGCCTCGAAGGTGAAAGCGCAGTTTCGGGGGTGGAGGGTCGCGGAGCGCAGCCCGAACGCCAGTGAGGTGACGCTCTCGGCCGAGAAGGGCTACTTCCGCGAGTTCGGCAACCTTGTCTTCCATCTCTCGCTCGTCGGACTGCTCGCTGCCATCGCGTTGGGCAAGCTGGTCGGATACGAGGGCAACGTCGTTGTCATCGCGGACGACGGCCCAGGATTCTGCAGCACCACTCCGGCGATCTACGACGGTTTCCGCGCCGGGCAACTGGTCGACGGCACCGGCCTCGAGCCGCTGTGCATCCGTGTCAAGGATTTCAAAGCCGACTACCTCGTGAACGGTCAGGCCGAGATGTTCACGTCGAACATCGAATACCAGGCCGGGGACGATCTGACGAACAATGTCTGGCGCGACGAGGTTTTACAGGTCAACCATCCTCTGCGGGTTGCCGGAGATCGCGTCTACCTCCAGGGACACGGTTATGCCCCCACGTTCACGGTGACATTCCCCAATGGGGAAACCCGTACCGACACCATTCAGTGGGAGCCCACCGATGCCACGACGTTCCTCTCCAGTGGTGTGTTGCGTATCGATCCGCCCGGCGGAATGTACCCCGATCCCGCGGAACGTCGAAAGAATCAGATTGCCATCGAGGGCTTGTTTGCGCCGACGGCGTCGTTCCACGGCAGTTTGCTCTCGTCGAGTTTCCCGGCCATGACCGATCCGGCGGTAGCCATCGACATCTACTCGGGCGATACTGGCCTCGACACCGGATACCCGCAGTCACTGTTCTCGCTGAACCAGGAGATGATCAACCAGGGACGACTGGTCAAACAGGACCGCGTGAACCTCAAACCCGGGGAGAGCTCGACCCTGTCGGACGGGACTCAGATTCGATTCGACGGTGCCGAAGAGTTCGTCAACATTCAGGTATCTCACGACCCGACGCAAATATGGGTTCTCGGTTTCGCACTGACGATGATGAGCGGCCTGTTGATTTCGCTGGTGATCAAGCGACGTCGAGTGTGGGTCCGACTCACCCCTGAACCGAACTCACGACGTACTGTAGTAGACCTGGGCGGGTTGGCACGTACCGATCAGGCAGGCTGGGGAGAAGAGTTCGACAGGCTGTGCGCGCGGCTGATCGGTGATGTGACCGCAGTGGACGCGAGCGCAGTGAACAAGACTGCAGTCGGAGACGACGCAGTCGAAAAAAATGCAGTCGAGAAAAATCAGGAGAACTGACCGATGCCGATCAACGAGACACTCTCGCGCTACAGCGACTGGTCTTTCGAATCCGCGTTCACGATCTACGTGCTTGCGTTCGTTCTCCTGATCGCGCAGTACGCGTCGATACGTGCGACGGCGATCCAAACCAAAGAGCTCGTCGGTAGCGGAGGGCCGGTGGCGTCGGCCAACACGCCAGGACGCGTCACCGAGGAACCGAAACGTCCACTCTCTGAGCGACTCGCCGGCATGGGCTACGCCCTGTTGATTCCGGCGCTGTTGTTGCATGTCACTTCGGTCGTGCTCCGCGGGTTCGCTACGCACCGTTTCCCGCTCGGCAACATGTACGAGTTCGTGACCATGGCTACTGCCGCGGCGGCGCTGACATCGATCGTGCTGCTTCGCAAACGGTCGATGCGGCCGATGCTCGTGTTCGTCCTTGCCCCCATCATCATCTTGATGTTCCTGGCCGCCACCAAGCTGTACGCGGACGCAGCACCCGTCGTACCTGCCCTGCGTTCCTACTGGCTACCCATCCACGTCACCATTGTCAGCGTCGGCAGCGGCATCCTGCTGGTGTCCGGCGTCGCGAGCCTGCTCTTCCTCCTCCGGATCAAGCAACCCGCCGGGGAGGAGAACAGCAGCTTCTGGGGTCGATTCTCCTCGAAGCTTCCCGACGCGCAGTCCCTCGATCGGCTGGCTTACAAGACGGCGATTATTGCGTTCCCGCTGTTCGGTGCGGGTGTCATCCTCGGCGCGATCTGGGCCGAAGCTGCCTGGGGCCGCTTCTGGGGCTGGGACCCCAAAGAGACGATGTCCTTCATCACCTGGATCATCTATGCGGCGTACCTGCATGCCCGTGCGACGTCCGGCTGGCGGAACACCCGCGCAGCCTGGATCAATGTCGGCGGCTTCAGCGCGATGCTGTTCAATTTGTTCATCATCAACATGGTGGTGTCCGGTCTGCACTCCTATGCCGGTCTGAACTAGCTGGTAACGTCCCGGTTCGCATGATCGGCGCGCAGGGGAGCGCGCCGTCGGGGGAGTCGACAGCAACGGGGGTAATCGGTAGTGGCCGATTGGCAAATGAGTTCCTGGGAACCGGTTCGTCCGGAGGAGCCGGAACCGGCCACTGACTTGCGTCCCGAAAGGTCGCACGACGAGAAATCGCAACCCAGAGAACTGCCGGGGAACAGTAGCGAGAATCATTCTGCCCGTGGGGTCGAGCCACCGGTCCGAGAGGCCGGACAAGCCAATCCGGCAGCGGTGCCGGAACCAACGGGTGCGGAATCAGGGGTGCCGCCGGCGCCGACTCCGGAGGCTGCGGCTTCGGAGCCGTCGCAAAAACCCACACCCGAGCCGAAGACCGCGGACTCTGAGCCGAAACCCACGAACGGTGCCTCGGTGGCCGGGCACATGCCAGCGAATGGTGCCTCGGTGGCGGGGCACATGCCTACGAATGGTGCCTCGGTGGCGGGGCACATGCCTACGAATGGTGCCTCGGTGGCGGGGCACATGCCCGCGAATGGTGCCTCGGTGGCTGAACAGGTGACAAGCCAGGCTCCGGTAGTTCGGGCCCCGACACCGCAGAAGCCTGCAGGTGAAGGTCCCGACGCGATTTCCCCGGCGTCTGCAGTAGAGCCGAATCGCTATCGTGAGATGTCGGCCGATCCTGTCCGCTCATCGCATCGTGAACGCACCTCTTCGGAGTTCGTACCACCTGCGTCGTCGAGGACCCGCTTGGAACACGCTGGGCCCACCGCCGGGTTCAGGTCGACGGCGGTTCCGATGCCGGCCGACACGGGTTCACCGTTCTCGACCGCAACGCCGCAACCGCAATCACCAGCACCTGCACATCGACCAGCACAGACTTCCACGCCGGGGCCCCCCGGACTTGCGCCCAACTTGCCGCCGGTCGCAGCATCATCGGCTGCCGATCTGACCAATGCACTCCTGGTGAAGCAGCTGAGTCCGGCTCCGACGTCAGGGTGGAGGCGTTGGATCCACACCGCGACAGGTCGCCGGGTGAACCTGGGCAACAGCGCCCGCGACGAGGAGATTGCGCGGCTGACGCAACAGGTCGACCGACACTTGCTCGGCTGCTACCGGGTTTCGGTACTCAGCCTCAAAGGCGGCGTCGGAAAAACGACGACCACCGCGACCCTCGGGTCGACATTCGCGAACATCCGAGGTGACCGGGTCATTGCTGTCGACGCCAACCCCGATCGCGGAACCCTCAGTCAGAAAGTGCCGCTCGAAACTCCAGCGACGGTACGAAACATGCTGCGCGACATCGACAGCCTCGTCCGATACAGCGACGTGCGTGGGTACACCTCGCAGAACGAGCACCGATTGGAAGTACTCGCCTCGGACTCTGATCCTGCAGTGTCCGAGGCCTTCAGCGGTCAGGACTACGACAGGACGGTAGGGCTGCTGGAAAAGTTTTACAGCATCGTGCTGACCGACTGCGGAACCGGACTGATGCATTCCGCGATGCACAGCATCCTGAAAGGGTCGAACTCACTCGTCGTTGTGAGTTCTAGCTCTGTCGACGGGGCTCGCAGTGCATCTGCGACGCTCGACTGGCTCGACGCGCACGGACATCGCGACCTGGTGAGCTCGTCTGTGGCCGTCGTGAATGCAGTGCGGCCGCGAGCAGGCAAGGTCGACTTGGACAAGGTCGTCGAACATTTCGAACAACGTTGCCGGCAGGTGATTCTCCTCCCGTTCGATCCGCATCTGGAAGAGGGGGCCGAGATCGATTTGAACAGGCTCAAACCCAAGACGCGAATCGCTTTGTTGGAGCTGGCGGCCGCAGTCGCGGCGGGTTTCCCTAGCAATCGCCCCGAGGACATTGCGCGCCGGGGCAGCGCGCGGCGGACCGAGGATAACCGCACCAGCTAGAGACATCAATATCGGCGCGAGCCCTTACAAACGCGAGCAGCCCGCTTCCTTTCGGAGGCGGGCTGTGTTGTCGTGCGAGGGGTGATAGTTCACCCCTGGTCGTTCGGCGCTCGGCCGACAGCGGCTATTCGGTCGAGCCTTGGGTGCCAGAGCCCTGGCCGTCGGTGCCAGGTCGACGACCATCACGATTCATTCGCCACAGAAACTCGGGATCGTCGTCGGGCCCGCCGACTCGTCCCGCTGGTTCCTGCACCGTAGGACCGAACGCCTTCCAGAACAGTACGATTACTGACACCAAACCGATCAATGCCAAAAGATAGATCACAACGCACCTCCTACTGACAGGGTAGCCGCGCGGGGATGCAGTGTGCACCCCGCGCGGCTCGCAGTCTCTGAAAGGGTGGTTGTTCGGACCCGAATCAGTACCGAATCAGCGGGGCGCAGCTTCCGTGGTGAGTGACGCCAGCAGTTGCATGACCTCGGCCTCACGGAAGCGTCGGTGTCCACCCGGTGTCCGCAGAGATCCAAGACGACCCGCGTGGGCCCACCGCGTCACCGTTTTCGGGTCCACATGAAAGAGCGCGGCGACCTGTCCGGGCGTGAGCAACGAATCCTGTGCTTTGGGCAGTGCTGGTGCGCTCATGTTGTCGAGTCCTCCTGCGTGGCTGTGTGCGGTTGTCCGTGCTGTATTTCGTCGGTAGTGCTGTGTTCGGTTCGGCGGCCTCTTTTCGGCATCGCGGTCGTGTTACGGACGTCGATCGGGAGCCCCTTTTTCGAAACGAGGATGGTGCACACCTCGCGTTCGAGACCCATGGTGGCACTCGGACCCCTAGGTACTCGACTGATCTAATGTTGGTAAAGGGGAGGTAATGGACAAATCGGATAAGTCAGACCGTCCGATTTGTTCATTCCGGCTCAGATTTGTACATTCCGGCCCAGCCGAAGCGTGCGGACGAGGTGGGTGAAGCTCCAGCCGCGGCGCGGTAGCCTGGGATTCGTGAACGAACGCAACACGCCGCCCGTGCCTACTGCAACCAAGGGACAGCTGCTCCGTGACGTGGCTCTGTACAGCGGCGCTCGACTGTTGCTTGTCCTGGCCCTCGGTGGGGTCATCGTCGGAATCGGCCTGTTGGCAGGGATCGAGGTTCCGGTGCTCGTCGCCGCGGTCTTCGCAGTACTGATCTCCCTGCCGCTCTCCCTTGTACTGTTCAAGTCCCTCCGGATTCGTGTCAATCAGTCGATCGCCGGATTCGATGCCGAGCGTCGCAGAACACGCGCCGATCTGCAGGCCAAACTTCGCGGCGAGGACGATCCGCAGTGACAAGAGTCGTCGATCACTCGGCTTCACGCGACTGGGTGGACAACGCCGTTCGGCTCATCGACGCGGACGCTCAACGTAGTGCCGACACTCACCTGCTCCGCTACCCGCTGCCATCGGCGTGGAATGTCCAGCTCTACCTCAAGGACGAGTCCACTCACATCACGGGCAGCCTCAAGCACCGACTGGCGCGTTCGCTATTTCTCTACGCCATCTGCAATGGCTGGGTTACCGAGAAGACCACCGTGATCGAGGCGTCGTCAGGATCGACCGCCGTCAGTGAGGCGTACTTCGCGCGGCTTCTCGGCCTTCGTTTCGTGGCCGTCATGCCGCGCAGTACAAGTCCCGCAAAAGTCGAACTCATCGAGACGCACGGTGGCCGCTGTCATTTCGTCGACGATTCTGCCGCCATGTACTCCGAAGCGCACCGACTCGCCGCCGAGCCCGACTCGCACTACATGGACCAATTCACTCACGCCGAACGCGCGACGGATTGGCGCGGCAACAACAACATCGCCGAGTCCATCTTCGACCAACTCACGCTCGAAGAATATCCAGTACCCACTTGGGTGGTGGTTGGGGCCGGCACGGGCGGTACCAGCGCGACAATCGGGCGATACATTCGATACCGCAGGCACGCAACACGGTTGGCTGTCGTCGACCCCGAAAATTCGGCCTTCATCGGCGGATACGAGACAGCCAGCGCCGACTATTCGACAGACAAGCCCTCGCGCATCGAGGGTATCGGGCGCCCCCGCATCGAGCCGTCGTTCGTGGGGCAGGTCATCGACCGCATGATCGCAGTTCCCGACGCTGCCTCGGTCGCAGCGGCGCGGTACGCCTCAGCCGTTCTGGGGCGCCGCGTCGGCGGATCGACGGGCACCAATATCTGGGGAGCCTTCGGCCTTATCTCGGACATGATTGCTGCCGGACGCCACGGAAGCGTGGTCACTTTGCTGTGCGACGGCGGCGAGCGGTATGCCGGAACGTACTTCGACGACGACTGGGTCGCAGGCCAAGGTATGGATCTGATCCGCCCCACCGAAACGCTCGCGAACTTTGTGCGAACTGGAGAGTTCGTGGTCTAACGGCGCGTGAG
The DNA here is from genome assembly GCA_038242295.1 of Mycobacteriales bacterium. Taxonomy (GTDB): domain Bacteria; phylum Actinomycetota; class Actinomycetes; order Mycobacteriales; family Mycobacteriaceae; genus Rhodococcoides. The sequence continues at coordinate 9,192 of JBBSSG010000033.1, read as the reverse complement.
AACCAGCGACGCGGCCGCGGTCGCACCGGCCGCAACACTGACGGCAGGCCACGCTCCGATTTGCTTGGCCAACGGGTGCGACGCGCCGAAACCCACGAGATAAGTGCCGAGAAGTGCCCCGGCCACCTTCGGTCCCGAGGACGCATTCCACGACGCTGTGCAAGCGATCGCTGCTGCGGCGAGTACCGCGCCGCCCAGTTGACGATTCTTCGTCTTCTGGGCCACAGCGAATCCGCCGAGCAGACCGCCCGCAGCGAGCGCTGATGTGAGGACAATGTTGCGAGCCATGTGATTGACACTAACGGGTGGACGCCGCGGGCTCTCACCGCACGCTCCGGTCACGTTGTCGACGCCTCCCGCACTCGCAGTGCGCGGGCCAGATGGTCACGCTGCTCCACCACTAACCTGCGCAGCCCCGCAGGAGCCCACTCGTGCGCGGCCAACCAAGTATCAGCGGCATCGGTGGAGCTCTGCTGGGGGAACAATCCGATGACCAACCGCCTGGCGATTTCGATACTGCGCGTCGTCCACAGGTCGGCGATGGCGTCGAAGTAACGAGCGTCGTACTGCTCGAGCAGGTCGCGTCGTCCGCCCGCGCGGAATCCCGCGACGGTAGCGTCGACGCCATCGTTGGAGAGGTCGCCGGAGTCCATGAGATCCGACCAGGCGACAGCTTTGGTGTCGGAGTTCGGCTGAGCGGCAACCGCCGCCAGGTAGAAATTCTGCCCCGACGACGTTCTGTCCGTTGCCAATTCTGCATCGAGGAGTTCTCGTGATGCGCGGCCGAGGGTGCTCAGTGCCTTCAGCAGCGTCCACCGTTGAACTGGGTCCAGATCGATACCCTCTATAGGTAGAGTGCCGTCGAGCAGGCGCTCGAGCTGCTCGGAGCGTGCACCGGACATGTGAGCGGCCTCGGCAACAGCCCGTAGCCAGACGATCTGAGCGTCGCTCCCTGGATCAGCGGATTCCAAGTTCTCCCAGCATGTTTCGAGCCAGAATTGCCGCGCTGCAGTGGGGTGGTCGAGATAGTGATCGATTGCGTACTGGACGCCTGCAACGACGGCACTGAGTATGCCGACATTGCTTTCCCCAGCGGCGAACCTGGCGGCGATGTCGATGTACTCGCGTGGGTCGAGTTCGGCGTCGCGGGTGATATTCCAGAGGGCTGACCAGATCAGACCTCTGGCGAGAGGGTCGACAACACGGCCGAGCGAGGTTCGGATGGTCTGCAGTGAGCGATCGTCGAAACGGATCTTCGCGTACGTCAGATCTTCATCGTTGAGGAGGATGAGTGCGGCGGTGGGTAGTTCGAGTGGGGTGCTCGCACCGACGAGGTCGATCTCACGCCGCCCGGTTCGCACCACGTTGCCGTCGGCATCCTCGTTGTACAGGCCTATCGCAAGGCGGTGCGGACGCGGATCCGTCTGCTCGACGGCAGTGCCGGTGAACGTCAGCGTCGAGACGCCGGTCGTCTGTAACCATGCCGCTGCCCAGTCGTCGAGATTGCGTCCCGATGCAGCGGATGCGTGGGTGAGAAGATCCGCGAGAGTGGTATTTCCATAAGCGAACTGGGCGAAATATCTACGTGACGCCTCGAAGAACGCTTCGTCGCCGACATACGCGGCCAGTTGCTTGAGAACGCTGGCACCCTTCGCGTAAGTGATGCCGTCGAAGTTGAGCTTCGCAGCTTCCAAGTCGGTGATGTCGGCGACGATCGGATGCGTCGTCGGAAGTTGGTCCTGCAGGTAGGCCCAGGCTTTTCGGCGATTTGCGAAACTGACCCAGGCGTCGGTGAACCGTGTGACGCTCGCCGAAGCAAAGGCTCCCATGAACTCGGCGAAGGACTCCTTGAGCCACAGGTCGTCCCACCACTGCATGGTCACCAGATCGCCGAACCACATATGCGCCATCTCGTGAAGAATCGTGTTGGCTCGGGCTTCGTACTGGGTTTCCGTTGCTGCGGAACGAAATACATACGATTCGGTGAACGTGACGAGACCCGGATTCTCCATCGCACCGAGGTTGTATTCGGGTACGAAGATCTGGTCGTACTTACCGAACGGGTAGGGGAAGTCGAACTTGTCGTGGAAGAAGTCGAGGCCCTGCCGGGTGATCTCGAAGATGTCTTCGGGATCGAAGTGTGTTGCCAGCGACGCGCGGCACAACGCGCCGAGTTCGACCGTGAGATCATCTCGCGTCCAAGAACTCTGGGCCCGGTGATACGGCCCCGCTGCGATCGCAGTGATATAAGTGGAGATCGGCAGCGTCGGCTCGAATGTAACTCTTCCGTGGGATCGAGTGCCGATGCGATTGGAGAGCACCTCCCACCCCTCGGGTGCGGATACCTCGAAGATGAAGGGCGCTTTGATGTCGGGCTGCTCGAAGTTCGCGAATACGCGCCGCGCGTCGGCCGGCTCGTACTGGGTGTAGAGGTAGACCTCGCCGTCGACTGGATCGACGAACCTGTGCAGACCCTCACCCGACCTGCTGTACCGACCACGAGCGTCGACGACGACTGTATTGCGAGCACCCAGTCCGACCAGTTGGATTCGGGCGCCGTCGTAATCGACCGGAACCGAGGTGCCGTCGAGTGTCACCGACACGACCTCGTCTCCGATGAAGTCGAGCCAGGTTGTGGCAGTGGAGGCGTCGAACGAGATGGTGGTGCGGGTCGAGAACGTCTCCGCTGCGGAATCGGTCGCGCTACGGAGATCCAATTCGACCCGGTACGTGACGCCGGTGACGTGGCGCGATCGACGTCGAGTTTCAGTCCGAGAAAGGTTCGCGGTATTCACGCCGTCCAGAGTATGCGTAGGCCCTGGATGCGCAATGCATCTTCAGTCTCCCGCCGCATAGTCTGTCGGGCATGACAATTCTTGTACGTCTCGTCATCAATGCAGTAGCGATTTGGTTGGCATCGCAGTGGGTCAGCGGAATCGACATTTCCAGCTCCGGCCACGGCACCGGGGGAGATCTGCTTGTCCTCGCCGCAATAGCGGCAGTGTTCACCGTCGTGAACGCTTTTATCAAACCATTGGTCAAGCTATTTTCGATGCCGTTGGTGATTCTGACACTCGGGCTGTTCACCCTCGTCATCAACGCGTTGATGCTGATGCTCACGGCCTGGCTTTCGGCACTGACGGACTATGGACTGCTGATCTCCGGCTTCGGCGCAGCCTTTTGGGGCGCGTTGCTCATCTTCATCGTCAACTTCCTGCTCGGGGCATTGGTTCCGGAGAAGCGCTGAGCCGGAACACCTTCAGGCAAATGCCAGCGCTACTCCGGTTGTCAGTCCCCACACCAACATCGCCAGGCCGGAGTCGCGTAGCGCGGGAATGAGTGCAAGCCCATCCGCACCTGTGCGGACGGGCTTGTTCGCGCGGGCTGCCAGAGGAAGCGCAATGAGCGCGACAAGCGCCCACGGAGTCCGTGCCACCAGAGCGATGGTGACCACGAACGGCGCGACCATCAACATCAGATGCAGCAACCGGGTGCGTGCGTCGCCCAGGCGCACGGCGAGAGTGTGTTTTCCAGAATCCGGGTCGGTGTCGATGTCACGAAGGTTGTTGGCCACCAGCACCGCGCTGGAGAACGACCCGACGGCAACCGCTGCGACTACCCCGACCCACTCGACCCGGTTTGCTTGCACAAATTGGGTTCCCAGCACTGCTACGAGCCCGAAGAACACGAAGACCGCTACTTCGCCGAGACCGCTGTATCCGTAGGGCTTTTTTCCTCCGGTGTAGAACCAGGCGCCCGCGATACAGACTGCGCCGATCAGCACCAGCCACCACGCCGTCGTCACCGCCAATGCGAGGCCCGCGACCGCACCGACCGCAAAGCAGCCGATAGCCGCCGCCTTGACCGCAGCCGGTGATGCGACGCCGGATCCCACGAGCCGCATAGGCCCGACGCGCTCGTCATCGGTCCCGCGGATACCGTCGGAGTAGTCGTTGGCGAAATTGACGCCGACGATCAGCGTCAACGCAACCACCAACGCCAGCAAAGCTTTCCACCACACCGCGTCGCCGAGCGAGGCCGCCGCGCCTGTACCTACCAGGACGGGTGCAATCGCATTCGGCAACGTGCGCGGGCGTGCGCCCTCGATCCATTGTGCTGTGGTGGCCATGTGCTGATTGTTGCGTATCGCAGTTCTGGCGCTTTAATGGAGGTGCAGGCTCAGGGGAACGGCAGCAGCGGTGAGAGCCGAATCTCCGGCAGCTCCAGCCGGGGGAGTTGAAAGGGAGCAGGTGCTGGTGCCGGCCGTGGCGCAGCCGGCGAGGTCGTCGCATCGTCGACGGTGTTGCGCCTGGGGATGTATGGCGCCGAAGTCTCTGGAGCGGGCGCAGGTGAATACGTGGTTGTGATCGCAGCAGCAGTGGGCGTCGTGGGTCGAGTGGTGGTTGTCGCCGTGACCGATGGGCGCAGCGACGTAAAGGTGGTGCTGGTTGTTTCCGCATCCTCGAGCGTCGAGACAGATGTTCCGGTGACAACGGACTCGGAATTGCCATCCGGCCACACCGCCCAGGACAGGAGTCCGAGAGCAACGATCGACGGAAGTCCGAATCGCAACAACGGCGTCATGAACGTCTGTGCGCTGCGGCGTGCTGTCGACGGTCGAGCTGGCCGCGTTCCATCGACCCTGGTGGCGTACAGCGCGGCCCCGCGCGCTGCGATGAGTTCTGGGGCGTCCGGGACGACCACCGGAATCCGTAGGTATCTACCCAGGACATCGCGGATCAACGGAATTCTCGCACCGCCACCGATCGCGACGACGACCTCCGGCGGGATCTCTGACCTCTCGGCAAGATCGAGGAGCGCTATTGCCGACCGTTCGGCCGGCCGAATGATCTGCAGGTCGAACATCCGTCGATCCATGAGCTGAAACTGAGCGTCGGACGTCTGAGTTGCCGTATGTGTCGAGAGCGCCTCTTTGATCTCACGACTGAATGCGAGCAGACCGCTGTTCTCTTCCTCGTTGCGCGGCATTGCAAGGATGTCGAGCGTCAAAAGAAAGCTTCGGACGATCTCGTCGATTGCTGAGCCGCTCAAATCCAAGGAACGGGTAGTGGCGTAAATGGTGCCACTCTCGATATCGGCGACGGTCAATTCGAGACCCGTGGCGCCGAGGTCGTACAGGGCAACGGTGCGGTAGTGGAAATTCGGATCCGACCGCAGCTGCTCGATGGCCCCCGCTATCTCGGAGATGATGTGTACGTCCGAGACGTACTCCTCGACGAGCGCCGATCTGAGTGCCGCGCTGTAGTCCGGATCCGGAAAAGCCACCCCGAGCGAGTTCGGAGCATCGGCGCGGTCGACCATGGCTCGGATGGCATGGGCGACATCCTCGGCGTCGGGTCCCGGTCCGATCGAGGGGAACCATTCGACCGAGAACGACTCTCCGTCGGTGGTTCGTACTGCGCGCACACCCCCGGCGCCCATGGACATACCGACCGAAGACACCATCGCTACCCGTGGCCTCCAATCACCTGTCGGTACGCAGTAGGTACGCAGTCTTCCCCCGGCGACGGCACCATCTTGGCCCAAGCGTACCGTTCGGCGGTTTTGCCGATCCATAACCGGCTCGACGACATTTTTCGGTCCCGAGTCCGCTGGTCATCTGCGATGCTGCCGCCCTGCGACGAGTATCGAAGGAGCGATTGCGAGATCCCGCTGCGACGCCGCGTGAGTGGATGCCTTTTTACCAGGCACCGCCCGACGTACCCTGTGCACCATGTCTGAGGGGAACGAACTCGAGAACGCCCGCGGGGCTGCGCAAACGCGGTTGGAACGAGCGGTCGGGGAGGGACGGCTGACGCTTGCTCAGTATTCCGACTACGCAGCCGTGGTGTGGGCACCGACGGTCGATCAGTCGGAGCTCGATGCGATTGCGGCCAACACGAGGGAACCTGTTCCGACGCGTGCGCGATCTCAGTCGACCATCCTGTGCATCTTGAGCGACGTGAAGCGCGCCGGACGGTGGGCCTTGGCGAAGTCGACCGTTGCGGTGCTGATCATGGGCGACCTCACTTTCGATTTACGGTCTGCGATCGTCGGCGCTGACGAATCGATCATCACCGTGGTCTCGATCTTCGGCGACAGTACTTTGATGGTGCCTGACGGCGTGAACGTCGAGGTCGGGGGATTCGATATTCTCGGGGACCGCGAGATCGACTCGGGCTCGGTGGATCCAGGCCCGCACGCGCCCACCATCAGGATCCGATCATTCTCCGTGTTCGGTGACCTGAAAGTGCAGTCCGGTAAAGTCTGAGCTCCGGACGTCTTCGGCGCTATCGACTCTTTACAGCGGCAGTGATGTTTCCGTCAGCCCTGGGACGCCCCCGACGCGTCGGAACCACTCGCGGCCGAAGGCGGCAGCGAGCATGTCGAGTGGCAGCTGCAGGAATGGCCCGAAATCGCCGACCTGAGTTTCGTGAGCCTCCATCGCCGCGCGCTTGGCAGGCATTGCCGCAGCGACGTCCACGATCGTGGTGATCTCAGCCGCAGGCAGCCCGAACGAATCGAGGTCAGGGGGAGAGTTCTCCGCTGACCAATTCGGATTGGCATTCACGAGGGCTTTCATATGATCCCGGTTGGTGGTCGCTTCGTAGACGTTCTTGGTACCCGCCAACTCAGCCGCGCGTAGGCCGACGAAGTGCACTTTGATGTGATCGGGATGGCCATACCCACCGTTGGGGTCGTAGATAGTGAGAAGGTCTGCGTTTTCCTCGTTCAGTACCTTTGCGAGCTTGGTTGCAGCCTCGTCGACGTCGGCGTTGCAGAATGCATCGGGACGGTCGTTGTCCGAGGTCCCGGCCATCCCCGAGTCCGCGAAGTGCAGCATAACGACGCGGTCGACGCCGAGAACTGCCGCAGACTTCTCCAACTCGAACTTGCGGCGCTCCACGAGGGTTTCGTTATCGGTGAGAATGCCGTCCGGAAATTCACCCAGGGCGCCGTCCGTTGCGGTGACCAACACAACTCGGTGTCCAGCATCCGCAGCAAGGCGCATAATCCCGCCGGTGTTGAAGACCTCGTCGTCGGGATGGGCGTGGAAGCAGACCAATGTGCTCATGACCGGAAATGCTCGCACAGAAGGGGAATCCGTACGAATTCGGAGGCTCGTGATGAGTTCCTCAGCGGTACCTATATTTGCCGGTTGCCGGTGAGCCGAATATCTCGGAGGCTGAGCGAGAGTGCGAGCACGCCGGCAATGAGAGCGCTCCCAACAGGGAACACAAGCCAGGGGTGGTCGGTCTCTGGCCGGAACGGAGAATTGTCGGCGGTCGTGTCCGTCGGCGCCACCGCCTGCGACACCATTGGACGCTGGACAAAGCCGGATGCGTCTTGGCCCACTACGACGGCCTGCAGTGATTGCGTCCGCGTCCACGTCGCGGAGTCGCTGTGGGTCTGCATCATCGCGGACACATCGTCACCTGCCAGCGGATCGGGCGGATTCGGTGGCCACTGTGTCCACGCCGCAGCGACACCGGCGCCGAGCGAACCGCCGAAAACGATCAGAAGCGCGAACAACCCCGTCTTGGCGATCGGCTCTCACTCGGATACCGGCGTCGACGAGGAACGACGACAGAATCAGGCCGACCAGAATTCCAGCCCCCACGAAGTACAGCGAACTGGGAAACCAGTCAGGGCGAACATGGGCGATCTGAATTCCGAAGCCCGAGTATCCGCTCGAATGATCAGAGGCGCTGGTGAGCTGCGCCGACTCGGTGGCTCCTGGAACTGCGAGGTGCCACACGATCGCTGCTCCGACGCCCACGAGTGCCCCGGCCCCTGCCAGGGCGGCGACGAGAGCCTTCGCGGAGCGATTCTTCACCCGCTGAATTTATCGGACCTCGCACCACTCTTCCCAAGTGCACCATCGAATTCAGGCCTGAAACTCTGTGCGAGGTTCACAAAAATGGTGCGGAGTCCGCCAGCAACACTCGAAGACGCGCGCGATCGAGTTTCCCGGGCCCACGTAGGGGCAATGAGTCGACAAGGTAGAGCTCTCGCGGCGCAGCGGTCGGATCCAGCGTCTTCGCCGCGAGCTCACGCAGTGACGTCAGAGTTACCGGGCCGGTAGCCACGACGGCGACCACAACGCGTTGGCCGAGCCGCTCGTCTGCCAACCCCACGACAGCGCACTCACCTACTGCTGGATGCGTCGCGAGCGCGGCCTCCACCACCTGCGGTACGACGGTCAAGCCGCCGGTCGAGATGGCCTCGTCGAGTCTGCCCTGGATCGACAAGACACCAGCCTCATCGAGCGTTCCGGCATCGTCGGTGCGAAACCATCCGGGTTCGCCGAACGCCGGGTGCTCGGGCAGTCCGCGGTAGCCGAGTGCAATGGTCGGGCCACCGAGAACTACCCGGCCGGAATCCAAGCGGACACGGACACCGTCCAACGCCGCTCCGTCGTACACACAACCGCCCGCGGTTTCGCTCATGCCGTACGTGAGGACCAGGTTGATTCCAGCATCGATAGCTTTGACCTGCAGGGGAACCGGAGCAGCTGCGCCGCCGAGCAGTACCGCATCGAGTGAGGACAGCGCCTCTGCGGCAGCAGGATCAACGAGTGCCTTGACGAGCTGAGTGGGCACCAAAGAGGTGTACCGCCGCCGCCCATACATCGACGCCACCGCAGCAGGCAATTCAGACGGGTCGAAGCCGGTCGATACATCGAGAATTACCGGGTCGGTGCCCGCCAACACGCTCCGCAGCAGAACCTGCATCCCCGCGATGTGATGCGCCGGCAAGGCGAGCAGCCACGCCCCCGGGCCGCCCAGCCGGTGATGAGTCGCCCTGCCGCTCGCAACGAGCGCCGACGCCGAGAGCATCGCACCCTTGGGCGTGCCGGTCGTTCCGGAAGTCGCGACGACGAGGGCTGCATTCGGATCGATCGGAGCACCTGGCAGCAGCGCATCGCGAAGGCGTGCAGACTCCCGAGCATCACCCGCAGGTACCGGCAACACCGCGTCGCGGTCCCCGGCCAGAACTGAACTCAACAGAGGCAGAACCTCCGCCGCGGCTGGGCCCGTCGGAACCGGCAACTCGTCGAGCACACTCACCACGCCGACTCTAACCGTCACCCCGCAGGCTCCACGCCCGACCATCCGGGGCATTCCGCAGGCTCCACGCCCGACCATCCGGGGCATTCCGCAGGCTCCACGCCCGACCATCCGGGGCATT
>JBBSSG010000032.1:0-27102 GCA_038242295.1 Mycobacteriales bacterium | reverse complement strand
GTTGTGCACCAGCTGATTGAGCGGAGTCGAGAGAGGAGTCACCGACCGTCGTAGCTCGACGATCTCGCGCTTGAGCAGATAGATGCTCTCGATCGGCACGTGATGGCCGGTGGAGAACACCTCTTCTTCCATTGCATCGACGTCCCGCTCGATGCACGATGTCACTGCGAGATATTCGTCCACGACGTGGTCCGCGACGGCGTGCAGAACAGCTGTCGGTCCCAAGGCCAGACGCTCTGGATTCGCTTCCAGCCGCTGCCGGACGCCGGAGAGCCCAGAATGTTCCCCGTGCCGAACAGTGACGACGAATTCCCGGCCGACCAAGATCATGATCTCACCGCTCTCGACAATCTCGTTGGCCGTTGTCACCGAGGCGTGCTCGACATAGCTCACGGTCCGCAAGACGAGGAAGGAGACGTCGTCGTAGCGCTCGAGTTTGGGGCGTTGGTGCGCGTGCACCGCATCCTCGACCATGAGTTCGTGCAGCCCGTAGGACTCGGCGACGCCGTTCATCTGCCCCTCGTCGGGGGCGTGCAGACCGACCCACACAAAACCTTCACCGCGCGCACGAACCTCGGCGATGGCGGCGGAGTGGGTGAATTTGCCCGGCAGGCGGATGCCGTCGACGTACACCGCGCAGTCGACGATGGCACGGGCTGTCGGCGCCGCAATCTTGGGCTCGGCAACCCGCGAACGGCTCGATGTGCGCAGTGTATGCAAGGACGCCAGCGACGGCCTGGGTGGCAGCGACGGCATGGCTGCACTCCTTCTACGAGGGGGAACTTCTGCTGGCAGGCTTTGTCGGAGGACGCGCGACGCACAATCGTACGCCTGACACAGGAACACTCGGTGCGCCTGAGAGACTCTTCTACGTGCTCATCGACCTCCATACCCATTCTGCCCACTCCGACGGCACCGACACGCCAGCGGAGTTGGTGCGTGCCGCCGCTGCCCGAGGTCTCGATGTCGTGGCCCTGACCGACCACGACACCACTGCGGGCTGGGCCGAAGCCCGAGCAGCCGCACCCACGGGACTGGCCGTCGTGCGGGGTATGGAGATGTCGTGCGAGGGCAGGGGAGAGGACGGAGAGCCGGTGCCCGTTCACCTCCTTGCCTATCTTTTCGATCCCGACAACACAGCCTTCGCGCTCGAACGCCGCCGACTGCAGGTCGAGCGCGCCGATCGAATCCGGGCGATGGCCGAGCGGCTCGCGGTGGACTATCCGGCAATCGATCCGGACGCGATTCTCGCCGCGACCGGTACCTCGGCGGGGAGACCGCATCTGGCGCGAGCGCTCGTCGACATCGGCGCCGTCGTCAGCGTCCAGCACGCCTTCGATGGTCCGCTGGCCACTCGCAGTCCGTACTACGTTGCAAAAGTCGACACACCGTTGGAGCGGGCTGTCGCGATGATCGCCGAAGCCGGAGGCGTGAGCGTCGTCGCGCATGCACGTGCACGGACACGCGGCCGGTTGCTGGACCTCGAGCACGTTCGCGAGCTCGCCGGGCAGGGCCTCGGCGGGGTCGAGGTCTTCCATGCCGACCACACGCTCGACGACACCCGGATTCTCGCCGAACTGGCCGTAGAACTCGACCTGATCTCCACTGGATCCTCGGACTATCACGGCGCGAACAAAAAGCTCGAACTCGGCCAACACACCACCGACCCCGCGCAATTCGAGCGGCTTCTTGCGCAGTCGTCCGGCGTGCCGGTATGAGCTTGCCTACGACGCCCCCTCGCACCGTACTGTTCGACCGCGCCGAAATTCATCGCAGATTTGGTCCGCGGATTCAATAAGGGAGGATGACGGAGTGCTAAGGGGATTGAGTGGGGCAATTACCGCAGGACTCGTCGTAGTGGCCGTAATTGTGTCCAGCGCGCAGTACCTCGGTACCCAGCGAGGATTCCCCGGACCGGGAACGGTGTCGGTGATGGCGCACATCGGCGCCGCTATCGCCGCAATCGTCGTCCAGCATTTCGCCGACCATCGGCGGCGCGGCACATCGGTGGCGGCGTCACTGGTGGTGTTTGTCATCGCCGGTGTCCTGCTGTGGACGCAGTGGTGGGGATAACCACGTCCCTGCTGTGCTCACCGCTATGCGGGGGGTGGGGTGCGCTCACCGCTACGCGGGAGTGGCACACTCGAGGCAACTTCCAGCGGCGGCGCCACAGCGCCACCCTCGACTGTGATGGCTTACCGGCCTCACACCACCGGGTTCTCGCGAGGACAATGTGTTCTCTCGCAGGACAATATGCCCTCGCAGACGCAGCCATTGATGGGCACGGCCGGAGATATCGTCCTTTCAATTGCCGTGCAGCGCTGCTGTGCAATCAGTTCAGGTCCGTGTAAAACAGGTGCCGGTATCGAAGCGAATTTCATAGGAGTTATAACGTGTCGGTCGTGACCGAACCGTCTTCCAACGCCGCCGTCCCATCCGTCATCTCCGAAGAGGAGATCTTCTTGGGCCATGTCGGCGGAAAGCTGTCGGTGGAATTGACGTCCCCGCTCGAGACGCAGCGGGACCTGTCGATCGCGTACACACCGGGAGTGGCCCAGGTAAGTCTCGCTATCGCGACGGACCCTTTGCTCGCAAAGAAGTACACCTGGACCGACCGACTCGTTGCAGTTGTCACGGACGGCTCAGCCGTACTCGGTCTCGGCGATATCGGCCCACGCGCTTCTCTCCCCGTGATGGAGGGCAAAGCGGTGTTGTTCAAAAAGTTCGCGGGCCTCAACTCGATTCCGATCGTGCTCGACACCCACGATGTCGACGAGATTGTCAATGCCATTGTGCTTCTGCGCCACAGCTTCGGTGCGGTGAACCTCGAGGACATCTCCGCCCCTCGGTGCTTCGAGATCGAGAAGCGAGTCATCGAGGCTCTCGACTGCCCGGTCATGCACGACGACCAGCACGGTACCGCCATCGTCGTACTCGCAGCGCTCAACGGTGCAGCCAAGGTGCAGGGACGTAATACTGCGGGACTGAAAGTGGTCATCTCCGGGGCTGGAGCTGCCGGCGTCGCGTGCGCGAATATCCTTATTGCCGCGGGTATCCCGGATGTTGTGGTGCTCGATTCGAAGGGCATCGTTTCTGCGGATCGCAGCGATTTGAACAGTGTCAAGATCGAACTCGCGTCTCGTACCAACCCGCGCGGATTGTCCGGCGGCGCAGCGGAAGCCCTCACGGGCGCAGACGTGTTTCTTGGAGTGTCGGCAGGCAAGGTCGACGAGAGCTACATTGCTTCGATGGCTCCCGAGTCGATCGTCTTCGCGCTGTCCAATCCGGACCCGGAAATTCATCCCGAGCGAGCCGCGTTGTATGCGTCGATCGTTGCGACGGGCCGCAGTGATTTTCCGAATCAGATCAACAATGTTCTCGCCTTCCCCGGTGTGTTCAGGGGCGCCCTCGACGCCGGAGCACGCCGCATCACCGAAGGTATGAAACTCGCCGCTGCCGAGGCTATCCTCTCGGTTCTCGGCGACGAGCTGGCTGCCGACAAAATTGTGCCCAGCCCGCTCGATCCTCGCGTCGCCCCGGCCGTTGCGGACGCAGTTGCGGTAGCAGCGCGAGCCGAGGGCGTCGTTTCAGGACAGTAGAAACAAGGCACCCCGAATTGGCTCTATCCGGGCGCGATTCGGGGTGTTTCTGTCTCTGCGCTCGGCAACCCCAACGGCATCCGGCGCAGCCGCCCGGTGCCGGGAATCGACGCGTACACCGCCAGCGCCAGGATGCCGTCGACGACGAGTGCCAAAGCAGCAACCAAAATGGCGCCGACGAGAACGCGGTCGTAGCTGTAGAGCGCTAAACCATCGAAGATGTACCGCCCGAGACCGCCGAGATTGACATACGCAGCGACGGTTGCAGTCGCAATGACCTGCAATGTCGAATTACGCAATCCGCCGAGGATCAACGGGAGCGCGTTGGGGATCTCGACGCGCAGCAGCACCTGAGTTTCTGACATACCCATAGCGCGAGCTGCATCTACGACGCTTGCGTCCACATTTGCGACGCCCGCATACGTGCCGGCAAGCAGTGGCGGGATTCCCAGCAGGACCAGGGCGATGATCGGCGGGACGAGACCGAGTCCGATGAGCAATACAAGAAATACCAGGATGCCGAGCGTTGGCAGTGACCGCAACGCGTTGACGAGGCCGACTATCAAGGCTTCGCCACGTCTGAGGTGTCCGATCAGCAGGCCTGCCGGTAGCGCGATGGCTGCGGACACGGCGACTGCGATGAAGCTGTACCAGATGTGTTCGAGTAGTCGAACCCCGATTCCTGTACTGCCCTGCCAGTTCTCCGGATCGGAGAGGTAGGTGAATGCTTCGCCGAAGATGCTCATGAGGCGACCTTCCGTTTCGTGGGCGATCTACCCAGACGCGTCCACGGGGTGAGCCACCGACCGAGCAGGTACAGCGCGGCATCGAACATCAACGCCAGGAAGACTATTGCGATGATGCCGGCGACGATCTGGTCCGGATAGTCGCGTTGATATCCCTGGGTGAAGAGTTGCCCGAGGCCCCCGATGCCGATGACCGAGCCGACCGAAACCAACGAAATGTTGGTGACGGCGACAACTCGAATGCTCGCCATCAGTACCGGAAGTGCCAGCGGCAATTCCACAGTCAGTGCTCGCCGCAGCGGCGTGAACCCCATCGCCTCCGCGGAGTCGACGACGGCTGCTGGAACCGAGTCGAGAGCCTCGGGGACCGTCCGTATGAGGAGCGCTGTCGAGTACAACGCGAGCGCTAGGACGACGTTGATCTCGTCGAGTATCTTCGTCCCGAGTATCGCGGGAATGGTCACGAACAGAGCGAGCGAGGGGATGGTGAATGCAATACTCGCCGCAGTCAACGTGATTCGGCGGACCCATGACACGCGGCGGATGAGGGTACCGACCGGGATGGCGATGACCAATCCGATGAGTAGCGGCACAAGCGACAAATACAGGTGCGTTCGCGTCAGGTCGAGGACTCGGTCGAAATTGTCGACGAGCCAGTTCATCGGGTCTTTCCGTCCTTGCCGAGCGTGACGGGGTCGAAGTGATGTTTGTTGCGCTTCTCGTCCTCGGCTTTGCGTTGCGCGGCGAGGTGCTCGAGGATTTCGGATCCGTCGATACTGCCTGCGACACGGCCGGATTCATCGACCGCAACGCCGATCCCGGAGGGCGACGAAATGGCTGCATCCAGAGCTTGGCGCAGATCGCCGCCCACGGTGAACAATGATCCGCCTGCTGCCGTGCTGTCAGCAAGAGAATGTCCTGCCCGGATGCTCTCGACGCCGGTGACGTCTATCCATCCGCGCGGTACTCCTTCTTCGGTCACCACCAGCACCCATTGACCTTGTTCGAGGCGAAGGCTCTTCACTTCCTCGGCCGTGGCCTTTTCGATGTGTTGTACCGGGACCGAGTGTGCAGACCGGAACGACAAGCCACGGTAACCGCGGTCGCGCCCAACGAACGACGCGACAAAATCTGTTGCCGGGGAGGAGAGGATCACTTCGGGGCGGTCGTACTGTTGGAGGCGCCCCTGTGGCCCGAATACGGCAATCCGGTCGCCGAGTCGCACGGCCTCGTCGATGTCATGGGTGACGAAGACGATGGTCTTCTTCAGTTCGGCTTGCAGACGCAGCATTTCGGTCTGCAAGTCCTCACGGACCACTGGATCGACTGCGCTGAACGGCTCGTCCATCAGCAGGATCGGCGGATCGGCGGCCAGCGCTCGTGCCACACCGACTCTTTGCTGCTGGCCACCGGACAACTGTGCCGGATAGCGAAGGGCCATCGCCGGATCGAGTCCGACGCGTTCGAGTAGACCCATCGCCGCGGTGCGTGCCGCCCGGCGAGATTCACCCTTCAGAACCGGAACTGTAGCGACATTGTCGACGACGGTCCGATGCGGCAGAAGTCCGCCGCTCTGGATTACGTAGCCGATGCCGCGGCGCAGTTTCACCGCGTTGGTATCAGCAATGTCTTTGCCGTCGACTGTGATCACTCCGGACGTTGGGGTGATCATCCGGTTGATCATGCGCATCGATGTCGTCTTACCGCAGCCAGACGGCCCGACGAACACCGTGAACGACTCCGGTTCGATCCGCAGGTCCAGCGCATCGACGGCGGTGGTGCCATCGGGGAACTGTTTGGTGACGTTCTCGAATGTGATCACGCGTCGTGCTCGCTCTCCGGGAGGTCGCTTGCTAGGAGATAGGTGTGTCGAGTCCCTGGGCCTTGATCCACTGCTGGGCTGCCGCTACAGGTTCGGTTTTCGCATCGCCGGAGACAGCCTCATTGAGAGCCAGCAGTTCCTCTGTGGTCAGCTTGGCAGAGACCGCGTTCAGAACATTGGTCAACCTCTCGGAGGTTTTGCCTGCGTTGATGACAGGGATGACATTCTGCGCCGCGAAGTTGAACTTGGGATCCTCGAGCACCACCAGATCGTTTTCGGCGATCGCCGGGGACGTCGAGAAGATGTCGGCAGCAGTGACTGCGCCGGAGGTAAGCGCCTGCACCGTTGCGGGGCCACCGCCGTCGGCGATCGGGACGAACTTGCCCGGATCGATCTCCACGTCGTAGTTCTTCTTCAATCCGGGAAGCCCGTACGCACGCTCCTGGAATTCGGCCGGCGCACCGAGGCTGATCTCGGCCGAGTGCGAGGCAAGATCACCAATGGTCGTCAGGTTCCAGCGTTCGGCGGTCTCCCGCGTCACGACGATGGAGTCTTTGTTCTCTGCCGGTGCCGGATCGGCGACGACGAGTTCGGAGCCGAGAGCGTCGGGAAGCGCCGCTTCGACGTCTTCGGTGGACGTCGCGGTGGCATCGGGGTCGAGGTATTGCAGAAGGTTGCCGGTGTAGTCCGGAATAACATCGATCGACCCGTCTTTGACAGCGGGTATGTATGCCTCGCGGCTACCGATGTTGAGCGAGGTTTCGACGTCGAAACCGTTTATCTTCAGAGCCTCGGCGTAGACGTTCGCAATGGTTTCCGACTCGGTGAAATTGGCCGATCCCATAATGATCGAATTGGGATCGCTGTTGGATTCTCCGCCGCCGGTGGACAGGGGGTCGTCGCTGCCGCCGCACGCCGTCAGTGCGAGAGCCGAGATGGACAACGCAGCGACGACGCGCGTGGTTCGGGTTATGTTCATGATTGCCTTTCGCAGATCGTATGAGTCTTCCATCGGGTCCGGCGTCCGCCCTGTGTATGCGTTCTGCTTGCTCCCGCGCCCGCGAACTGGTGCCTTGCGACCTCGGAATGACGTTCGAAATAAGCTAGTCATAGGGTTGGGCCCAAGATCATCTTGTTCGCTCTAGTTCCCGGCGGGCGTAATCAGTAAACCTGCGGGGTGCGGGTGGAATGGAGAACGAGTGTTCGCGTCGAGTGGTGCGGCCGTGCCGAAGCACAGGGCACTGGTAGGAGTATTGGTGCTCGCACCCGCATTCTTGCTGGCAGCATGCGGTGCCGACTCGATCGACGATGGCTCGATCGGCCTACGACCGGTCGACGCGGACGTGATCGTCGGATCGGGAAGCAGTCTCGACAGTGAGCTGCTCGCGTACATCTATGCCGGAGCTATACGTTCGACCGGCACATCGGTAGCGGTGCATACCGAGCAAGGTGGGCGGTCGGGTTACCTGGCAGCGCTTGATGCCGGGAAGGTAGATCTGATACCCGACTACACCGGGGCGCTGCTGACCGAGTTCGACTCGCTGTCCACCGCCACCGAGGCCGACGATGTCTTCGTCGATCTGAACAAATCGCTACCAGAGGGGCTGTCGGTGGGCGATTACGCCCTCGCAGAGGATCGAACGGCCATTGCGGTCGCAGCCGATGGACCTTTCGCGGGCCTTACCTCGTTGACCGAGATTGCCTCACAATGTGCTGAGACGACGGTCGGGGTAACCGGCGACCCGCCGAGGCCGGATCCGCTGAGCATCGAATCAGCAGTTGGGTCCGGATACG
The DNA here is from genome assembly GCA_038242295.1 of Mycobacteriales bacterium. Lineage (GTDB taxonomy): Bacteria > Actinomycetota > Actinomycetes > Mycobacteriales > Mycobacteriaceae > Rhodococcoides. The sequence continues at coordinate 19,141 of JBBSSG010000032.1, read as the reverse complement.
GATGCTCGTTCACCGAGTTCAAGATCTATCCCGACGCGAGGGCTGCGGTCGACGCGCTCGATTCCGGCGAAGTGGGCGCCCTCGCGGTCACTACGGCGTCGTTCGGGCCTTTAGCGGCAGATCTGATCACCCTCGATGACGATGGGGCGTTCTCAGCTCAGAACGTCGTCCCACTTCTGCGCAATGGCTCGCTCGACGACGGCGCCTTCGAGACTCTGAGTGTGGTTGCCGGTGAGCTGACGACTGCGGACCTCGCCGAGATGATCGGCGAGGCCCGCAGTGGTGGAAATTCAGATGATATTGCTGCTCGCTGGCTGGGGGAGCACAACCTCTGAGGAGCGCAGGCGCGCACCGAGAAATGCGCCCATGTGGTGCACGGCTTCCGCGGCCTCACGCAGAATCGACGCCTGTAGATGCGCTACGTGCCACAGCTTCTCGTATTCGACGTACTCGACCTCGACATGCGACTCGAGCAACTTGTCGTGGAACGCCGCGACCTGCGGGTAGAGCACCTCCGAGGTGCCGACATGCATGACGATCGGCGGCAGTCCTGCGAGATCGCCGTGAAACGGGGCGAATCCTTGATCGAGCGGGTCTCCGCCGGCCAGATATGCCTCAGCAGCGTCGTAAGACCACTTCGTATTGATGACAATATCGCGTGCGAACGGTGCGTCGCGAGCGCCTGGGTCCACCCACGGTGCTATCAATCCGAGCGCCGCCGGCTTGATGCCGTCGTCGACGAGGCGTCGCGCGGCGGCGACGGTCAGGCCACCACCTGCCGAATCGCCGGCGATGCCGACGCGGTCAGCGGTGAACCCGTGCGCGGTCAGTAGTTCTCGATAGGCTGCTACGACATCGTTCAGGCCGGCCGGGTAAGGATTCTCCGGTGCGAGTCGATACTCGAGAACGTATACCGCGCTTGCAGATTCGCGCGCGAGATGCGCTGCGAGCGAACGGTGCGTGGCGGCCGAGCCAATTGTATATCCGCCGCCGTGCAGGTACAGAATCGCGGTGTTTCGCTCGGTGGCACCGACAGTGACGCGTTCGACCGGGCGCCCGGCCAGCGTCGAACGCTGCACCACAGTGCCTTTCGGCAACGTCTGAATCGGCGCAGCGAGGTCCAGGAGCTTTCGCTGGACGGCGAAGGAGAACCGAGCGTTGAGGGCGAGCCGGTAGAACGGCTTCAACGCTGTGGAGACCAACGGCAATGGCAGGTAAAAAGTCTTCACGGCCTATATCTTCCTGGGCATGACACGCTTGGAAATGGTGGCGATGACGCGCTGATATTTTGAGCCGGTAATGCGCTGAAAGATGTCCAGCGCGATCGCGTCCGATCCGACGAGGACCCGACCCTTGCCTTTTTCCACGCCCTTCAAGATGATCTTCGCAGCCTGATCGGGTGTGGTTTTCGCAAGCTTCGAGTCGAAGAACTTCGCGATGGACTGCTGGTCGTAGTTCTCCGCCACAGTGGCGTTGCGCGCGATCGCAGTCTTGATGCCGCCGGGATGCACGACGGTCATCTTCACCGGGGCTTTGGAGATGAGAAGTTCGATTCGAAGCGCTTCACTGAAGCCGCGCACCGCGAACTTGGCCGCGTTGTAGGCAGCTTGCGAGGGCATGGCCAGCAACCCGAACAGGCTCGAGATGTTCACGATGTGCCCGTCGCCCGATTCCTGGACGTACGGGAGAAATGCCTTGGTGCCGTTGACAACTCCCCAGAAGTCTACGTCCACGATTCGCTCGATGTCCTTGAAGGACGACTCGGAGACGTCGCCGTGATACGCAATTCCGGCATTGTTGTAGATCTGATTGATCTTGCCGAAATGTTCCTTCACCGAGTCGGCGTAGTCGAGAACGGTCTCGCGTTGGGTGACGTCGAGGAAGTCGGACTTGACCTCGGCTCCTTGCTGCTGGACCAGACGTACTGTCTCTTCGAGGCCGGTGAGGTCGACATCCGACAGTGCCAGCTTGGCACCGCGCTCAGCGAGGTTCAGAGCCAATGCTCGGCCGATTCCCGATCCGGCGCCGGTGATGACGGCGACCTTGCCTTCGAATGAGCTCACTGTGCCGTTACCTTGCTGTCGGAGACGACGGTGACGTCGTCGGAGTTGATGGGAAGATCGGATGCCGCGACGCTGCGGTAGGCCGCAAGGTCGAACTTCCGGGTGATGCTGCGGAACCGGAATGTGAAATCGGGCCACAGAGTCGTGTTGTTGCCGTGTCTGTCGAGGTACCAACTGGAGCAGCCACCGTTCATCCACACGCTCTTGGACATACGATCCTGCAGGTCGGCATTGTAATCGTCCTGAACATCCTTGCGGACCTCGATGGTGCCGATGTCGTGCGCCGCGATCGTCTTCAAAGCGTCGACGACGTAGTTCAGTTGCGATTCGATCATGAACACCATCGAGGTATGCCCGAGGCCGGTGTTGGGTCCGACGAGGGAGAACATGTTGGGGAAGTTCGACACTGTCGTGCCCTTGTACCCCTGCTGTCCGCCTTCGTCGAAGGTCTCTGCGAGCGTTTTACCGCCCTTGCCGTAAATGGCCTTGTAGGCGGGGGAGTCGGTCACATGGAAGCCCGTTGCAATGACAAGTGCGTCGATCTCGCGCTCGGTGCCGTCATTGGTGATGATCGAGTTCGCGCGGATCTCGCGGATACCGTCGGTGATCAGGTCGACGTTCGCGCGATCGAGCGCCGGGTAGTACAGGTTGGAGATCAGCATGCGCTTGCAGCCGATGCGGAAGTTCGGCGTGACCTTCTCGCGCAGTGTCTTGTCCTTGATGCCGGTGGTGATCTGCTTTTTGGCGAGAAACTCGAAGAACTTCATCAGTTTCGGGTTCTTGGCAAGGCCGACCACCTGCGTCTCGCGCGCAGCGTAGATACCGGTCCGTGCCAGCCGTTGAAACCCTGGGATGTGCTTGAACGCAAACTTCTCGATGCCTGTGTACTCGCGGTCGAAACGTGGAAGAACCCACGGGGCGGTGCGCTGGTAGACGTCGAGGTGCTCCACCCTGCCTGCAATAGTGGGCACGATCTGAATTGCCGACGCGCCGGTACCGATCACCGCGACGCGCTTGCCCTCCAGGCCCGCGTCGTGATTCCACCGGGCGGAGTGGAAGACGTCGCCGGCGAATTCTTCGATACCGTTGATGGGGGGAAGGTTCGGCTCGCACAGTGCGCCGAGGGCTGTGACGACGACCTTGGCGGTGTACGCGCCGGTGCTGGAGATGATGTCCCAGCGACTGGTGTCTTCGTTCCAGCGCACGGAGGTCACGTCCGAGTCGAAAACGTGCTTGTCGAGCACGTTGTACTTACGCGCGACCGAGGAGATGTATTGCTGGATCTCCGGCTGCGGCGAGAAGGACCTTGTCCAGTTCGGATTGAGTGCGAACGAGTACGAGTACAGGTGGGACGGAACGTCGCACGCTGCGCCCGGGTACGTGTTGTCGCGCCACGTGCCGCCGACTTCGCTACCGCGCTCCAGGACGAGGAAGTTCTCCATGCCCTCTTGTGTCAGTTTGATCGCGAGGCCGAGGCCGGCGAAGCCGCTGCCGATGATAATTGTGTCGACCTGGTGGGGCGGTGCCACGCGCTCCGTAGTATCTGTGACGGAAAGACTCATGAATGCGAGCGTAGGAGCTTGTTGACTGTGAGTCAATAGCTATTGACTACTATTCAGTAGAGTGTTCTGATGGCTCGTGTGAGCAACGGATCTGCTAAGCGAACCAGAATGAGCCCCGAGGAGCGACGGGCCCAGCTGATCGCTCTCGGAACGGAAATGTTGGCGGACCGGCCGCTCGAACAATTGTCGGTCGAGGAAATCGCTGACCAGGCCGGGGTGTCACGAGGGCTCCTGTTTCACTATTTCTCCTCGAAGCAAGACTTTCACCTTGCCATCGTTCGTGACGCCAGCCGAACGATGCTCGAACGTACCGCGCCCGACCTCAGCCTCGAGCCCTACGAGATTCTGCGTGACTCCATCGCCAACTACGTCGATTACGTCACGGAAAACAGAGAAACGTTCATCTCGTTGCTTCGCGGCTCAGCCAGTGGCGATCCCGACATGCGTGAAGTCTTCGAAGAGACTCGAACGATCATGGCCGACCGCACCGTGGCCAACCTTTACAAGTTTCAGCTCGAAGCGACCCCCACCACTGAACTCGCTGTCCGAGGTTGGATCGCATTCGTCGAAGAGGCAACAATCTCGTGGCTGCGTGATCCGAAGATCAGTAAAGACGAACTCATCGAACTCAACGTCAGCGCATTGCCTGCAGTAGCCCTTGCCCCGAGCATGATGTCCGGACTCCTCGGGGCAACCGCAGCGGCAGACTAGATGGCCGGCCCTCTCAGCCAATATCTTTCGGATGAATGGCGGTAGCACGGGTAAGCACACCGACGGCAACGGCCCGCCCCTGGATTGGGGAGCGGGCCGTTGCCGACTGCTTGTAGGCGCTGTGTCTTACTCGCCGACGCTCGAGAACGCCTCGTCGATGATCTCGAGCTGCTCGACAGCGTGAACCTTGCTCGAGCCTGAAGACGGCGCGGACATCGCACGACGCGACACTCGCTTGATCCCACTGAGAACGTCGGGCATCAGTTCCGGGAATGCGAGACCGAAGAACGGCCACGCACCCTGGTTCGCCGGCTCCTCCTGGACCCAACGGAACTCCGTGGCGTTCGCGTAGCTCTTGATCGCCTCGGTGATCCGACGAGTCGGAACGGGGTAGAGCTGCTCGATGCGCACGATCGCGACGTCGTCGCGCTCATCCTTCTGCTTGCGAGCGAGGAGCTCGTAGTAGAGCTTGCCGCTCACCATCAGGACGCGCTTGACCTTGCTGCGATCACCGGTGCCGGTGTCGTAGGTCGGCTCGTCGAAGACCGAGTGGAACTTACCGTCGGTGAAGTCCTCGATGTTGGACACTGCAGCCTTGTTGCGCAGCATCGACTTCGGCGTGAAGACGATGAGCGGACGACGGATTCCATCGCGTGCATGACGCCGCAGCAAGTGGAAGTAGTTCGCTGGGGTCGACGGCAGAGACACCGTCATCGAGCCTTCGGCACACAGCGTCAGGAATCGCTCGATACGGCCCGACGTGTGGTCCGGTCCCTGGCCCTCGTGACCGTGCGGCAGCAGTAGTACGACGTCGGACAGCTGTCCCCATTTGGCTTCACCGGAGGAGATGAACTCGTCGATGATGGATTGTGCGCCGTTGACAAAGTCGCCGAACTGCGCTTCCCACATGACCAGTGCGTCAGGGTCGCCCACTGCGTAGCCATACTCGAAGCCGACTGCCGCGAACTCGCTCAATGCGGAATCGTAGACCATGAACTTGCCTGGCGCCTCGCTGCCCATGTTGTGCAGCGGGGTGTATTCGGCGCCGTTCTTGCGGTCGATGATCACCGAGTGACGCTGGGTGAATGTGCCGCGGCGAGTATCCTGGCCGGAGAAACGCACAGTTCGGCCCTCGTCCACCAGAGACCCGAGCGCAAGCAGCTCACCGAAGGCCCAGTCGACCTTGCCCTCGTAGGCCATCTCGCGCCGCTTCTCGAGGACCGGCTTGACGCGCGGGTGCACGTTGAAGCCCTCGGGGACTTCGATGTGAGCGTCGCCGATGCGATGCAGCACCGACTTGTCCACTGCGGTGGTGAGCTTCGCCGGTAGTTGCTGGTCGAGTTCGACCGACTCGCTGGGCTCTGGGGTGTACTTTTCCAACTCGCGCACCTCGTTGAAGACCCGTTCGAGCTGACCTTGGTAGTCGCGGAGTGCGTCCTCTGCCTCTTTGAGGGAGATGTCGCCGCGGCCGATGAGGGACTCGGTGTAGCTTTTGCGGACGCTTCGCTTGGTGTCGATGACGTCGTACATCGCAGGCTGCGTCATCGATGGGTCGTCGCCCTCGTTATGGCCACGCCTGCGGTAGCAGATCATGTCGATCACGACGTCTTTGTTGAACGTCTCACGGAAGTCCACCGCGAGATGCGCAACGCGCACGCAGGCCTCTGGGTCGTCACCGTTGACATGGAAGATCGGCGCGCCGATCATCTTCGCGACATCGGTGCAGTACTCCGACGAGCGGGAGTGCTCGGGAGCGGTGGTGAATCCGACCTGGTTGTTGACGACGATGTGCACAGTGCCGCCGGTGCGGTAGCCGCGCAACTGCGCGAAGTTCAACGTTTCTGCCACGACGCCCTGACCTGCGAAGGACGCGTCACCGTGAAGCATGAGCGGCAGGACCGAGAATCCGCCTTCACCCGCACCCTTGTCGAGCAGATCCTGCTTGGCGCGAACGAGGCCTTCGAGAACCGGATCGACAGCTTCCAGGTGCGACGGGTTCGCGGTCAGCGACACCGAGATGTCGTTCTCGCCGAACATCTGGATGTAGGTGCCCTCGGCACCGAGGTGGTACTTCACGTCGCCCGACCCATGTGCGGCAGCCGGGTTCATGTTGCCCTCGAACTCGGTGAAGATCTTCGAGTACGGCTTGCCGACGATATTGGCCAGCACATTGAGGCGACCGCGGTGGGGCATAGCGATGACAACCTCGTCGAGCGCGTGCTCGGCGGCCTGATCGATGACGGCGTCCATCATCGGGATGACGGACTCCGCGCCTTCGAGCGAGAACCGCTTCTGTCCGACGTACTTGGTCTGCAGGAACGTCTCGAACGACTCGGCGGCGTTCAGCTTGCTGAGAATGTACTTCTGCTGCGCCACAGTCGGTTTGACCTGCGTGGCCTCGACGCGTTCCTGAAGCCAACGAACCTGGTCGGTTTCGAGAATATGGGTGTACTCGATGCCCATGTGGCGGCAGTACGAGTCTCGCAAGATGCTGAGCACGTCCCTCAGACGCATCTTGTCTTTTCCGTGGAAACCTCCGACCTTGAACTCACGGTCGAGGTCCCACAGCGTCAGGTCATGGCTGATCACGTCGAGGTCCGGGTGCATCCGGAATTTATCCTTGGTGAACTGCAGCGGGTCCGTGTCGGCCATGAGGTGCCCACGGTTGCGGTACGCCGCGATCAGTTCCAGAACGCGGGTGTTCTTGTCGACCGTGCCCTCGGGAAGGTCCTTGCGCCAGCGAATCGGCTCGTACGGAATCTTGAGCGAGTGGAACAGTTCGTCGTAGAACTCGTCGCTGATCAGCAGGTTGTGGATCGTGCGCAGGAAGTCGCCAGATTCGGCGCCCTGGATGATGCGGTGGTCGTACGTGGACGTCAGCGTCATGATTTTGCCGACACCCCACTCGGCCAGCCGCTCGTCGCTGGCGCCCTGGAACTCGGCGGGGTATTCCATCGCGCCGGCCCCGATGATGGCGCCTTGACTGCTCATCAGTCGCGGCACCGAGTGGACCGTGCCGATACCGCCCGGGTTGGTCAACGAGAGCGTCACGCCCTGGAAGTCCTCACCGGTGAGCTTGCCGTCGCGAGCTCGGCGGACGATGTCCTCGTACGCGTTGTAGAACTGCGTGAAGTTGTGTTCCTGCGTGTTCTTGATCGCGGCGACGACGAGGGTGCGGTTTCCGTCCTTGCCGGGGAGGTCGATCGCGAGACCGAGGTTTGTCGCTGCGGGCGTCACCACATTCGGCTTGCCGTCGATCTCGGCGAAGTGGCGGTTCATGCTCGGGAAGGACTTGACGGCCTGGACGATCGCATACCCGAGGATGTGGGTGAACGAAATCTTGCCACCCCGCGTACGAGCGAGGTGGTTGTTGATCACGAGGCGGTTGTCGACCATGAGCTTGGCTGGAATTGCGCGCACGCTCGTTGCGGTCGGGACCTGCAGAGATGCCGACATGTTTCTCGCGACGGCAGCCGCGGCGCCGCGCAGGACCTTGTTCGACTCCTCGGCCGGCGATGCTGCGGGCTTTGCCTGCGTCGCGGACGTGTCGGAACCAGCGGCTTTCGAAGTTGCGGGCCGAGACGTCGGTGCGGGCTTTTTGGCTGCAGCGACAGGCCTGGGTGTAGACGACTCCGAGGCATCGGCCTCAGGAGCTGCGGTCGTGGGGCTTGGAGCCTTTGGCTCGGTCGCCTTGGGTGCGGACGCTTTCGAAGGCTCGGTCTTTACGGCGTCAGTTTTTGGCGCACCGGTCTTGGGCACGCCGCTTTTGCCGGCGTCGGCTTTGCGTGCAGCGGACGTGCCGTTGGCGTTAGGTGCACTGCCTTTCGAGACAGACGCGTGGTCACCTACCGGCGCGTCCGGGTCATAATCGGTGAGGAATTCGTGCCAACTGGCGTCGACGGACGCGGGGTCTTCCTTGAATCGTTGGTACATCTCGTCGACGAGCCATTGGTTTTGTCCGAATTGGGTGGTAGAGCTGCTGCTCACGGCAGTAGTTCGCCTCGCTTCTTCTCTTCGATCCCGCTCAGCACGCGTACACGTCCAGGCTAACCCGCACACATAGGTCACAAACGCCCGGGACGCAGTTGTGATATGTACTCACGAGTATTTCTCAGCCTCACTCTCTCTTGCTGTCTACTCCAGGGACTATCGATTTATTCCCTCCGCGCGTTTCAGCTGCATCCCACAGGGCGGAATAGAAGCCGCCGCGTGCCCGAAGTTCGTGGTGGTTACCGACCTCGACGATGCGTCCGTCGTGGACGACTACCACCATGTCAGCCCTTGCCGCGGTCGCCAAGCGGTGTGCGACGACCACCGCGGTGCGCTTGCGTAGTACCGCGTCGCTGGCTGCGAGAACCTTCCGTTCGGTAGCAGGATCCAGCGTCGCGGTTGCCTCGTCCAGTAGCAGCAGATCCGGGTCGACGAGTTCGGCTCGAGCCAGCGCGATCAGCTGTCGTTGCCCGGCAGAGAGGCCCTGGCCGCGCTCGCCCACCGGCTGCCGCATACCGCCTCGAAGTGCGGCGATGGTGTCCAAAGCCCCGACGGCACGCGCGGCTGCTTCGATTTCGGTGCGCGTCGCATCCGGCTTTCCGAACGCGATATTACTCGCTACATCACCGGTGAACAGATGCGCTTCCTGGGGTACGACGCCCAGGCGGTGGCGGTATTCGGACAACCGATAATTGCGCAGATCATGCCCTCCCACGCGTACTGATCCCGACGTTGGATCGTAGAAGCGGGCCAGCAGTTTGACGATCGTAGACTTGCCTGCCCCGGTCTGTCCGACGAGCGCAACGGTGGCCCCGTGTGGGATTGTGAGATTGACCTCACTCAGTGCGTCGGTATCGGCTCCGGCATATCGGAAGGCCACGTCCCGGAGGTCGATATCGCTGCGAAGACGGCCATCCGAGATGGGCACAGAAACGGAACTCGACGCCGTCTCGATGGAACTCGGGGTCCGCAGTAGCTCCCCGATCCGTTGCACGCCGACGCTCGCCTGCTGGTAACCGTCGAATACCTGCGACAGCTGCTGGATCGGACCGAACAGAAGACCCAGATAGAGCACGAATGCGACGAGCGTTCCGGTCGATGTCGATCCGGATGCCACTTGGTTGGCACCGATGAACACAACGAAGGCGAGCGCCAAATCCGACAGAAACGTGATGAAGGGGAAGTACACCGAGATAGCAGTTTGTGAGCGCATTCGGCTGGCGCGGTAACGGTCGGCTCGTTCGGCGAAGCGTTCGGCCGCGAATTCCTCGCGTCGGTACGCCTGCGCAGAGCGGAGACCGGCGATATTTTCCTGGAAGTCGGCGTTGACGGTCGAAATTCGCTCTCTCGATACCGCGTACACGGCCGAGGAGACTCTGCGGAAGATCAATGTCGCCACCACGAGCAGTGGTATCACCGCGAGTGCGACGAGTCCGAGCGTGACATCGGTGAGCAGCAGCGCAGCCGCAACTCCGAAGACGGTGATCAGGCTGACAAGTGCTGTCGACGCCCCTGTCCGGATGAACGACGACAGCGCGTCGACATCGGTGGTCATGCGCGTCATGATCCGACCGGAAAGTTCACGTTCGTAGTAGTCGAGACCGAGACGCTGGATGTGCGCATAGCTGCGTACCCGCAGACCGAACAGCACCCGTTCGCCTGCGCGGGCAGTGAGATTCGTGGTGGCTGCAAGGACGAACCAACCGGCCACGGCCAGTGCCACTCCGATCGACGTCGCGGTCCACAGCGCCCCCGAATTTCCACGGGAGACGCCGTCGTCGACGGCGAACCTCACGATTGAGGGAAACGCGACCGACGCAAGCGAATCCAATGCGAGAAGAACCACAACGGCTGCAAGCAACATGCGCACTGGTCGCAACAGTCGGGGGAGCCGAAAATGTGGATCGGGGGCACGGATAGCCCGAGCTGACGCCTGTGGATCCTCGGTAGCAGCCGGCAGTGCGTCGACAGCGGCCTGCAATTGCGGGGTTGCCGCAGCGGCGCCGAGTGCTCCCGATCGGGGGCCACCTGCGCTGCGTGTCACGAATTTGGTGCTCGACCCGGCACTGTCCGCTACCTCCGGCCACAGTAGTGCTTCGGAAGGCTCGACCGTGTGTTTCTCGATGGGTGCTGCTGGTTCCTGCTCCGATTCGCCGCTGGCGAGTAGTTCACGGAAGAGCCGGCATCGTCTCTCGAGTTCCTCGACGGTTCCGCTGTCGATGATTCGGCCGCCGTCGAGTACCGCGACCCGATCCGCAAGCGACAGTGTCGATCGCCTGTGCGCGAGGATTACAGTCGTGCGATCGCGCCGAAGGCGTAGCGCGTCGAAAATCGCTGCTTCGGTTCTCGCGTCGACGGCGGACGTGGCGTCGTCGAGGACGAGAACGCGCGGATCGGTGAGCAGTGCACGGGCGAGCGCGATCCGCTGGCGTTGACCTCCGGATAGCGTCAGGCCACGTTCGCCGACGATGGCGTCGTAACCGTCGGGCAGCGCCTCGATGAACTCGGCAGCCTCGGCAAGGCCGGCAGCGAGCTTTATCTCCTCGGCGGTTGCGTCTGGGCGGCCGAGCGCGATGTTCGCCGCGATGGTGTCGGAAAACAAGAACGGTTCGTCGAAGACGAGACCTACGGCACCTCGAAGTTGCCCTGCGCTGATGTGATCGACGTCGAATCTGTGCCCGTCGGCGGTGAGCGCTACCGAGCCACTGTCGGGACTGTAAAACCGGGGGAGCAGGAGCGAGAGTGCCGTCTTGCCGGATCCCGCAGGACCAACTATCGCGAGCGTTTCCCCCGGTGCAACGGTCAGATCGAAAGAACGAAGAACTTCGCGTCCGGACTCGAAACCGAACGTGACTGCTGCGAGGTCGATGCCGAGAGGCCCCTCCGGCAGTGATATCGGGTGTTGCGGTTCGGGGACGGACGGTTGGGTGTCGATGACGCCGTACACACGCTCGACGGCTGCGCGGGAGAGCTGAGCCAGGATCAGGACCGACGACAGCGTGCGGGTGACGGCCGAAAGAGTGGCGACGTACGCGGCGAATGCAAGAAAAGTGCCGACGGTGATGTGACCGTGAAGTGCCAGGTATCCGCCGAGCGCGATGACGCCGACCAGACCGAGCTGAGGAATCACGGCCATCGATGGAGCGAATCTGGAGTTGATCTTCGCCGAGCGCATCCGCTCGGCGAACAAGGTGCGGCCCAGTTTGTCGAGTCGATCGATTGCTCGTCCTTCCTGGCCGAACCCCTTCACGACTCGGACACCGGTGACCGTCTCTTCGACATGCTGAGCGAGGTCGGCTGCGCGTTGCTGTGCCGACCAGGTAGCGGCATACAGCGTCGGGCGAAGTCGGTAGACCACCAGCGACACTGCCGGAACTATCAGCAGGGCGACGACGGTGAGAAGTGGAGACAACCAGGCCATCACGATGAGAGCTAGAAAGAACTGCAGCAACGCCCCGGCCGACAAAGGAACCATGGCCACAAGGCCCTGAACGAGCTGCAAGTCGGTGATGGATCTCGATACGACCTGTCCGGTTCTGATCTCGTCCTGCTTGCTCCCGTCGAGGCGTTGTAGCGAGGCGAGCAGTCCCAATCGAAGGTCGTGTTGAACATCGATCGACAGCCTGCCGGCAAGTAGTCGGCGACCGAACTGACAAGCGAATCGGACGAGGCCCAGCCCGCCGATTGCCAGTGCGACAGTGGCAATGGCGTCGGTTTTTCCGGCTCCCGCGTCGTCGATGGCGTTGCGGATGAGCAGCGGAAAAGAGATGTCGATTCCAGCAGCGATCATGGTGACGGCAAGGGCGCCTGCTGCGGTGCCGCGGTGAATCCAGCACTGTGCGGCGAGTCTGCGAATCCAGCCGACTTCGTTACTCTCGTTACCGTCTCTCGCCATCACTGGCAACGCTAGTCCGAGCCACCGACAACGACTCAGTCGATGTCACGTTGTCTGGTTCTGACCCAGCCGGCCGCGATCGCTGCCGCCGCCCACACCGCAAGGAGTATCGGAGCCCACGGCCACGGGGTAAGCACGTCGAGTTCGTCGATATTTCCGGCTGCGACCACCGACAACGTCAAGGCTGCTGGTGCGATTGCAGATACGCTGTCGAGTCCGAACCCGCCGAGAATCGATACCGCTATCAGTTCGCCCACCGGAAACCACGCGACGATGATGATTGCGGGCCACGTGGGGGATCCGAACAACAGGCCGAGCCCCGATCCGATCAGCGACAACATGACTACGCCGAACAGTCCCGCCGCAACGAAGGTCATCACGTCGCCATCGAGCGTGAATCGCCCGCCCGTGAACAACAGGAGGCAGACAATGCTGCAGATCGAGACGATCAACCCGTAGGCCAACGCGAACAATGTCGTGACGATGATCTTGGCGCCGATCACCCGATCGCGTCCGGATGCAGTCAGCAGTGATGTGGTGATGGTGTCGTGGCGGAATTCTGTTCCGGCGTTGACGGCGGAGAACACCGCACCGAAGAGTATCGAGAACCCGATGGCGACGAAGAGTCCGGCGACAACCACTCCATCGACGTCGCCTCCGGTCAACTCGTCTGCGCTCGTCGCTATCGTCGAGGAGATAGCGCTGGCGCAGATCCCGACCAACACGGGAGGAATTGCGAGCGCCCACCAGAAATTGAGTGTGGTTATCTTTCGGATCTCGGCGGTGAGAAGACTGTTCATCGTCGACCTCCGTCCCAGGGCGAACCCTTGGGCTGCGGGTCACCAGGGCGGCCTGGCGGCAGCCCGTACCCAGGTGGTGGTGTGTATCCAGGTGGCGGCCCGTACCCGGGCGGAGGTCCGTAGCCCTGTGGTGCAGAGGGCCCGGGTTGGGGTGGGAGCTGCCCCGGCTGGGGTGCTGCGTATTGGCCGGCGGTCATCGAGAGGAAGACCTCCTCGAGGTCGACGTGCTCGGAGGTCGTTCCGAAGATAGTGAGCCCCGCGTTCTCCGCGACGGCGGTGATCGTGGCGGAATCGCTGCCGGCGACGCCGAGACGGCCATCGGGTAAAAGTTGGGTGTTGGTTACGCCGCTCGAGGCCAACGCGAGTGCGAGCGCTGCCGGGTCGGACACAGCGACCAGAGTACGGCTCGGTCGCGACGACCTGAGTTGGTCGATACTGCCCTGATACACAAGGGCGCCCGCGCTGACGATCACGAGATTGTTCACCGTTGCCTCCACCTCGCGAAGCAGATGACTCGAGATGAGCACCGTTCGGCCGCTCGCAGCGAAGGACTTCAGAAAGTCACGTAGCCACGCGATGCCCTCTGGGTCGAGGCCGTTGGCAGGCTCGTCGAGAACGAGCATCTCCGGGTCGCCCAACAGGGCAGTCGCCAAGGCCAATCGCTGTCGCATGCCGAGCGAGAATCCGCCGACTGTGCGCTTGCCTACGTCGCCGAGACCGACGATCTGCAGTACCTCGTCGGCTCTCGAATCCGGCAAGCCGATCGCGGCGGTGAAGATCTTTAGGTGCCCCAGGGCTGTCCGCTTGGGATGCAAGCTCCGGGAGTCCAGCACCGCGCCCACGGTACGAGCCGGATCAGGCAGCGAGGAGAACGGAGCGCCTGCGACCAGACCAACTCCAGCCGACGGAGTGGACAGGCCGAGCAGCATGCGCAGGGTGGTCGTCTTGCCGGATCCGTTCGGCCCGAGGAACCCGGTGATCGAGCCGCGCGGAACGACGAAGCTCAAGTCGGATACGGCACGGACGTTCCCGAATATCTTGGTCAGCCCTTGCGCTTCGAGCGCGTTCGTACCGAAGCCGTGCGTCATACAGAGATTCCCCCGGACCCTTGAATGCGATTGCTAGCGGGCCGAATCAGGTCGGCTCGCTACGAGATTACGGGTTGGGCGGTCGGCGGCCGTATGGGCGTCGGACTGGAGCATCTTGTGTCCGGTCGTCTCAGCCGAGTAGCGCCGCAGCGACTTCGCGGTAAGTGACGGTCGGCTCTGCCATGTCGGGAAGCGAATGCACTATGACGTGGGAGGCCCCGGCATCGAGATGCTCGCGGAGGCGTCCCGCGATCACGCGCTCGTCGCCGTGGGCGACGAGCGCATCGATCAACCGGTCGCTGCCTCCTCCGCTGATTTCCTCGTCCGAGTAACCGAGCCGGTTCAGATTTTTGGTGTAGTTGCGCAAGTGAAGGTACGGATTGTTCACCGGCGGTCGACCGATCTCGCGAGCTTTCTCCGGGTCGGATTCGAGCACGACTTTGTGTTCCGGGGCGAGGATCTTGTCCGGTCCAAGGATGGCGCGAGCTTCGGCAGTGTGCTCGGGCGTCGTCAGATAGGGGTGAGCGCCTGCAGCGCGATCAGCCGAAAGCTTCAGTACCTTCGGCCCGAGTGCCGCGAGCACGCGGCGCTCTGCCGGGACCCCGCCTTCGTCGAGCGCGTCGAGATAAGAAACCAACGCCTCGTAGGGCTTTTGGTACTCCTGGTTGGCCTCGGGGTGTCCCGCTCCGATTCCCAGCAGGAAGCGTCCTGGGTGCTTCTTCTCGAGCCGCCGGTACGACTCGGCGACGTCCTCGGCAGCGGCGGACCAGATATTGACGATGCCGGTGGCGACCACGATCGACTCGGTCGCGTCGAGAATCTCCTCGGCCGCGTTCAGGTCGGCGGGAGGTGAGCCGCCGAGCCAGATCGTGCCGTATCCGAAGGCTTCGATCTGTCGTGCCAGCTCGGGTGGGACTCCGAAGAAGTGCCGCCAGATGCCCACTGTGCCGAGTTCAAGTGTGTCGATGGTCATAGCATTCTCCAACGGTCGAGTAGCGGCTCGGAATTTCTTGTCTCAGAGATCATGCTCGATGACGCGGACTTCCGGCCACGATCTCGGCGCCGGTCCGAACGCATCGTTGGCGTTTCGAATAACTCCCTTGCCGATAATTCGGTTTCCCGTTCCGCCGATGACCGCGCCGATGCCTGCCGGTAGCAACTTGCCGAACAGCAGCGCGCTTCGCTTGGCGAGAAACTTCTGCACGAACTTCTTCGCCAGTGACTTGTTCATGGTCGTCATCGCCCCACCCGGAATGCGTGAGGTGACCAGAGTTCCCCAGTTCTTGGCCGACGTACCGACGGTCTTCTGGATGATCTGCATCCCGGACTCACCCAAGGCCACCGCTAGAACAAGTGCGCGGCGTTGTTGATGATCGTGTATCGAGATGCCGTGCACCGATGCGACCGAGAGGGTCAACAGGGCCGACGACTCGATGAAGAATGCGGTCTCGGCGCCGACGGCAGCCAGTGATGCGACGGTTCCGATAGCAGGAACCGCAGCCGCACCGCCAACAGCACTCCCGCTTCCGGTGACGGCAAGCAGGAACCGATTTTCCAAACGCTCGATCAACTGTGCCGGCGTGTCGTTCGGGTGTGCGTTACGCATGTATGCGACGTACTTCTCCACGGCGGGTCCTTGAATTCGGCTGGCGTTGTCGAGGATGCCGACGAGAGCCTTCTCGAAACGTCCACCTTCTTCGATGACCTCTACTCGATCATTTTTCTTGCTGCCCATCAGCACTCCGATCGATGTCTGTGCCGATTGCCGGCGATAGTGCTGGTACCCGTTCGCTCATGGTTCTACCCTGCACAGGTGGGTGTTCTATCGGAGGGTGCGCGGGGAATTACGGCCGCGCAGCTGCGGCCGTACGTGGCGGCGTACGAGGGATACCGGCTGTCGGGGTTCGACGCCGGGACGCATATCGGTATGCCGAGTCCGAACCTGACTGTGATTCTGACGATCGACGCGAAGCTCGAGATCTCGAATTCGCCCAGGCAAGGTGCGTGTGCCTTCGAGTCTTTGGCGAGTGGTATTTCCGCTGAGCCGGTGATCATTGCCCACGATGGCAATCAGCACGGCATTCAGCTTTCTCTCACCCCAGCCGGAGCTCGGGCGCTCCTCGGCATACCCACCGCGGCACTAGGGGAGTGGATGGTCGATCTCCGCGAGGTTCTTTCAGGTGCTCAGGAATTGAGCGAGCGGGTCGGCGAGGAGACGGACTGGAACCGCCGCTTCGCGATCGTCGACGAGATTTTGTGCCGAGCACTCGAGAGTCGTTCGCCAGGAATCGACCCGACACTGACCGAGGCGTGGCGACAGTTGGTCGACGCCGGAGGATCGGCGCGCGTCGGGGACGTGGCGCAGGCACTCGGGTGGAGTCGTCGACATTTGATCAATCGGTTCACTGCCGAATTCGGAGTCACGCCGAAGAGTTCCGCCCGGATCGCGCGCTTCCATCGTTCGCACCAGTTACTCAGGGCGGCTGATGTTCCGTTGCTGTCCGACGTCGCGGCGTCGTGCGGGTATTACGACCAAGCGCACATGGCCCGCGAGTGGCGCTCTCTTGCCGGTATGTCTCCTTCGCATTGGCGTCGCGACGAGAAGTTCTCATTCGTCCAAGACACCGGGGACGGGTGAGAGCAGGATTGGATGGATGAGCGAAACAACGATCTGGCCCACCCTCCGTTACAGTGACGCGCTCGGCGCCATCCGTTTTCTTGTCGACGTCCTCGGTTTCACCGAAGCCGCCGTCTACGGCGAGGATGAGCGGGTCGATCACGCCGAACTGCGCTGGCCGAACGGCGGCGGCGTCATGCTGGGCAGTGTCCGCCGCGGCAGCGCGATCGAAGACCTACCCGCGGGCGTGGGGTCGATTTACATCGTCACCGACGAGCCCGAGGTGATTCACGATCGCGTCGTGGCCGCAGATGGCAACATCACCCAGGGGTTACGCGACGAGGACTACGGCAGTAGGGGATTCACCTGCCGCGACCCCGAGGGCGTGTATTGGAGCTTCGGCACCTACGCCGGAACCCAGTGAGATGCGGGCACGGTCTCCTCAGGTGTCGGCGGCTGCGGCGCCGTGCCATCCCCGAACGGGCGACCACCGAGTGATTCGCGCCCGTGTGGCTGGAGCCAACTGACAAGATCAGGCCCCTTCGGCACTATCGACGTTGGATTGATATCGGTCTGCACCACGTAGTAATGCCGCTTGATGTCGTCGAAGTCCACGGTGTCGCCGAAACCCGGGGTCTGGAACAGATCTCGGGCGTAATTCCACAGCACCGGCATCTCGCTCAATTTGGTGCGATTGCACTTGAAGTGGCCGTGATAGACGGCGTCGAAACGCACCAGGGTGGTGAACAGTCGAACGTCGGCCTCGGTGATGGTATCGCCGACGAGGTACCGCTGGTGGTCGAGTCTATCGACGAGCCAATCGAGGCGTGAGAAGAGCCGGTCATAGGCCTTGTCGTACGCCTCCTGCGATCCGGCGAACCCACAGCGATACACACCGTTGTTGACGTCCCGAAACACTAAGTCGGCGACCGCGTCGATCTCACCCCGCAGCGCCTCTGGATACAGCTGCGGGGCGCCGTCGCGGTGGTAGTGCTTCCACTCGGTGGAGAAGTCGAGCGTCATCTGCGGATAATCGTTGGTGATCACCTGCCCGGTACTGATCTCGACGACTGCGGGCACGGTGATGCCGCGCGGGTAGTCCGGGAATCGCGCGAAGTACGCGTCCTGGAGACGCGAAATCTTCAGAACCGGGTCGACGCCACCCGCCTGCTCGTCGAAGTTCCAACTGCGGGGGTCGTGGGTGGGGCCTGGAACCCCGAGCGAGAGGACGTTTTCGAGGCCCAGCAAGCGTCGAACGATGATCGAGCGATGAGCCCAGGGGCACGCGCGAGCGGCGACGAGTCGGTATCGGCCAGGCTCCACCGGATAACCGTCGCGGCCGTCCTCGGTGATGCGCGTTTCGATGTAGTTCGTGTCGCGGTCGAACTCTTTGCCGCTCTCGACGTAGCTCATACATTCAACCTACGGAAGCGTCGAGATCGATCGAGACGAACACGCCCCACTCCTGGTAGCCGAGTCGCGATGCAAGCCTTCGGGACGTTCCGTTGTCGATCGAAGCCTGCCATTGCGGAATCAAACCTTCGTCGATTGCGTCGTTGGTGGCGAGGCGAGCCACGACCTGAGCGTTGCCCTGGCGTCGCGCGCTGGATGCGGTGAGGACGCCGACGTCGGCGAGGAGCCCTTCCCATTCCTGATAGCCGGCACTGGCCAGGGGAGATGCGCGATTCGCCGGGCGGTCGTCGCTGAGCAGAGTGAACCAGGATCGTTTGCGAGACAGATCAGCGGCGATGACGTCGTCCGGGGCGCACAAACGCTCCAGTGCGAGCACGTGGTCTGGTTCGTGGGAGATCAGCGGGTCGTGGCGACCGATAGTGGTGCCGATCTCATCTGCGAAGTACAGCGCAGTGGGTCCGCGGCTGCGCCCGACGTCTCCCAGAGCGCTCGGAGTCGACCTGTCAGCGAGTTGCTCATCGCTGTACGTCTGCACCTTCTCGACGGCCCACTGCGGTCCGATGAGAGCGCTGGCTCCACCCAGAGAGACGAAAGTGAGCGAGGTCGCAGTGGGGTCGATGGCGATGTAACGACTACCGATGCGCATTGCAGTATCCGATTGCCCGAGGTGTCTGGACCATGCGAGCCGGACTATGTCCTGATGATGGGAATCCACCGAATCAAGGCTAGTGCGCCCCTGTTGAAACCAAGTTATTGGACTTTTTTGGCCCCGGTGTTTCGCTTAGGTGGAATCAATGGCAGTATCGCATTTGAGATTAGAGCTTCGACGTGAAGATCTAGCTCGCTTACAGAAGGTTTATCGTATGACGCAGGGCAGTGTTAAGTGGTTCAACGGCGAAAAGGGCTTCGGCTTCATCGAGCAGGATGGTGGCGGACCTGACGTGTTCGTTCATTACTCCGAGATCCAGGGAACTGGCTTCAAGTCTCTCGACGAGGGTCAGC
>JBBSSG010000031.1:0-27230 GCA_038242295.1 Mycobacteriales bacterium | reverse complement strand
CTCCGTGGCTGTCCACGGTGAGTGCCGATCCTGTGGCCGAACGATCGTCCGGCGTTATTGAGGTCGTCATCTTCCCTCTTCCTATGTGCGTCAATTCCTGCACAAGGTTATCGGGTCGGCGCGTCTGCGGTTCGAGCTACCGGTCGACGCTCTCCATATTCGGCCCCACACCGGTGGCCGGAGTCGGACTCTCCGCGTCACACTTGCCGTATTTCTCGAGGATTCGCTGGCGGCGGCGGGGTAGGATGTTTGCCTGAAGAATATCGCCGCCGTAGTGCGCGAGCACTCGACGATCCATCACTCGACGCCACAACGGGGGCAGGGTTGCGATCAACACCATCGTTGCGTAGCCCGCTGGTAGTTGAGGAGCTTCGTCACATGTGCGGAGTGTCTGATATCTCTTCGCCGGATTGGCGTGGTGATCACTGTGTCGCTGCAGGTGGTACAAAAAGATGTTGGTGCACAATCGGTCGCTGTTCCAACTGTGGCGCGCAGAGCACTTCACGTAGCGACCACGCTCGTTCTGCTCGCGTAGCAAACCGTAGTGCTCCACGTAGTTGACGGTCTCCAGAAGAAGAAAACCGACTACGGCCTGCAACGCAAGGTAAGGAAGAATGCCTGGGCCGAACGCGACGGCAAGAACGCCGAAGAACGCCAGGCTCATCAGCCACGTGTGCAACAGGTTGTTTCGAATGCTCCAACGACGAAATCCACCACGGTCGAGCCTTCGTGTCTCGAGCATCCACGCCGAGCGCAGTCCACCGAACACGCTTCGTGGAAGAAACACCCACAGGTTTTCTCCGAAACGTGCACTCGCGGGGTCTTGCGGTGTCGCTACCCGAACGTGATGTCCGCGGTTGTGCTCGACGAAGAAGTGGCCGTAGAACGTCTGCATCAACGCGACTTTCGCCAACCACCGCTCGTGCTCTTCGATGCGGTGACCGAGCTCGTGTGCAGCGTTGATCCCGGTGCCGGCCACCAAGCCGACCGTCACTGCCAAGCCGGCCTTGTCGATGACAGTCAATCCGCCGAATGCCCACATCCAGCATGCGACCAGCAATGCGATGAACTGCAATGGAAGGAACAGGTAAGTGCACCAGCGGTAAAAGCGGTCGTGCTGCATTTCCTCGATGTCGGAATCCGAAGGATTATTGCCGTCTTCGCCCGCAAGAGCATCGATGAGCGGAATCGCGATGAAGAAGACCATGACGCCGCTCCACCAGAAGATCGGCATGCCGGTCCACAACACCAACTGTGACGGCAGTAGTGCGGAGGCAGGGGCCAGCAGACCCAGCGCCCACAGCGAACGTTTACCGGTCCAACGGCGCTTCCGCTCGGTACTGGTCGTCATACCTGGTCCGCCGAAGGTCATCGAGTCCTCCTCGAAGACTTCCGGACACACGCACCCACTGAACTGCACCTCTCATCGAACCGTTGAATCGAAAAAAACATTCAATTCTGAACTGCCTGTGCTCAGCGTATAGCGCTTTGGTCCATTCACGGAACGGCGGTCACAAATTCAGCGTTCTACCCCTCGCGCCCTAGTTCGGCGTTCTCGTGACGATGGCGCAGCATCGAGTGGCGTCTTCCGTACAAAAAATAGACCAGGAGTCCGGCCAACATCCATACCGCGAAGCGCAACCACGTTTCGACCGACAGATTCAGCATCAGCCAACCGCAGGCCGCCATCGCCAAAATCGGAATGAACGGAACCAACGGCACTCGGAAGCCCCGCTTCAAATCCGGCCGCGTACG
The DNA here is from genome assembly GCA_038242295.1 of Mycobacteriales bacterium. Lineage (GTDB taxonomy): Bacteria > Actinomycetota > Actinomycetes > Mycobacteriales > Mycobacteriaceae > Rhodococcoides. The sequence continues at coordinate 25,475 of JBBSSG010000031.1, read as the reverse complement.
CCGGAGCACCAGTACACCTCCGGAGACCAACACGAATGCGAACAGCGTCCCGATATTGACCATTTCTTCGAGGGTTCCCAGTGGCACCAGGGCGGCAAGAACAGCCACCACGAGACCGACCAGAAGAGTCGTTCGCACCGGTGTTCCCTTGCTGCCGGTACGGGCCAATCCGCGAGGCATCAGGCCATCCCGCGCCATTGCGAACAAGACGCGAGTCTGCCCCAGCATCAGCACCATGACCACGGTAGTCAGACCGGCCAACGCTCCGAACGAGATCAGGTTTTTCGCCCAGCTCAAACCGTTGAGCTCGAATGCTGTAGCCAGTGTGGCGCCCTCTCCTCCGAGTTCGGTGTACTTGACCATGCCAGTCAAAACCAAACTCACCGCGACATACAGCACGGTGACGATTGCGAGTGAACCCAATATTCCTCGGGGTAGAGCCTTCTGCGGGTTCTTTGTCTCCTCGGCGGTAGTCGCCACCACATCGAAGCCGATGAACGCGAAGAACACGAGACTTGCCGCGGACAGAAGTCCATACCAACCGAAGGTGCTGCCACCGGCCCCGGTGAAGAACGAGAACAGTGACTGATGCAGACCTTCACTCGTCGATCCGCTCTGCGCCGGTGGAATGTATGGATCGTAGTTTTCGGTCTTGATGTAAAAAGCACCGAGAACGACGACGAACAAGACTACCCCGACCTTGACTGCGGTAATCACGAGCGAAACCCGGGACGAGAGCTTGGTGCCAGAGGCGAGCAATACCGTCAAGACCGCGACGATCAACAGCGCGCCCCAGTCGATATCGATCGGCCCCAGCTGAAGTATTGGTGACCACGAACCGAGGAGCTCTCCTAGATAGAGTGACCACGCCTTCGCGACGACGGCGGATGCCAGCCCGAATTCTAGAATGAGGTCCCACCCGATTATCCACGCGACGAACTCCCCGAACGCCGCATACGAGAACGTGTAAGCACTACCGGCGACCGGCACGGTTGACGCAAATTCCGCGTAGCACAGCGCCGCGAGCCCACAGGAGATCGCAGCGAGAACGAACGCAAGTGATATCGACGGTCCTGCAACGTTTCCCGCCGTGCTGGCTGTCAGTGTGAAGATCCCGGCTCCGACCGCAACAGCGACACCGAAGACCATCAGATCCCAAGAGGTGAGCTCTTTGCGAAGCTTGGTGTCCGGTTCATCGGTATCTCGAATCGACTGCTCGACCGACTTGGTACGAAAGAGTCCGGTCGTACGACCAGATTTAGGCGAGCGCACTTCTTCCATCGGTGTACCACCTATCGAGATGCGGAGCGAGGAACTGACGACTACCCGGAAGAAGTGTTTACTACCCAACAGTGGCGCTGAAAATTTCGGCATCCCCATACTGGGCCGACACCGATAATGCCGGATCGGACGCCGACATCCACACAGCAGACCCCTGTTCGAGTGTGTGTCTACTACGACCGTCGTCGAGTACGACGCGACCTGATGTGCACAACGCAATCTGTGGACCGACGCTGTCGAGCTCGACCGACTCACCCGCGCGCAACACGGTTCGGCTCAGTGCGAACTCGGACGCGGGCGTCTCGTACCGGACCTGCGTCGCAACGGCCCCCATGTCAGGGTCGAGAATGTCCAGATCGGACGGTTCGAAGTCGAGAATCCGAAGCAGTTCCGGCACGTCGACATGCTTCGGCGTCAAACCTCCACGTAGAACGTTGTCGGAGTTGGCCATGATCTCTACAGCGGTTCCCGACAGATACGCATGCAGATTCCCTGCATCGAGAAACAGTCCTTGCCCCGGCATCAACGTGACCCGATTGAGCAACAGTGCTGCCAGTACGCCTGCATCACCGCGATAGGACTCGCCCAGTTCGAGCAGTGTTCTCGCCTCAGCGACGAACTCGCCACCATCAGAGTGCGCACGCGTCGAAAGATATTGGATGCACCCCTCGGCCACGAGAGGCAGCAATGCATCGAGTGCAGGCCCGGGCAACGTGATCCATGAGGTAAAGACAGTGCGAAGACCGGCGTCGTCCGGTTGGTCGGCAAGCAATGACCGAAATCCGGACAATGCCTCGACGTCGAGTGCGTCGATGAAATCGACGGTTCTCAGCGGGCAACGGAACCCCGCAAGTGCGTGGAACTCCGTGAGTGCAACGACGAGTTCCGGCTTGTGCGATGCATCACGATAATTACGCACCGGCGAATCGATGGGTACGTTCGCGGCTTCCTCTCGTGCGAAGCCATCCCGAGCCTGATCCGAGCTTGGATGCGCCTGAAGCGACAACGGTTCGTCTGCAGCAAGGAGCTTCAAAAGGAAGGGCAGACGGTTACCGTAGTGCTCGGACGCCTGCCTGCCGAGTTCAGCGCTGGGATCCTCGTCGATCGCTTGAAGTAACGACCGCGAGTTCTCCCCCGAACCCAGATGCGCTGAGTCCCCCGGATGCGCACCGAACCAAATCTCGGCCTCCGGATGCTCCGAAGGCACAGCACGGCGCTGAAGCTGAGCCAGCGCTGTCCGAGACCCCCATGCGTACGACCGGACTGCACCGTGCAGTGGTTGCACTTAACTACCGCCCATCAGATGTAGATACGCAGCGGCCATCTCCAGCCGCGCCGCCAACAATGCCATTGATTCGAGATCGCCGAGCGCGTTCGACCGAGGCGCTTCGCTCCCACCCGGCCTCGCCTCGAACTCGTCTGGAGTCACCGACAGTACGACCGAGTCCTCCAAAGAAGCGGTTCGGCGCTCGGCCTCGCCGATCGATGTGGGAGTGGCCGCGACGAGAACTCGAAATGGACCTTCGGGCCGAGGCCCGTCCACTTCGTCGTCATGAAACAACGGGTCGTAGTCGGCGAGAGCAGGCGAGCGGGACCGGCCTGCTACCGCAGTAGCGACGATGTCGGACAACTCCCCTGCGCTCGTCACGACACCGGCGGCCCGAAGCAGGACTTCACTACCGTGACGAGCCGTTTCAACGGAGATCGGCCCAGCGCCCGTCAGGACAACACGAGCACCCGACATGCGCACCGCGATCGATTTCGCAGGATTGTGGAAGACCTCGTGCGCCGGATGATTCCGCGCTGCCTCAATGTCGAGGGCGTCCGCCAGGCGTGCTGGATCCGGCAATAGAGGCCGATAAATCTCACTCGCGATGGCCCTGAGCACGCAGATTCCGGCCATCAAATAACGCATCAGCGAGTTGTGCTCGCGCACTGCAATTCGAGGCGGAATACACAGCGCTCTGCCCGCGGCCGCCGAACGCAACGAACCTTCGTCCGGCGTGAGCAGTATCGTTTCGGCGCCGCGCCGAACCGCCGCCGAGATCGATTGGGCAAGCATCGGATCACCCGCATCGTCGCCGGCCACTACAACCACGTCGAGTGGTCCGACCCATGGCGGAGTGCCCGGGGCGTGCACCAACGGAACTCCGATTCGGGAACCGACGGCCGCGATCAACAGAGACGCCGCACGTCCGGCCCGCCCTGCGCCGGCAACGAAGACCACACTACGTGGCCGCAGGTCGAACAGCCGATCACCGACGGTGTCCTCGAAAGATTGCACTGTCGCGCGCACTTGCGCGCCCGCCAGGGCAGCACTGCGCAGGGCACCCTCCATATCCGCAGCCACCAGCGCGTCGGCGTCATCGAGATCGAGCAAGGACGACAGAGCAGTCACGACGACACCGTCCTCTCCTACCGAACACTCACCACTTGCTTCTCGACGGGTATACCCGCAATCCCGCTCACTATTCCAGCTACGCGCGAACGACGCCCAGTACTTCGGAACTCAATGCGTCGACCTCTGCACTGGTCCGAGCTTCGATGTTGAGCCGTAGGAGAGGTTCGGTGTTGGAGGCGCGAATGTTGAACCAGGCGCCATCAGCCAAGTCCACCGTGACACCGTCGAGACGGTCGATCGAGACCGTGCGGTCGGCGAATACGTCGAGCACCGCGGCGGTGCGCTCAGCTGCATCGGCAACGGTCGAGTTGATCTCACCGGATGAGGCATACGTTTCGTAGGACTTCATCAGCTCGGACAGCGGACGGTCCGCAGCGCCGAGCGCTGCCAAAACGTGCAGAGCCGCGAGCATTCCGGAATCCGCACCCCAGAAGTCTCTGAAGTAGTAGTGCGCCGAGTGCTCCCCACCGAAGATCGCGCCGGTTTCGGCCATCTGCTGCTTGATGAACGAATGTCCGACCCGCGTTCGAACCGGTACGCCGCCCAGTTCGGTGACAAGTTCGGGGACGGCGCGAGAGGTGATCAGGTTGTGGATGATCTTCGCGCCGGGCTCTTTGGCCAGCTCGAGTTCTGCCACGAGTCCGGTCACGGCCGATGGAGACACCGGGTTGCCCAGTTCGTCGACGACGAAGCAGCGATCGGCGTCACCGTCGAAGGCCAGTCCGATATCGGCTCCGGTCTCGCGTACGAACCGCTGGAGGTCCTTCAAATTATCGGGATCGAGTGGATTCGCCTCATGATTGGGGAAAGTGCCGTCGAGCTCGAAATACAAAGCCTCGACAGTCACCGGGAGCGAATCGAACACCGCGGGAACTGTGTGACCACCCATTCCGTTGCCGGCATCGACAGCAATTTTGATCCCTGACACCTTCGACAGGTCGACCAGTTCTCGAACGAAGCTCGCGTACTCGCTCAGCACATCCCGCTCAGAGCTCGTCCCGGGCTCACCGTCGTACGCAGGCACTCCCTCGACGAGCTCCCTCTTGATCGTATCGAGGCCCGTATCCTGCCCGACAGGCTTGGCTCCGGCGCGACACAGTTTGATGCCGTTGTACTTCGCCGGGTTGTGGCTGGCAGTGAACATGGCTCCGGGGCAGTCGAGCAACCCGGATGCGAAGTAGAGCTGGTCGGTCGACGCGAGCCCAATCATGACTACGTCGAGTCCCTGGCTTCTCGCTCCGTCCGCGAAAGCCTTCGACAGCTCGGGCGAGGAGGCTCGCATGTCATGCCCGACGACGATCTGCGTCGTCGACGCATCGCGGACCAAGCCCGCGAACGAGGCACCCACATCTCGAACGAACTCGGCATCGATCTGCTCGCCCACCACTCCTCGAACGTCATAGGCCTTGATGACTGCATTGACGGACTCGGCGGTACGCATCACGAACGACTCCTCGTTGAATTCGGTAGGGCAGCGGATTTCGGTAGGGCAGCGGATCTCGGTGGACTAGCAGTGCGTCTGGCGGACTCCCGTGAATCTGCTTGCGGTGAATCTGAGTTCGGGAGTATCGCGAATACCTACGAATGTGTCACAACTGCGTGGGGTCAGCACATCGCGAGACGAAAGGTATGAAAATAAGTAATGAAGACAACCGGAACGATGCCCGGTTACGAGGCGAATACACTTCAAACGAATGGCAGTCGACTCCACAACCGTCTGTCAGGACGAAGGATCAGGTAAAACCCGCAAGTGACCGCGACGACCCGTTCGAGTCGACGATGCAGATCGTCTGTCGGCAGCTGATTCCGAGCGCTGGTGAGCGTCCCGCTCTGCGGAGATGCTGGAGTCTTCGATGCGGAGTCGATCACCCCGCCCCGCCTCGCGCACCGCCTCGGCCAGCGCCGTCAAGTCGTCCTCATCCGGCGACGAAGTCGAAAACCCGCCCTCGTAGCGCATGAGTTCCCACCCTTTGGGAGCAGTCGTGGTCGAAGCGTGAACCTCACACAGATCCCATGAATGCGGCTCTGCGACGGTCGCGAGGGGACCCACCACAGCTGTCGAGTCCGAATAGACATACGTGAGCGTCGCAACGGCCGATCGGTTGCATCCGGGCCTGCAGCATCCACGCAGAGATCTCACACAGGAGAGACTATCCCCCGGGAGGACTCCGAGCCGCCCGACACACCGCGATCGTCCCCCGATAACCTCACGCCATGGCTCGAAGTGCTTCCGGACGCAGAATGACCTCCCGCTCGGCGGCGCGCCGAGGACGCGGCATTCGTGGGTCCCTACTCCCCTCGGACGCTCCTGGCCGCCGCTCCCGCGCCGACAAATTCGACAGAGTTGTGCTCGAAGCGTTCGCTCGGATAGATCACACGTGGCACGAACGGTTGGCGCGGCTCGATATAGCGGTCGACGAAGTACCGAAGATCAGAGCCATCGACCCGGAGTCGGTCACGTGGCCACCGGAAGTCATTGCAGAGGGGCCGGTTCCACTCTCACGACTGGTACCCGCTGGAATCGACAAGCGTGGGCAATCGACGCGAGCACGGATAGTTTTGTTCAGGAAACCGCTGGAACTACGCGCTAGGCACCCGGAGGATCTGGAAGATCTTCTCTACGAGGTGCTGGTCGAGCAGGTTGCCACTTACTTGGGCGTCGACCCTGACGTTGTGGATCCTGCCCTCGACGAGGATGAATAGAGGAACGAAAAGCCGAGGTGTGCCACTCGGCAGAGACTACTATAAGTCCCAGCCGCGGGTAACGAGCGCCGTACAGGCTCAACAGATTCCGCGCTTGAGCCGTCGACGCTCTCGTTCGGACAACCCGCCCCAGATCCCGAAACGCTCGTCGTTCGCGAGTGCGGACTCGAGGCATTCGTCCTTCACCTCGCAACCGAGGCAGATTCTTTTGGCTTCGCGCGTCGAGCCACCTTTTTCTGGGAAGAATGCTTCTGGGTCAGTTTGCGCACAGAGGGCACGTTCCTGCCACTGATCTTCGATCTCCTCGAACATCTGATCGAATCCGGGGATCAAACTCAGAAAAGGCTTTTCAGGAGCAAGCGGCCCGATCTCGCCACCGATACGTGTCTCGTCCACCGCAGAGTCGCCTATGTCGACACTTTCATCTCCGATGTGGTTGACATCGACGTGGCCGGAACCGACCTCGCGCTCGACACTGCCGCTTTCGCGAACTACATACGCCGCAGCCGCATCCACTGGAACGCTTTCCATCACACGTTCGATCGACACGCCCACACCCCGTCCGTTCAATGCTTCAGTCATGCCACTACTTTCGGTATCACTGCTCTCAATACCCTTTTTACCGAGGATTCTGTCGCCCACTCTGTTCCCCAGGTCGGCTCGCACTAAACCTGTTTTGGAATCGATCTGCGGCGCGTCGCTGACTGCGCTGAGGTGAACTAGACTCTCGCCCAATTGTTCACGTATCACGTGTTGGTCATACATCGCTTCCGCCTCCTTAACTTTTCGTCAGTGCGGATTTTCCGGTCGTCCCGAACACCTTGGCTTACTTAGATATTCGAGATCATTCGACGAACCCTCAACCCTTGACACACGCCCTGCAGCGACATAACCACAGGGGAACACGTGTTCGAATTAAGGTACACTCCAAGCGAACTCGGCTGCTGTACGCGGAATGACATACCTGTGATTAGACATGCAGGAGTATCGCTCGGTCAAGCCGATACCGAAGTTTCCAATACCATCTTTTTTCAGAAATCGGCGTCTTGCCCGGATAAAGGAGCGTATCAGGCGTGTCGCGCCCTAAAAAGCGGGTTCAAACAGTCGCAGGGATTGGTTGATGGCCCTTTCAGCGTCATACTGAGGCAGGCGCCGCCCCGCCGATTCGTGACACGGCTAGGGTTTGAAGCTGTGAAAGTGACTGTTTTAGTCGGCGGAGTGGGAGGAGCACGCTTCCTCCAAGGCCTCAAGACCCTTCTCGGAGACAACGACGTGATTACCGCGATCGTCAACGTAGGCGACGATGTGTGGATGCACGGGCTTCGCATCTGCCCTGACCTCGATACGTGTATGTATACGCTTGGAGACGGCATCGACACCGAACGTGGTTGGGGCCGAATCGCAGAGACGTGGCATGCGCGGGACGAACTCGCGGCTTACGGCGCTGACCCCGACTGGTTCGGACTCGGCGACCGCGATATCGCCACCCACCTCATCCGAAGCCGCATGCTCCGGACGGGCTATCCGCTCTCTGCGGTGACCGAGGCGCTGTGCAATCGGTGGAAGCCCGGGGTGCGGTTGATCCCGGTCACCGATGACCGCAGCGAGACACATGTTGTCGTAACGGACCCCGAAGACGAAACCGGGGATTCCCAGCGAGCCATTCACTTCCAGGAATGGTGGGTGCGCTACCGCGCCCGCGTTCCAACCCATAGCTTCGCCAACATCGGTGCCGAGCAAGCAAGTCCGGCACCCGGAGTACTGGACGCCATCGCCCAGGCCGACGCCGTCGTGCTGGCACCATCGAACCCGGTAGTCAGTGTCGGCGCCATCCTTGCCGTTCCAGGAATCCGGAGCGCACTGCGGACAACGAAGGCCAAGGTCGTCGGCCTCTCTCCCGTAGTCGATGGGAAACCGCTGCGCGGCATGGCCGATCAGTGTCTATCGGTGATCGGCGTCGAGACTTCCGCCGAAGCCGTCGGAAGGTATTACGGTGCCCGGTCCGATACCGGCATCCTCGATTCTTGGTTGATTCACTCGACCGACACTGCAACGGTGCCGGGGGTAGACGTGCACAGCATCCCGTTGCTGATGACGGACCCGGAAACGACAGCGGAAATGGCTGCTGTCGCACTGAGATGCGCTGGGGTCGAACTGTGACCGACATGGCGCCGTCGGATCACGCGTCCGGGGGCAGCATCGAGATCATTCCTGTTCTCGGCTTACCCGAGTTTCGTCCAGGCGACGATCTGGCCGCGTCCATCGCGGCCTACGCCCCGTGGATCCGCGACAACGACATCCTCGTGGTGACAAGCAAGGTCGTCTCCAAGGTCGAAGGCCGACTCGTCGACGCGCCGCTCGACCCCGAGCAGCGTGACACGGCGCGGCGTGTGCTCGTCGATCGAGAAGCAGTCCGGATCGTCGCTCGAAAGGGCCGCACGCTGATCACCGAGAACCGACTCGGCATCGTGCAGGCAGCTTCGGGCATCGACGGATCCAATGTCGACCGGGCCGAACTTGCTCTGCTACCGAAGAACCCGGATGCGAGTGCGCGCGGTATCAGGACCGCACTGGCGCAATCGCTCGGGGTGACCGTCGGAGTCGTCGTTACCGACACGATGGGTCGTGCGTGGCGAATCGGCCAGATCGACGCAGCGATCGGCAGCGCAGGCCTCGCCGTCCTTCACTCGTACGCGGGCGCGGAAGACAGTCAGGGCAACGAGTTGATCGTCACCGAGGTAGCCATCGCCGACGAGCTCGCTGCAGCAGGTGATTTGGTGAAGGGAAAGCTCGGCTCTGTGCCCGTCGCAGTTGTCCGCGGCTTGACCCCCATCGACGATGGCTCGCGGGCGAGGGATCTGGTGCGTGCGGGCGAGGAGGACCTTTTTTGGCTCGGGACCGAGGAGTCGATCGCGCAAGGACGGCGAGAAGCCGTGCTTCTTCGACGTTCGGTACGTTCGTTCACCGACGAACCAGTCGATCCTGACGAGATTCGTGCAGCGATATCCGACGCACTGACCGCACCCGCTCCGCATCACGCCCATCCCGTTCGATTCGTCTGGGTCCGTACGCCGGCGCGCCGTACACATCTTCTGCAGGAGATGAAAAAGAAATGGCGCGAGGATCTCCGATCGGACGGTTGGTCGGAGGACAGAATCGACGCGCGTACTTCTCGCGGAGACATCCTGTTCGATGCTCCCGAGATGGTCATTCCGTTCTACGTCCCGGACGGGGCACACGCCTATCCGGACGAGCGTCGCACCCACGCGGAAGAGACGATGTTCACCGTTGCGGTCGGCGCGGCAGTGCAGGGTCTGCTCGTGTCGCTGGCAACCCGCGGCATCGGTAGTTGCTGGGTGGGCTCGACGATCTTCGCTTCCGAACTCGTACGCACCGAACTCGGATTGCCACAAGACTGGAAGGCTATGGGGGCCATAGCTATCGGTCACCCCATTGAAACTCTGACGCCGAGAGATCCGTGCACGGCGGGCCCCGAACTCCTGGAAATCTGAGGCCATGACCGCCCGCTCGTTGCACGCATCCGCCGCTCATTCGCTGCAGTCCTGGGGGCCCACCGATTGGCAAGAGGACTCGCTTCGGCACACGATGCTCGCGTTCCTGGCCAGTAACCCCAACGGCTGTCTACGGGCAAACGAGGCCGGCCACATCACTGCGTCTTCACTCGTCCTCGACCAGTCCGGGCGGAATGTTCTGTTGACCTTGCACCCACGCGTCGGCCGATGGATTCAGCTCGGCGGCCATTGCGAGGTAACCGACGACACCATTGTCGACGCGGCGCTGCGCGAGGCGCGAGAAGAGTCGGGTATCGAAGGGCTGGACATCGATTCGAGACTACTTTCAGCGCATACTCATCCGATCACATGCTCACTCGGGAAGCCGACTCGTCACCTCGACCTGAGATTCCTCGTGCGAGCGCCGACGGGCGCAACCGCTGTTCGCAGCGCCGAGTCGACCGATCTTCAGTGGTGGCCGGTCGACGCCCTCCCCGAGTTCACCGAGGTGGAGACAATTTCACACCTCGTCGAACTCGCGAGAAGACGCGGCTGATCAGACGTCGGTGGAAAAGCGCACTCCACCATCGGGGAGTTTGACCCCGGGCCAGATGCGAGCGCCGCGAAGCAGTTCGCACCGAGCACCGATGTCGGCGCCATCACCGATCACGCCGTCGCGAACAAGTGCCCGAGGTCCGATGCGAGCGCCGAATCCGATGATGGACCGTTCGACGACAGCACCTGCTTCGATAACCGCGCCATCGAAGATGACCGCGCCATCGAGCCGCGCACCTGCGCCTATCTCGGCGCCTCGGCCGACCACTGTTCCGCCGATCAGCAGCGCCCCCGGCGCAACGCCGGCACTGGGGTGGACGAGCGACTCGCCGCGGGGCCCCGTCAAAGCCGGCGACGGCGCTATTCCGCGCACCAGGTCGGCTGAGCCTTTGACGAAGTCCTCCGGAGTACCCATGTCGCGCCAGTACGCACTGTCCACGTGTCCGAACACACGCCGATCCTCGGCTAGGAGAGCTGGGAAGACTTCACGTTCGACCGAGACCGGGCGATCAACTGGGATCGTCTCGATGATTTCGCGCTTGAATACGTAGCAACCGGCGTTGATCTGGTCCGTAGGCGGATCCTGGGTCTTCTCGAGGAATGCGGTGACGCGTCCGTCCTCGTCGGTGGGGACACATCCGAATGCACGGGGATCTCCGACACGCACGAGGTGCATCGTCACGTCTGCTTCGGTCCTGTAATGAGTGTCGAGGACGGCCGTGAGCTCGGTGCCTCCGAGTACGTCACCGTTGAACACCATGATGTTGTCCGCACGCAGTCGTGGCAGAACGTTGCGTATGCCGCCGCCCGTTCCCATCGGCTCGGTCTCGGTGACGTACTCGAGCTCTATACCGAGCGAAGATCCATCGCCGAAATACTCCTCGAATACTTCTGCCTTGAAGGACGTGCCGAGTACGACATGCTCGATGCCCGCGTTCTTGATCCGCGCCAGCAGGTGCGTCAGAAACGGCAGACCCGCCGTCGGCAGCATCGGCTTGGGAGCAGACAATGTGAGCGGGCGAAGTCGAGTTCCCTTGCCACCCACCAGAATTACGGCATCGATCTTCTTACTCGTATCAGCTGACATGGTCGGCCTCTCTCTTCTCGTCGATCTGTCGCTGCCGAAGTGCCGAAGCCACAACCACCTTCGAGCGCGCGATCAGGCCCGCGCCCAGAGCCCATCGTAGTGGAGCCTGCCACAGGTGCGGGTGTCGATCGGCTTGAAATCGGTATGCACTTTCGTGGTGTGCGGGAAGCATCAATTCCGGATGTCTGCCTGCCGCATGCCCTTTGGAATGGGTTACTTCTACATCTGGAACATACACATTGAGCCATCCGCCGGTTCCGAGTCGATCTCCCAAATCCACGTCCTCCATATACATGAAGTAACGGGAATCGAACCCGTTGACAGAGTCGAATGCAGCGCGCCTGAGCAACAAGCACGAACCCGAGAGCCAGCCCACCACCCGCTCGGTCGCCGCTTCGTTGTCCTGTCGGTACCGCAGAGTCCACGGGTTTTTCGGCCAGACCTTCGAAAGCAGTGCATGCCCGGCACCCGTGGTGAGATCGGGAACCGCACGAGCGGACGGATACCGGCTTCCGTCGGGTTCGCGAATCAGTGGTCCCAGCGCGCCGGCTCGCGGCCACCGCGCTGCTGCCGCCAGCAAACCGTCGAGTGAGCCCGGATGCCATTTTACGTCCGGGTTCGCGACGACAATGAACTCGACGTCCTCGTCGATTTCTGCGACAGCACGATTGACGGCGCCGCCGTAGCCGAGGTTCGCGCCGGTTCGAAACAGCCGTGCCTGCGGGTACTTCTGCTCCGCGGCTTCGGGAGTCCCGTCGGTCGAGCCGTTGTCGGCCATGATGACCTGCGGCTTCTCGTTCGTGGCCTCAGCGAGGGAACTCAGGAACTGATCCAGGTACTCACCTGGCGAATAGGTCACCGTTACGACGGCCAGCTTGGCACTCACGCCGGTCAGACTAACGGTCCTCGTATGCGCCTCGCCTACACAGGCTGTTGCTTCTCACTTCCTAGCCGATCGCGCCATCTCCACAGCCTCGTCACAAGCGACCCTCCAGTGGCGGAGCGGCGTCAATCCGGCACTGGCCCACTTCGTTCCCGCGAGCACCGAGAATGCGGGCCTGGGCGCCGGGCGCACGTACTCGGCGCTCGAGCACGGTCGCACTCTGTCCGGGTCGGCTCCGGCACCTTCGAAGACCGCTCTCGCCAGCTCGAACCAACTCGCCGTGCCGCCATTGGTGAGGTGCAGAATCGGAACTCCTGTCGGCATCGAGGAGGCCAGCTCGAGCAGCCCCGAGGCCAGGTCACGAGAGTAAGTAGGCGATCCGATCTGGTCATTGACCACGCTGACCGTTTCGCGTTCCTTTTCGAGGCGCAGCATTGTCGAGACGAAGTCGGATCCGATTCCGGTGTAGACCCACGCCGTCCTGACCACCGAAGCCGATGGCAGTGCAGCCAGCACGGTCCGCTCGCCTGCCAGCTTGGTCCGCCCATAGGCGCTTTGGGGCGCCGTCGGCGAGTCTGGCTCGTAGGGCTGCTGGGAAGTGCCGTCGAACACGTAGTCCGTCGATACGTGCACCAAGCGTGCTCCGACGCGTGCGCACGCCTGCGCCAGGTTCCGCGGACCGTCGGCGTTGACGGCAAGAGCGCGCGCCTCGTCCGTTTCAGCTGCGTCGACGGCGGTGTAGGCGGCGCAGTTGATCACCACCATCCCCGGTTGGACTGCATCTGCTACCGCCGACGGGTCGGTAATATCGAGTTCACCGCTCGTAACACCGAGCGCTTGGTTCTCCGTACCGATCGTCTTTTCAGCACTGTTCGCCAGATGCAGGATCTGCTTACCGAGTTGACCCCCGGCTCCAGTTACCAGAAAATTCGTCACAATTACAAAGTGTGGCACGCCGCCCGCACTTGCGCGAGGCAGTGATACTTCACAAGTAACCTTGAAGCTTCGCGGACGATGAACATATAGAAAATACTGAGAGGTCGACAGGTGCCGAGAGAGTCGGATGAATCGCGGGGCGAGCCGCGCTCTCGTCCACGCTCTCGCGACGGCGAGGACCGTCGCCGCACCGATCGGAGTCGGGACCGACATCAGGTGGCGTCGAGAGAACAGGTCCGTGGACAACGGCGCCCATCTCGCCAGGGTGACGCTCGTCCGCAACGAGCATCGGTCACCCGCTTGCGTAGGCCCCAGATCATTATCGCCGTCATCTCCGTGGTCGTTTTTGTGGTGACCGGCTTCGCTTGGCGAAGCGTGGATGGTTTGCGCTCGAGCATCGCCACCGCAGGCACGCTCGGACTCGGCGGCGGCGCCGACGGTGCTGTCGACATTCTGATGGTCGGCACCGACAGCCGTACCGATGCGCACGGAAACGCCCTCTCGCAAGTGGAACTCGACTCGTTGCGAGCAGGAGAAGAGGTGGCCTCGAACACCGACACGATCGTGCTTATCCGCGTTCCCACCGACGGATCTTCCGCCACCGCCTTGTCCATACCTCGCGATTCGTATGTCGACGTACCCGAAATAGGGATGTCGAAGATCAACGCCGCGTACGGCGCGACCAAGGAGACAAAGCGTCTCGAACTAGTCGAACAGGGCGCCTCGGAGGCTGACGCGGAGGCACAGTCGACCGAGTCGGGGCGCGAAGCGTTGATCGAGTCCGTTTCAAATCTGACCGGAATCACCGTCGACCACTACGCCGAGGTCGGTTTACTCGGATTTGTGCTGCTCACAGACGCAGTCGGCGGTGTCGACGTCTGCCTCAACGCCCCCGTGGACGAGCCGTTGTCCGGGGCGAATTTCACTGCGGGTGAACAGACTTTGTCCGGGGCAGATGCGCTGAGTTTTGTCCGCCAACGACACGATCTCTCTCGCGGAGATCTCGATCGCATTGTAAGACAGCAGGTATTCATGGCCTCGCTGGTTCGAAGTGTGCTGAGCGCCAAGACACTGAGCAATCCCAGCAAGCTCGGCCAGTTGAGTTCTGCGATTCAACGCTCGGTCGTCCTCGACTCCGATTGGGACATACTGCAATTCGCTACACGACTACAGGATCTCGCGGGCGGGAAGGTCAAGTTCGAGACGATTCCAGCCGTCGACATCAACGGAGTCACCGACTACGGCGAATCCATCGTCGAAGTCGATCCAGCGGCAGTCAAGAAATACGTCGAGGGACTCGTCGACGGCGGTGCGGAAGAAGAGGATTCGCCGGATACGACGACTGCCCCGGAGATCGACCCGTCGACTGTGACAGTCGACGTCGCGAACGACAGTGGCATCGACGGACTTGCGACCGAGGTAGCCAACTCGTTGGTCGCGCTCGGCTATACGGAAGGAACTGTCGGCAACTACGACGGCAATTCGGTCTCCAGCACCAGAATTCAAGCGGCCGATCCGGAGAGCGATGCAGCCAGAGCCGTCGCGGCCGCACTCGGCGGAATTCAGGTGACGCAGGACGACACCCTGACGAGCGAGACGGTTCGAGTTGTACTCGCCACCGACTATGCGGGGGTCGGCGAATCCACCGCGACGAGTGGATCTACCCCACCCGCAGAGTCCGGTGGCGAATCACCCGCACCTGCTATCGACGCCGGTTCGACCGGGCCCGCCTGCGTGAACTGAGTACGCGATAGGGTTCGACACGTGGCTTCGACACTGACGCAGGAACTTCTCGACCCAATTCTTCGCACCGATCCCGCAGGCCCCAGAATGACGTATTACGACGACTCGACGGGCGAACGGGTCGAGGTCTCGACAGTGACCCTCGCCAATTGGGCGGCAAAGACGGCAAATTTGCTTCGTGACGAGTTCGCCCTCGAACCCGGCGCTCGGATCAGCGTTCTGCTTCCCGCGCACTGGCAGACGGCCGCTGTGCTTCTCGGTGCGTGGTGGGCAGGGGCGCACGTACTGCTGGAGGCTCAGGAGGACGTCGAGCTAGCTCTTGTTCACGGCGACCGTATCGACGAGGCAGGAGACGTCCCCGAGATCCTCGCACTGTCCCTAGACTCGTTCGGCAAGCCGGTTCCAGACCTTCCGATGGGAGTGACGGACTACGCCACGTCGGTGCGCGTGCACGGCGACCAGTTCAGCCCCTCTGGGCAGGAGGGCGCGCTCGGAGGCCGAAATGTCAAGGAAGTCATCGCCGCCGCCCGTGAGCGCGCTCAGGCACACTCGCTGAGCGCCGAAGATCGCGTGTTGTCCTCATTGACGTGGAACACGGCCGACGAGTTGATCGACGGCCTGCTGTCCGTTCTGGTGGTCGGGGGTTCACTGGTGCAGGTCGCCAACGCCGACGACAGCAAGACCGAGCGTCGAACGGCTACCGAGAAAGTCACCAAGACGCTCACTCGATGACGTTCTTTGTTCAGTCACACCGCCCGGTGCTGTAGCCGCCGTCTGCGAGGCCCGCTTCGATTTCGTACTTGTTGGCCGCGCCGGGGTGACGATACTCCTCGAACAGATAGCGGACCGCGAAGGACACTCCGTAGCGAGCCCACTGATCGGCGTGCACCGTCTCATGGCGCAGAACCGTCCGCGAGGTGTTGCACCGGGTCAGATAGATCCCGCCGATCGTTGTTCTGCCGCGTCCGAACCCGCCGCGCATGCCCGTCGCAACACCTGCCACCGCCCCCCGAGATGAGCTGCGAACCCACCCGGAGAGCACGGTTCTACCCGAGCAACGTGGCGCGAAGCGCAGCATCCTTGTCCAGCACCATAGATTCGAGGCTCGCCTGAAACTCCTGCATCCGCGAACGGAGCGCACTGTCGGAGGCGCCGAGTATCCGCACAGCCAATAATCCAGCGTTGCGGGCACCACCGATGGACACCGTTGCCACGGGTACACCCGCCGGCATCTGCACAATCGACAGAAGCGAATCAATTCCGTCGAGATACTTCAACGGCACCGGCACCCCGATCACCGGCAACGGCGTCGCAGAGGCGACCATCCCCGGCAGATGGGCAGCGCCCCCGGCCCCGGCGATGATCACCTGCAACCCCCGATCGACGGCGCTGCTGGCGTAGTCGAGCATTCGCTGCGGAGTACGATGCGCGGAGATCACGCCCACTTCGAAGCGAATACCGAACTCTGCCAACGCCTCCGCGGCCGCTTCCATAACCGGCCAATCGGAGTCGCTACCCATGATGAGTCCAACTTGTGGCCCAGATGCTTCGGTCATGCGTGCGAGTCCCATCCATCAGTCCATTCGGCATGCGACATCCAATGCGCCGCCCGTTCTGCTTTTTCGCGTACTGCGGCCACATACTCGGCATCGCCGGATCGCCCCTCGGCCCCACCGAGAACGTTCACGTGACCGATCTTGCGATCTTTCCGTTCACCCTTGCCGTAGAGATGCACTTTTGCATCGGGCATACGAGCAAACACGTGGTGCCGCCGCTCATCCATCGTCATCGCGGGGGCTTGCGGGGCACCGAGAATATTGGCCATCACTGTCACGGGCGCCAACGGTGCGGTGTCACCGAGCGGATAGTCGAGCACCGCCCGAAGATGCTGCTCGAACTGCGACGTCCGGCACCCATCCATGGTCCAGTGCCCAGAATTGTGGGGACGCATCGCGAGTTCGTTGACGAGGATTTTCCCATCGGCCGTCTCGAACAGCTCCACAGCCATCGCCCCGACTACGCCCAACTGAACCGCCAGACCGAGTGCCATCCGCTCGGCATCGATCGCGACGTCCTCATCGAGCGCAGGTGCCGGTGCGATCACGACGGCACACTGGCCGTCACGCTGGACTGTCTCGACGACCGGCCACGCAGCACCCTGACCGAACGGCGAACGGCCGACCATCGCGGACAGTTCACGCCGCAATTCCACTTTTTGTTCGACCATCAACAGCACGCCGAGATCGAGTTGCTGCCGGACGATCTGCTCGGCTTCGTCAGCGTCCTCGGGCATCCACACTCCGCGGCCGTCGTAACCACCACGGATTGCCTTGATCACCACGGGCCAGCCATGTTTGTCACCGAACTTCGCCACATCCCCGGTCCACGTCACCTCGGCAAACGCTGGAATCGGAACACCCAGTTCATCGAGCTTGCGACGCATCCGCAGCTTGTCTTGCGCGAAGATCAGCGCGCTCGGGGGTGGCTGAACGTTGACGCCCTCTGCGACCAGAGTCTCCAGAAGTTCGGTCGGCACGTGCTCATGATCGAACGTCAGGGCATTCGATCCCAGAGCAACGGTGCGGAGCGCGTCGAGATCATCGTGGTGCCCCAGCACCACATCTGCACTGACCTGCGCAGCCGGCTCATCGGCGCCCACCGAGAGCACCCGCAAGCATTGGCCGAGAGCAACAGCCGACTGATGGGTCATACGCGCAAGCTGCCCGCCCCCGATCATCGCGACCACAGGCATCACCGACGACGATGTACGCGGAGTACTGGGACGCGGCTCGTTGATCGCGGCTGGACTCGAGATTGAATCTGTCACAGCTTCTAATCGTGTCATGCGAACACGAGACAACCGCCGCCAGTCCCCCGGCCGCGCGTAATTTCGCACACTCCGCCCCTCCCCGGGCAAGTCGTTCCGCCGGCTCCACTCCTGCTCAACCGAGTCATTCCGCCGGCTCCACTCCAGAGATTTGGCTGATGATTCGTTGACCGGTTCGCGAATCATTGCCCAGTTTCGTAGACTTCTCCGCTGTGACCTCGATCGACAGCGTGATCAATCGCCTCCCCGGCCCACTGCGGGCTCTGGCGATCCGTCACCACGAACTCGTCAAGTTCGCCATCGTGGGCGGCACGACCATGATTTTCGATCTCGCAATCTTCTACTCCCTCAGCCTCACGGTATTGGAGCAGAAGCCCACTGTCGCCAAGATTATTTCCGGCGTCCTGGCCACGGTCCTGAGTTACATCCTCAACCGGGAATGGGCGTTCAAGAATCGCGGCGGGCGCGAACGGCATCACGAAGCGCTGTTGTTCTTCACGATCAGCGGTGTCGGTGTGATCCTCGCCGCTGCGCCGTTGTTCATCGCCAACAACGTGTTCGACATTCGCGAAGGTCACAACAGCCTCACCATGGTGCTGATTCTGGACTTCGTTCTGAACTACATCATCGGCAATCTGCTCCAGATGGCGTTCCGTTTCTGGGCATTGCGGAAGTTTGCGTTCCCGGACGAGAATGCGCGCGGCGGCGCCGCAGGTTCGACCGACAACTCCCCGGCTCCCGTCGTAGTTGCCGAAGAGCAGCTCGGCCACAGCTAGCGAGGCTCTCGCAATCGCGTCGATTCAGACATATTCGAATCTCGAACTGCTGGCAGGAAAACGGAAAACACCGCTGGTTTCCTCCGGTGCAAGGCCAGGCGTCCGCCGTCGGCCTCCACGAGAGCACGAGCGAGAGCGAGCCCGACGCCGGTGGATCCTGCCCCTGAGAACCCTCGATCGAAGATGTGCGGCGCCAACTCGTTGCTGACGCCGTCGCCCTCGTCGGATACTTCGACGCACACCAGTGGTTCTCGTCTTCGCTCTGCTGTCTCCAACGCGGGCACCAAGCGCACTGAGACCATGCATCTACCGCCGCCATGTGAGAGCGCATTGTCGACGAGCACGGTGAGCGCCTCACGCAGACGCGAGCCGGTCACCAATGCCTTCAGATCGGGATTTCCCTCGAGCTCCAGCGCTCGACCCGCGTCGACGAAGTTACGCTGCCATTCACCGATGACACCGCTCAGTTCGGTGATCACCGACACCTCTTGAGCCCCTGCCGCGCCGTCACTGCGCGAGGAGCGGACCAGTTCGTCGATCGCGAGGGTGAGCCGGTCCACCTGAGCCATTGCCTCCTCGGCTTCTCCGACGACGTCGGGATCATCGTGGGTCGACAGCTCGTCCAGTCGAAGCCGGATCGCCGTGAGCCGACTTCGAAGCTGATGGGATACATCCGCCACCAGGGTGTGCTCACGTTGAAGTCTCCCGGCGATTTCCACGGTTGCGGAATCGAGCACCTCGGAGACACGGTCGAGTTCGGCGATACCGTGACGCGTCGGATCGGGCCTGAAGTCGCCTTCCGCCAGCCTGGCGGCACGTCGTGCTACGTCCTGGAGCGGGTCGGCGAGCCTTTTGGCAGTGAGCACTGCCACCGCGGTACCCGCGAGTATCGCTGCAAGCACCACGAGTCCGACAGCGCCGACCGCTTGACGCTGCAAGCTGCGCATCTCGTCCGAGGGCACTTCGAGACGCAGCGACCCGGACGTCCCCATCGACAACGACTCGACCAAGGGCTGCGGCACGAACGCTTCGCCGATGTCGATGCGTGAAGCTGCGTCCTCACGAGTGGGAAAGACCACGATCAGGCGGCCCGAGTCTGGGATCGCGAGTCTGAGGGACCCCCGGTCCAGGTCTCCGTCGACCAACCCGGTGTCGCCTTCCTGTGAAATAATTTCCGATGCCATTCGATCGAGCCTGCGCTGCAAGTCATCTCGGGTGAAGCCCTCGACCCACAACCAAGCGGTGTACATCAGCGGCAGACCGAGAAGTAACGCAGTGAGGATGACGACGGCCAGGATCGACTGAAGTATGCGGCGGCGCATCGACCCGACTAGTCGCTGTTGATTCGGAACCCGACACCGCGGACCGTAGCAATCCGACGCTCGGCGATGGACCCCTCGTCTCCGATCTTGCGGCGCAGCCACGACATGTGCATGTCGAGGGTTTTGGAGCCGCGTAGTTCGGCGTCCCCCCACACCTCGCGGAGAATTGTTTCGCGCGACACAACCTGCCCCGCATGATCGAGCAGCACCTTGAGTAGTTCGTACTCCTTGTTGGCCAAAGTGACCTCGACGCCGTTGACCAGGACGCGACGGGCGGCTGGGTCGAGCCGTATGCCACCTACCTCGATCGGTGAATCCTCACCAGGGCCGCTTCGTCGGAGGAGCGCACGCGCCCGGGCCATCAATTCGGCGAGTCGGAACGGTTTGCCGACGTAATCATCGGCGCCCGCGTCGAGTCCGACTACAAAATCCACTTCGTCTGTTCGTGCGGTGAGCATCAGCACTGCCAACTCGGAACTGTCGGCTCGAACTTGTCGACAGACTTCCAGTCCATCCATGCCCGGCAACCCGAGATCGAGAATGAGGAGATCGAAGTTGCCCTCGAGCGCCCGCTGGAGTGCCGCGGGTCCGGTGTGCTCGACCGTCACCGTGTATCCCTCTCGCCCGAGGGCGCGTGAAAGGGGTGCGGCAATTGCTTCATCGTCTTCAGCGAGCAGTACTTCGGTCACGACGTCAGCCTACGGTTCGATTCTGTGAAATTGCTGCGATCAACGGCGTTTCCCGACGCGCCATCCGCGGCGCGAATGGTCGGAGATGTCACCGGCATGTGGATCTGCGTCGTCGAGGTCGTCCCAGCGGTCACGCCTGGTCTCCATAGCGTCGAAAACCTGCTGGTAAAGCAGTGAATGCACGCGCTGAACATTCGGAATGTCGTCGAACTCGAGGGGATCGTCCGACGCCGAGGCGATGATGAGCGTGCCGGTCCCCAGCATCCGGTCGAGCAGGCCGTGACGGAATTGAACGTTCGAAATCCGTCCCATCGGGATGTCGATGCCGGAATGGGTAATGACGCCCTGCCGTATGAGAACCCGACGGTCCGTCACGATGAAGTGTGTGCATTTCCAACTGATGAGCGGGGCCGCACACCGCCAGCCGATTACGATCACCCACACGGCGGCGATGACGATCAGGGCAACCGAGGAACTCGATCCCTCCAAGCGAGTCGAAGTGAGTCCGATCAAGAATCCGGCCACTGCGGTAGCCACGATGAACGTGAATGCGGGGAACACCAACATTTTCCAATGTGGATGGCGATGAAGCAGCAGTTCTTCTTCCTCTGCCAGTGCGTCCTGCGGATAGGCCATCCGTCTTACTCCTCGGTGGATCCTTAGACTGTGTGAGGCGATCCTGCCACGTCTACGGAAAGGTTCGCGGGTGAGTGACGCCGGGCCGACTACTTTTGGGTAGAGGGTGAGTGAGATGGCGGATCGATGGCACGCAGGTGGGTCACGTCACCGGCCGCTATCGCAATATTGTTGCCGGTTGCATCGTCACGAACCACGATGCGCCCCTGCTCGTCGACATTGGTTGCTTCACCGAGAAGTTCTTTGCCACCTGGCATTTCGACCCGCACCCGGCGACCCACGGTATCGCAGCGTTCGCGATACCGCTGTGCAAGCTGGTCGGTGTTCCACCCAGTGTTCTGCCAGGAATCGACGTCGGCGCCGATCCCACGAAGAATTGCTCGGAGCAAGGTGTCCCGATCGCTGACGGCAGCATTTTCCAGGACCAACGATGTGGCGGTAGCAACCGGCAATTCTGCTCGGGTCATCGACACGTTCAGTCCGATGCCCACGACAACAGACGGCGTCGATCCGTGCGCTGCCACCTCGGCGAGGATGCCGGCGACTTTGCGGCCTTCGATCAGGACGTCGTTGGGCCATTTGAGCGCCGCATCGACCGACGCGACCGTTCGGAGCGCGTCGACGACCGCCACTCCGGTCAACAGCGGAAGCCAACCGAGGACGGCGGGGTCGATTCCTGGAAACTTCAGGAGTACCGACGCCAAAAGTTGCGAACTGGGTGGGCCGGTGAAAGACCTGGAGTGACGGCCTTTGCCACGTGCCTGATGCTCGGCAACGAGCGCCGTTCGGTCCGCAAAACTCGCCGCGCCGGCGATGAGGTCGGCGTTGGTCGAGCCCGTTTCTTCGACGACATCGAGTCTGGACCAGGAAGCTTGCGGCCCGTCGACAAGCGCCCGTCGGAGTGCAACGACGTCGAGCGGGGGGCGGTCGAGGTTTGTCCACATGGCTCAAGAGCATATGTTCATCGATCGCTCGACCCGAGAACCCACCGACTGGGTACTCGTCAGTAGCCTTGGCCTGGAGCCTCCCAACGCGCCCCTGGGTCCCGGCAGATATGACGCTCGTGGTTAAAGTGTTTTCTCATGACCAGTGTTCAGGATTCGACTTCGCAGGATTCGGCCCAAAAACCCGACATTCACACGACGGCGGGAAAGCTCGCCGACCTGCGTAGCCGACGCGAGGCGGCAATTGCACCCTCCGGCGAAGCCGCCATCGAGAAGGTGCACGCCAAAGGCAAGCTGACCGCTCGCGAACGAATCACCGCACTGCTCGACGAGGGCTCGTTCGTGGAAATGGACGCACTCGCTCGCCACCGCAGCGTGAACTTCGGTCTCGCCGAAAACCGTCCCCTCGGCGACGGCGTGGTCACCGGCTACGGCACCATCGACGGCCGCGACGTTTGCATCTTCTCCCAGGACGCGACCGTCTTCGGCGGGTCGTTGGGTGAAATCTACGGCGAAAAGATAGTCAAGGTCATGGACCTCGCCATCAAGACCGGCCGCCCCCTCGTCGGCATCAATGAGGGCGCCGGTGCCCGAATTCAGGAAGGCGTCGTTTCGCTCGGACTGTACGGTGAGATCTTCCACCGCAACGTCCTGGCTTCCGGTGTTATCCCCCAAATTTCCCTGGTCATGGGCCCTGCTGCCGGTGGCCACGTCTACTCCCCTGCCCTGACCGACTTCGTCGTCATGGTGGACGGCACGTCGCAGATGTTCGTCACCGGGCCCGACGTCATCAAGACCGTCACCGGTGAGAACGTCACCATGGAAGAGCTCGGCGGCGCGACGACGCATATGGAGAAGTCCGGTGTGGCGCACTACGTGGCCTCCGGCGAACAGGACGCATTAGATTACGTTCGCGACCTGCTCGGCTACCTACCGTCGAACAACCGGGCCGAAGCGCCGCGCACGATTCCATCGGACCCGATCTCCGGAGCGATCGAGGACAACCTCACTGCCGAGGACCTCGAACTGGACACCTTGATCCCCGATTCGCCGAACACCCCCTATGACATGCACGAGGTCATCCGCCGGATTCTCGACGACGACGAGTTTCTCGAGGTTCAAGAAGGCCGCGCTCGCAACATCATCGTCGGCTACGGACGCATCGACGGCCGCTCGGTGGGAATCGTCGCCAATCAGCCCACCCAGTTCGCCGGCACGCTCGATATCGACGCATCGGAGAAGGCGGCTCGCTTCGTCCGGACCTGCGACTGCTTCAATATCCCGATCATCACCCTCGTCGACGTACCCGGATTCCTGCCCGGTACCGGCCAGGAGTTCAACGGCATCATTCGTCGCGGCGCCAAGCTGCTCTACGCCTACGGCGAAGCCACTGTTGGAAAGATCACCGTCATCACCCGCAAGGCCTACGGCGGCGCGTACGACGTCATGGGGTCCAAGCACATGGGCGCCGACGTCAACCTGGCTTGGCCCACGGCACAGATTGCCGTGATGGGAGCCTCCGGAGCGGTCGGCTTCGTCTACCGCAAGCAGCTTCTCGAAGCAGCGAAGAAGGGCGAAGACGTCGATGCGTTGCGCTTGAAGTTGCAGCAGGAATATGAGGACACCCTCGTCAACCCTTACGTCGCAGCCGAACGTGGCTACCTCGACGCAGTCATTCCGCCGAGCCACACCCGCGGTCAGATTGTTTCCGCGTTGCGTCTGCTCGAGCGCAAGCAAGTCAGTTTGCCCCCGAAGAAGCACGGAAACATCCCACTATGAGTGCCAGCGCAGCAACAGCGGACATCGACGAGGAAACAATGTTGCATCAGTGTGCTCGTGAGGACAATGAGGCGACGGAAAGTGCGCCACTCGTGGAACCAGCACCAGAGAAGACAACGTCGTCTCAATTGCGTGACGCAATCCGCATTGTGAAGGGAAACCCTTCCGATGAGGACATTGCTGCTCTGGTAACGGTACTGACTGCTGCCGCTTCAGCCGCGACACCGGCAGCCGACAATCGTCCCCCAGAGTTGTGGGGAACCCCGGCGACCATGCACCGGGTCCATGCACCGTTCTCGCCGTACTCGTTCGCGGCCTCGCGGCGCTACTAGCTCCGACAGTGCCGACCTTCGTTCTGGCTTCTGCTTCTCCGGCGCGTTTGAGCGTTCTGCGCGCCGCAGGGGTCGAACCGGTGGTGCGAGTATCCGGAGTGGACGAAGATGCGCTGACAGCCGCGCTGGGCGACTCTCCGGCACCCGAGGAAGTCGTCGTGGCGCTGGCCCGCGCGAAATCAGAAGCGGTGCTCGCGGAGTTCGACGATGCCGTCGTGGTCGGATGCGACTCGATGCTCTCCATCGGTGGCGAGCTTCAAGGAAAGCCGCACACCGTCGACCTCGCCCGCGAAAGGTGGGCACGCATGGCCGGGCATAGCGGCGAACTTCTCACCGGACACGCGGTCATACGCGTCGCGGGCGGCCGTCCTGTTGCCGTCGCGGCCGCAAGCAGCACAACGACCGTGCACTTCGCCCACCCGTCCGAGGAAGATCTGGAAGCATATTTTGCCTCGGGCGAGCCGTTGGAGGTAGCCGGAGCTTTCACGCTGGACGGCCTCGGTGGGTGGTTCGTCGACCGCATCGAGGGAGATCCGTCCAGCGTCATCGGGATCGGCTTGCCCCTGGTTCGACGTTTGTTGACCGAGGTGGGGACATCGTTGGCCGAGCTGTGGTCCCCGGTCAGCCCGCCATCAGATGGGTGATCTCACGCGCCCAGTCCGCAGCTTGTGCTTTCGGCTTGATGTTCGATGAGCTGTCGTGTCGAGCGTGCTCTCCGACCTGGACCGCACCGAGTTCGCGGAGCTTTTCGGCCATAATCTCGCCACCACGATTGAACGTGGCCTCGTAGATCTTGTCGCCGAGCCCGAACATTGCGAACCTCAGCCCCGTCAGATCGGGAGCATCCTCGACCAACGCGTCGTAGAACGGCTCAGCCCCGGTGGGAAGCTCACCGTCCCCGTAGGTCGAGCAGATGATGACGTGGAAATCGTCGGTGTCGATATCCGAGACCTCGTACTCGAGCATGTCGCGTACTTCGGCGTCGTGATCATCGAGAACCTCGGCAATCTTATCCGCGACTTCCTCCGCCGTGCCGGTCTCGGAACCGAACAACACGACAACTGCCATG
>JBBSSG010000030.1:0-27876 GCA_038242295.1 Mycobacteriales bacterium | reverse complement strand
GTCCAGTGCCTACCAGCGCTTGTTCAGCGGTGGTAGGCACTGGGCGGGACACCGACCAGTTCAGAAAACTCGCGTGTGAAGTGTGCTTGGTCGAACCAACCGTACCGAGCCGCCAGATCGGCCAGCGTCCCGGAATACCCGTTGTCGAGGTCGCTGACCGCGTCGTGAATGCGATACCGCGCGAGAACCCATTTGGGGGTCGCCCCGATGTAGCGCTCGAACAGTCGCTGGAGTCGGCGAGTGCCTATCCCACACCTCTCCTCGACCTGACCGACCCGTACAAGCTGTCGGTCGTCGAGCATCGTCGACACGATATCCAGCACCGTCGCGTAGTCGTCTTCGACGGGTCTCTCGTACGGTTTCAGAGCTGAGTCGACGACGGCCCGGCAGTGGTCCGGATCGTCCTGCGGGCCTAACCGGGCGAGCGCGGCGACAGTATCCTCCCGAAATGCGTTGGGCGGCGCGACCGATACGTCGCGCAGAGTCCGAGCTGTGGTCCCGGTCAAACTCGCGTAGCCACCTGGCCGGAACTTGACGCCGAAAACCCAGCCCTTCTCGGCAAGGGTGACGTCGAAGCGACGGGTCAGCACCCCGGTCACCACGACGGGATCGGTGACGCCGGCGCGCGTATGACCGCGCTCGACGCTCAATGTGCATGCGGGGTGGGGCAGCGTCGAACTGAGATAGGACATCTCGGATGGCAACTTCCAGCGCAACATCCAGTAGTTCTCGACCCACGGCTGTAGGGACGGCGCACACGGCAGACGCGTGAGGTCTACGTACTGCGCCAACTGGTCAGGTCGCAAGACGCCCGCGTGTGTTGCTGTCGCGTTTTTCCTATCCACCACGCCGTGAGTCTAGGAGTCTGGACTGACACTTGCGGAGGAGAGATCACATGACCGAAATGCCGATAGCAACACTGAAGATGGTCACCCTGGACTGCGCCGACCCAGAGGCCAGCGCGAGTTTCTGGTCTGCACTGCTGGGATGGAGTGTTGTTCACGCCGAAAAGGACTACGCGATGCTCCAGGGGCCGAGCAATGCGCTCGGGTTCGGCCGCGTCGAGAACTATGTCGCTCCGGAATGGCCGAATATGAACGGTAGTAAACAGTTTCACTTCGACCTGGCCGTTGCGGACCTTGACGAAGCTGCTGGCAAGGCGGTCGGACTGGGAGCTCGGCTGCCCGAGAATCAACCGGGTGAAACATGGCGGGTGCTATTCGACCCCGCCGGCCACCCATTCTGTCTGACGAAGGCCGAGAACTGGGCCTGAGTTCGCGGACTCTTTCTACCAGCGCGCGAGCTGGCGGATATCCCCGCCGGATCCACTGTAGTGATTGATGTCGGTAGGGGCGTCGATGCCCGCAATCCGGCCATTGTCGGTGTACTGCCAGAACATCCAGTGCGACCAGCCGCCGGGCAGTGGGCCGGGTGCGTCCTTGCCGTTGTAGTCGGCGATCCACAGTGGGTAGTGATTGAACTCGTGAGTGTCAGCCATCGCGGTACGCCAGAAGGTCGGGTACGTGTAGATGATCGGCTGACGGCCGGTCAGCGCCTGAACCGTGTTGAGGTAGCGATGCGTCCAATCGATCAGCTGAGCGGGCGGCAGGCCTCTCGAATCCTCGAGATCGAGGACGGGAGGCATGTCTCCTGGTCCGTTGATTCCGAGCACGACGGTCGAGTAGTAGGCGGCCTGTGCTTCGGGCGAAAGCCTCACGTCCGCATAGTGATACGCGCCGCGCGCAACACCGGCGACCCGCATGACAACGCAGTCTTGAACGAAGAACGGGTTGACGTAATTCAAACCCTCCGTCGCCTTCACCATTGCGAAGGCATGCCCCGACTGGCGCACCTTGTGCCAGTTGATTCCCGTCCCGTCGATGTGCTGCCACGAGGACACATCAGGCCCTTGGGGATTGGCCGACGCCACGGCGGGCAAACCGCACACGAGGGCGCCGGCGAGCAGGAGAGAAGCAACACTGCGTTTCATGGCCACCCGGCTGACAGTAGTACCCGAACACGCATGTTCGATGGTGAATCGTCACAGTGTTTTCCGGTGAATCCCTAACCGAGCCAGTCCAAGACGGCCGCCGCCGTCCAGGACTGCTGCATACTGCCGAGGGGTTCGCCCGTGAACGGCTCGTAGTACTCGGCGAAAGTTCCGTCGCTTGCCTGGCGCAGGCCTTCCTCCCGCAGGATCGACGATCTCTCGGCCCACCCTCGTCGAGCGAACGACCACGACAACAACCAGGTGATGACCGGCCATACCGGACCGCGCCAATACTCACGGGGCCGAAAGTCTTTCGAGACCGGCGACGTCGACGGCGGGACCGCGTAACGCAGGTCCGGGTGGCCGCAGAATCTCTCGCCCTCGAACACCGTCAGCAAGTTGCGTTCCTGTTCACGCGAAAGTCCGCCGCACAGCAATGGAGCGAACATCGCGATGGTGTCGGTATCGATCCATCGCTGCGCGCGCAGGTCGTAATCTCGCGCGGCGCCCGATCGCCCATCGGTGGTCGAGATGACGCCTGCGCGAAACTTATCGGCCCAGCCGCGGAGCTCCCGGACGTCCGAGCTCGGCTTGGAATGTTCCTCGCCGATGGTCGCCAACACCTCGCAGGCCATCGCGAAAATGGCGCTGACGAAAACGTCCTCCACCGCGAAGCTCATCTTCTCCGACAGCGCCGAATCGTCGTAGCTTACCTGTTTCATCTCCTCGACGAGCCAGATATAACGGTCGTATTCGTCATTGGTGGGCCGTTGCGTCGGGTCGGTGATGACGGCGTCGTCCTTGCGCGTGAAGGGCGGCATCTCCCTGACGTTGACGTTGGCGTACGCCATGTCCCACCGCGGCGAATTATCCATCCCCGATTCCCAGCCGTGATACAGCGTGATGCGTCCGTTGTTCTCGATGTCGCGCGCCTCGGCGAGCCACCGGTGCCACCTGACCAGGTTGTCCCACCGCCGGTCGAGAAATTCCTCCGCGACGACTCGCGTCGTGCGGCCGTGCCGACGCGAATGATCAAGAATCCGCTGGACCGCGATCGCATGCACCGGCGGCTGCGTGATGCCCGACGTTTGCGGGCCCAGCGGGGCGTGCACCGCCAGCTCGCTCGTCTGCCATCGGGCCGGTCCAGGGAAGTAGCCGTCGACACCACTGGCAAAGACGATGTGCGGAATCATGCCGTTCTTCCACTGAGCGGCCAGAAGGGTATCCATTTCGACGACCGCTCGCTCGACACTCAGGGGCGCCAACCCGACCGCGACGAACGCCGCATCCCAACTCCACATGTGGGGGTACAGCCGAGGCGCGGCACTGGTCATTGCGCCGAGATCATTGCTGCGCAACAGATAGGCAGCCCGCGCAGCCAACTGAGTCGAAGTGAATCCGCGGTCGCCCATAGCCTCTAGTTTGCGTCTGTTTCGCATTTCAGCGCACAGATAGCCCAGTTGGATCGAGGACCGAAGGTGTCCGCAGCTGCTTCTAACGTCTTGTTCACCAGCAACGAAGGAGCTACAACATGCCACTCAACGGTGAGAAGACAGACATTCTGCGAATGCTCGCGGATCAGCGCAAGAACTTCTCGATCACGGTTCGAGGGGTCACCGACGAACAGGCCAGAGCGCGCACGACAGTCAGTGAACTCACCCTCGGCGGGCTACTGAACCACGTGATCAGCAATGAACGCCACTGGATCGAGGTTATCGCCGCCATGGACGAGACGGCCGAGTTCGACATGTCGCGGATGGTCACCGAATACGCACTCGCACCCGGCCAGAACGTCGCGGGTCTCCTCGAACAGTACAAACTTGTTGCTGCAGCCACCGAGGCTGCCGTCGCCGACATGGACCTCGACGCCCAAGTTCCGCTCCCGACGGCGCCGTGGGCTCCCGAACGTACCTGGCAATCCGCCCGCTACACACTGCTCCACATCCTGCGAGAGTGCGCCCAGCACGCCGGGCACGCGGACATTATCCGGGAGTCCCTCGACGGCGGGAACACGACGATGACGATGGCTGCCCAAGCAGGAATGATCTGGTAGCTAGCCTGGACACATGACTCGAACCGCACTCGTTACCGGAGCAAGCAGAGGCCTCGGTGCAGCGATAGCCCGGCAACTCGCAGCCGACCATCACGTGTATCTCGGTGGTCGATCGCCCGAATCGCTCGCCTCCATCGCGTCGGAACTCGACGGTTCGAAGGCCTGGCCCGTGGATCTGACCGACCACGAAGCAGTGTCGAGATCGGTAGAGGGCATCGAGTCGCTGGATGTTCTGATCCACAACGCGGGCGTCGCGTCCCTGGGAACCGTCGGGCAATCCTCGATCGAGGATTGGCGAACGCAGTACGAGAGCAATGTGCTTGCGGTGGTGTCATTGACGCAGGCACTGCTGCCTGCCCTGCGTCGCTCCGGCGGGCACGTCGTGCTGATCAATTCGGGTGCTGGGATTCGCGCCAATCCCGGCTGGGGCGGCTACGCGGCGTCGAAGTTCGCCCTGCGAGCATTCGGCGAAGCGCTGCGGCAGGAAGAACCGTCTTTGCGAGTGACATCCATCCACCCCGGGAGAATCGACACCGACATGCAGCGCGCGATCGTCGAGCATGAGGGCGGAAACTACGACGGTTCGAAGTACCTGCAGGCAGACACCGTCGCGCGGGCTGTCCGCAATGCCGTCGACACCCCGTCCGATGCACATCCGACGGAGATCATGCTCAAGCCGTGGTAGCCGCCACCTCAGGTCCAGGGAACGGTGGCCTGCAGAACCGCTTCCCGCAACGCTTCGGTACGCAGCGACGTCACCTGCTGGTATTCCGGGTCCGCGACCATGTCGCTGAACGCCTTCCGCGACGGGTACTTCACGAGTAGAACCGCATCCCAAGCCTGGCCGTCGTCAGCAACGAGCGCCGTAGAACCATCTCCTGCATACAGCACCTCTGCTCCATATCGCGGCAGAAACGTCTCGTTCAGTGCCTGGGCGTACCTGTCGTACTGCTCACGTCCGCCGTCTGCAAAACGAAGAAGATTGAGCATCACCACCGGCCCGTCGTTGTCTTCCTCCAGGTAGCGCTTCAAATCTCTTCCACGTGGATCGATAGCCATGCCCTGCAGTATGACGACAAAACCCCGTCCCGGCGCTACCTCCCGCCCGCCGTCGTCGGCATTCTCGAGAACGTAGCCAGATAAATTGCCGAACAACAGGCCAGACTTCCGGCGTCGGGTTCGCCAGCGTGGCTCAAAGTTTCAGCGCCAACCGACGAATCGCGAATTACCACGGTGTTATTCAGACCGAACGGATCAATCCAGGTCACGAGCTCGGGGCGAAAGATTTGTTTGTGATCATTCACTAGTGCGATCGGCTGATGATTGTGATGGACTAGTTGAAGTTGAGACGCAGGTAACATCTGCGCCTCCTCGCGCGACATACTCGTCATCGGCGCACACGAACTGAATCGGGCAGTTCGCACACGCCTGAACAACACGGACTCGATCCCGGAGGCTCGGCATGACTGTCATCAATGATTTGACGCACCGCTCGTTCACGAACGTCGCCGATCGGCGCACCTCTGATTATTCGGTCCCGACCATCCTGCCGATCCGCGCCACCGGCACACAGGCTCCCGTCTTCTGTATTCATCCGATCGACGGCCTTGCCTCCTGCTATGCGGCGCTGGCTGCACATATCGACGACGATCACCCCATCTACGGGGTTCAGGCGCCCATGACCGGTGAGCGTTCGGTATCGCTGACCGCGCTCGCGGCCCACTACGCAGACGACATTCTCGCGGTACACCGAGGCGGACCGATTCACCTGCTCGGACTTTCGCTCGGGGGACTCCTCGCCCACGCAGTCGCCGTCGAACTGCAAGGACGCGGCGTCGCAGTGGAGAGCCTGACGCTGCTCGGAAGCGATCCACTACGACCATGCGCGGTCAGCAACCCTGACGAACAGCAGAACGAACTGCTCGCCGCGATGGGGGACGACATCGATCGAAGCCGCGCCGAGGAACTGCTCGCCGTCGCCACCCACAATGAGGCGCTGGCAAGCCGACACTTTCCCGGCGTCTACGTCGGCAACGCCCTTATCGTTTCGGCGGAAGGCTCTGACGCAGGACCCGCATGGCATCCGTTCGTGAGCGGGAACGTCTCGAAGTACCTGGTGCCCGACGCCGCAGCATTCGCGCTGGTCGGTCCGCTGGTGAACAGCTACATCTGAACTCGCCACGGGGCGTGAGCCATTCCGATCAGTGTTGTTCGCGTGTAGCGTTGGGGCGGTGACGACAGCGGCGCGTCAGGCGGATCTGGTCTGTGCGGGCGGCGGGGTGAAGGGCATCGGCCTCGTCGGGGCTGTCGATGTGCTCGCCGAGGCGGGCTATCGTTTTCCGCGTGTCGCCGGGTCCAGTGCGGGCGCCATCGTCGCCGCATTGGTGGCTGCGATTCAGCACGCCGATCAGCCGCTGACCCGGTTGCACCAGATCGCGCAGCGAATCGACTACCGCAAACTTTCCGACCCCTCCCTGCTCGGGCGTCTGCCACTCATCGGCGGTGTCCTCTCATTGCTCACCAGCGACGGGCTCTACAAGGGCGACTACCTCGAAGACCTCCTCACCGACACCCTTGCCGAGTTCGGGGTGCATACTTTCGGTGACTTGCGCACCGGCGAGGAACCGCTGAGTTACGCATACTCGCTGGTAGTGACGGCCAGCGACTTGTCGCGCCGCAGGCTGGTCAAAATTCCGTGGGACCTACCCATGTACGGCGTCGACCCAGATACCTTCCCGGTCGCCCGCGCGGTGCGGGCGTCTGCGTCGATCCCGTTTCTATTCAGGCCGATCCGAGTTGCGGGCGCCACGTGGGTCGACGGCGGATTGCTCTCCGGCTTCCCCATCGGATTGTTCGACCGGACCGACACCCGAGCGCCGCGCTGGCCGACGTTCGGCGTGCGGCTGTCGGCGCGACCAGGAATCCCACCGGCCACCCACCACGTGCGCGGACCGCTGGCGCTCGGTATCGCCGCGATCGACACCTTGTTCACCAACCAGGATTCGGCCTACGTGGATTCCCCTTGCACAGTGCGGCGCACCGTATTCGTCCCGACCGAGGGGGTCAGCGCCGTAGATTTCGACATCACCGCAGCTCAGTCTCGAACGCTTTACGACGACGGTGTGGACGCTGCACAAAAGTTTCTACGTACCTGGGGCTTCGACGACTACATCGCCGACTGCCGCACCCCTCCGATCTGAAATGCCTCCTGACCACAAATTGCGAGGACCGGCGCGTGCGACTTCTTCGCGTCGTAGACCCCATTGATCAGATGCAATGAACCGGGGCCGAGGTTCCCGTGCACACGCCCAGCATGCCGGTCAGTTGCGCCTGCGCACCGGCGGCGAACGCCGCTGCCTCCTCGTCATGGCGAACCCAAATCTGGGTTACGCCCAGGTCTGCGAGAGCGGTGCAATGGTGCTGGTGATGTCGGCCATGACGCACTTCCTCAACTACGGTTCGGAGGCGTGGCGACGGTCAAAGGTACTGATGCCACGAGGTAGGGGTGAAGCTGTCGGGATCGGCAGCTTTCCAGTCCTCTGCCCAGGACGCGGGCGGATCAACGAGCAACGCGGCTGGGGTGAGCCACTCGAATATCTCCGCGTACGACCGCTGGACAATCGGATCAATTCGCTTCCGCAGCATGTGCGGAGTGACACCGGACGGCTCACTGACCCCCATCGACGCCATGATTTTGACCGCTTGGGCAACAGTGGCCTGCTGATATCGGAAGGCCCTGGTGGTCTTGTCCTCGACGTCGAGCGCCCGAGTCCGGTTCGGGTCTTGGGTAGCCACCCCCACCGGGCACTTGTTGGTGTGGCACAGCTGCGACTGGATGCAACCCACGGCCATCATCATTGCGCGGGCGGAGTTGGTGTAGTCGGCGCCCTGAATCAGCCGCTTGACGATGTCGGCTCCAGTGGCGACCTTGCCGCTGGCCCCGATGCGAATCCTTGTACGTAGTCCGCAACCGACCAACGCGTTGTGCACAGTCATCAACCCATCGGTCAACGGGAGACCGATGTGGTCCTCGTACTCCAGCGGCGCTGCGGCAGTCCCGCCTTCGGCGCCGTCGACGATGATGAAGTCGGGTGTGATGTTCTCGTCGAGCATCGCCTTGCAGATCGCTAGGACGTCTATTCGCGAGCCGACGCACAGTTTGAACCCGACTGGTTTGCCGCCGGCGAGCTCACGCATCCGGGCGATGAACCGGATCAGACCGCGCGGGGTGGAGAACTCCTGGTGCGCTGCGGGGCTGACACATTTCACGCCCTGGGGGACACCTCGATACTCAGCAATCTCGGCGCTGACCTTCGCGGCCGGCAGCACGCCGCCGATCCCAGGCTTGGCTCCCTGACTGAGCTTGAGCGACACGCACTTCACCCGATCGTCGGAAACCTTCTCGGCAAACTGATCCGGATCGAATCGGCCGCTCTCGGTCCGACAACCGAAATAACCCGTACCGATCTCCCACACGACGTCCGCGCCGCCGAGGTGATACGGCGTCAAGCCGCCCTCACCGGTGTCATGTGCGAATCCACCTCGCTCGGCGCCTCCATTGAGCGCCTTCAATGCATTTGCCGAGAGCGCGCCGAAGCTCATGGAGGAGACGTTCAGCAACGCCATGTCGTAGGGCTGTGTGCAATCCGGTCCGCCGACACGCACCCGCGGAGGGTCATTCGGAATGTCGACCGGAGCGGTTGAGTGAACGAGATACTCGTAGCCGGGTTGATCGATGTCACGCTCGGTACCGAAGGAGAGCTCGGCTGCGGTTCCCTTGGCGCGCTCGTAGATCAGTGATCTCTTGTCCCGATCAAAAGGGCGGCCGTCGAAGTTGCTCTCGATAAAGTACTGCTGCAGTTCGGGGCGAATCATCTCGAGGAGGTACCGCATGTGGCCGAGCACCGGGTAGTTTCGCAGCACCGAGTGGCGCCTCTGAACTAGGTCGTACACGCCGATCACGGCAATCACCGTGAAGAGGACCGCCAGGAAGACCCATGCGAGAGATCCGTACACCGTCGCAACTACCGATACGATGGCAAGCAGGATGGGTACACCGACCAGCAGACTGCGAATCATCAAGCACCACTCCAATCTGGGCCACGTTGATGGCCCGACTGGTCACCGGCCCACATCCTCGTCACCAGTGCGGCCCTCAATCGAGAAACTCTGCGGCGCCAATTCTCATAGTAGCTCTGGCATTGCAGCCTGCAAGGATCTGAGGCCAGCAAGTTTCAGAGCGTGGGAACAAGATCGTCGGACGGGCCCGTAAACGTATTTCCGGCTTTCCCTCTGATCGGTGTCACCGACCGCACACCACTTCGCTAGGTCTTATGCCGGTGGGAACCGGCACCACAGTTCGCCTCGGTCGCGCACACATCGACTGCCCCCGAACGTCTAGGGTGAAGCCATCGAGGGGATTCGGAAGTAGCTGCGCCTCGCAAGGTTTGGACGTGTAAATTTTGGCTGATTCGACTGAGCCGCTGACACCGCCGTCGCGGATGCCACGGGCAAGTGGCCTGAGCTCTCGTACGCAATTGACACCGGGTGGAGACGTCGTCGATCCGTTCACGTGGGCGACCTCGATGCAGTCGGCCAGCGGCCTCAAACAGATCACAATGATCAAAAGTATCGAGTTCGTTGCGTGCTTCGAGAATATCGATGGTGATTTCGGCGGATATCACCAAGATCATAAAGTGTTCGGTTAGCCGCAGACCATGTAAATGTCGATCCATCTATTAGGGAGAATGATTCAAGTGGAAAAGATATCTTTGACAGCATTGGCTCGCCAGCAACTCGGAACCGCCGAGCGGGCAAACAGTGGACGCAGTGCCCACACTGTTTACGGTGGCCACGAGCACGTTCTGCGCCAAACAATGATCGCGCTCATCGCGGGTCAAGTTCTTCGCGAACACGAAAATCCGGGTGAAGCCACTGTCCACGTTCTGCACGGCCGTGTCCGTCTCACAGCAGGAGAAAATGCCTGGGAAGGCTCCGCCGGAGACCTGATCATCGTGCCCGATTGTCGCCATGCACTCGAAGCGATCGAGACTTCCTCCGTGTTGCTGACCGTCGCGAAACTCCCCGCCTCGTAAAAGCTACCAGCGAACAAAAACCCGCGACTGGCTTTATTTTATTTACTGGGTATGGTCGGTATCAGTTCGTGGTTGCCACTTCGAAAAGGGAGCGTCAATGGCCGAGAAGACACCGGGTCGAAACCTCAAAAAACCCTCGCAGAGCATCAAGGAGCGCCGCGCTGAAAAGCGCGAAAAGAGTCGCGAGTCGACCGAATTAGTCTCCAAACGCAAGCGTTGATACTTACAAAATTCACGCCTATGCCCGGAAATATTTAGTTCCCTGCATAGGCGTGAATTTGTCATTTTGTGTGTCGGATGAGCCGGATGAGAAAGCTAGATCTGTCCGAGAAGACCGACGGTCAGGGCAACCAGCAGACCCACCTTGATTACTTCGAGTGCGATGTATACCAAGTGGATTCTCGAGCGCGGAAGATCTTCCCCGGCGAGTATTCGGTTGGATCGCTTGGTCAGCGGTGGGCGAACGACAGCCACCTGGACCAGTAACACTACAAGGACGGGCACGAGCAGCTCCCACCCTGACGTGTTCGCGAACGGCCACGCGATCGACAACACAACGGCAAGCACCACCTCGACGAAGTTCAACGCCGCGAACACTTTACGACCGATGCCGAGACCGATCGCCAGTGTCACCCCCGGGGCTCGAAACTTTACCGGGGCTTCGATGAAAGAAATTGCAGCGACCATCCCCAACCAGAAGATGGGCACCACCAGCTGGATCTCACGCGCAAGACTCATCGAATCCCCCAATCGCCAATTTGTACTTGTTTCAACGACGATACCTCGGTTCAATTGCGCACAACCGAACCGGATGCCGGCCTTACTTCACAACGATGTTGACCATTCGGCCGGGGATGACGATGACCTTGGTCGGCACCGCACCATCGAGCAGGGCCGCGATCTTCTCTTCCGCAAGTGCAAGCTTCTCGACGTCGACATTGGTGGAATCGGCAGGCACAGTGATGCGGCTGCGCACCTTTCCGTTGACCTGTATCGGATAGTCGACGGTATCGGCGACGAGCCACTTCTTGTCCACCCGTGGGAACGGTCCGTGCGCGAGCGAACGGTCATGACCGAGTCGCTTCCACAGCTCCTCCGCCACATGCGGAGCCATGGGCGCGAGCATCAATACCAGCGGTTCGACTACGCCACGAGGAGCGCCGTCGGGGTACGCCTTGGTGAGGTGATTGGTCAGCTCGATTAATTTGGCGCCGGCCGTATTGTCCCGCAGCGCAGTGTAATCCGCTTCTATACCGTCGATCACGCGGTTCAGAACACGCAGCGTGGCCTCGGTCGGCTTCTCGCCCGTGACGCGAACTGCGCCGGTCTCCTCGTCGAGCACCAGACGCCAGACGCGCTGCAGGAATCGGTGCGCGCCGACCACGTCCTTCGTCGCCCATGGTCGTGAAGTGTCCAGCGGACCCATCGACATCTCGTAGAAGCGCAGAGTGTCGGCGCCGTATTCGGCGAAGATGTCGTCGGGGGAGACCGAGTTCTTCAGACTCTTGCCCATTTTTCCGTACTCACGGTTGACCGGTTCGCCTTGATGAAAGAACCCACCGTCGCGCTCTTCGACTTCCTCTGCAGGCACATACACCCCTCGGGCGTCGGTGAACGCATAAGCCTGGATGTAACCCTGGTTGTACAGGCGGCGGTATGGCTCGCTGGAGCTGACATGGCCCAGATCGAACAGAACCTTGTGCCAGAACCGCGAGTACAGCAGGTGAAGTACTGCATGCTCGACGCCGCCGACGTACAGATCCACCCCGCCCGGATCGTTGGGCCCGTGGATCTCCGGACGCGGTCCGACCCAATACTTCTCGTTCTCGGGATCAGCGAATGTCTCGGAGTTGGTCGGATCGATGTATCGCAATTGGTACCAGGAGCTACCAGCCCACTGCGGCATGACGTTTGTGTCGCGGCGGTAAGTCTGCAGACCGTCCCCCAGGTCGAGCTCGACATTCACCCACTCGCTCGCCTTCGCCAGCGGGGGCGACGGCTCCGAGTCGGCGTCATTCGAGTCGAAGGATACGGGCGCGTAGTCTGCGACCTCCGGAAGCTCAACCGGCAGAAGGGATTCCGGCAGAGCATGCGCATGGCCGCTCGCGTCGTAGACGATCGGGAACGGCTCGCCCCAATAACGCTGACGCGCGAACAGCCAGTCACGCAACTTGTACTGAATCGTCCCGCGACCCTTACCTTGCTCTTCCAACCGCGCGATGACGGCAGCCTTGGCCTCGTCGACGGGAAGACCGTCGAGGAAGCCAGAATTTACCATCGCCCCCTGACCGGTATACGCGGCCTCGGTGACATCCCCACCGGAGATGACCTCGACAATGGGCAAGTCGAACTTGCGGGCAAATTCCCAGTCTCGTTGATCATGGCCGGGAACGGCCATGATCGCCCCGGTGCCGTAACCGGTGAGAACGTAGTCGGCGATGAACACCGGAACCTGCCGGCCATTGACCGGGTTCTCGGCGTAGGAGCCCGTGAAGACTCCGGTCTTCTCCCTGTTTTCCTGACGCTCGAGATCGGACTTCGCAGCGATAGCTGCGCGGTAAGAAGCCACTGCCTCCGCGGGCGACGAGGCCCCACCGGTCCACACCGCTGGGACGTCGGCCGGCCACTCGGACGCGACCCAGTCGTCGACCAACTCATGTTCGGGCGCAAGGACTACGTAGCTAGCGCCGAACAGTGTGTCCGGCCGGGTAGTGAACACCTCGACGGCATCGGCGGGGCCGGAGAAAGTTACCTGCGCACCGCGAGATCTGCCGATCCAGTTTCGCTGCATCGACTTGACCTTCTCGGGCCAGTCCAAATATTCGAGGTCGTCGATGAGGCGATCGGAGTACGCAGTAATGCGCATCATCCACTGCCTCAGGTTCTTACGAAAGACCGGGAAATTGCCGCGATCACTGCGACCATCCGACGTGACCTCTTCGTTGGCCAGCACGGTACCCAGACCGGGGCACCAATTGACCATCGAGTTGGACTCGTAAACGAGGCGGAACCCGTCCAGTACTCCGGCACGCTCCGAAACGGACAGCGAAGACCACTCCCGCCCGTCGTCCAGCGAGCGCGAACCATCGGCAAACGATGCTTCCAACTCCGAGATCGGACGCGCCTTGCCCAGATCGACGTCATACCAGGCATTGAAAATCTGCAAGAAGATCCACTGCGTCCAGTGGTAGAAGTCGACATCGGTCGTCGCTAGCGAGCGTCGGCGATCATGCCCCAGTCCCAGCCGGCGCAACTGGCGCCGCATGTTCACGATATTGGCCTCGGTAGTGCTGCGCGGATGCGTGCCGGTCTGCACGGCATACTGCTCTGCCGGAAGCCCGAAAGCGTCGTAACCTAGAGCATGCAGCACGTTGCGGCCATGCATGCGGTGGAAACGAGCGAAGACGTCCGTGGCGATATAACCGAGCGGATGCCCGACGTGCAAGCCACTGCCCGACGGATACGGAAACATATCCTGCACAAACAGCTTGTCCTCGGGGACCTCACCCTTCAGCGACCCGACCGGGTTAGGGGCGTCGAAGATGCCCTGCTCATCCCACAGATCTTGCCACTGCTGCTCGATGCGCCCAGCCACATCCGCGGTATATCGATGCTCGTGGACGGACTCGGAAGGCGCTTCGACTGGATCGGTCACACCCGCCAGCTTAAAGGTCATTCCTGCAGGCTCCACTCCCGGCTCAGGGCGTGAGCGAGGCCGCCTGGTACGAGAACTTGAAAGAGGCCGTATCCTTACCCTGTGATCGTAGTGTCGTTTTTGATGTTCGTACTCGCGCTCGTGATCGGCGCGGTTGCAGCCGCAAGCTTGACGGGCGTACTGCCGCGCAACCGCTGGGCCGGGGTCCGCACCGCTGAGTCGATGCGCGATGACGAAACCTTCGTCATGGCCAACAAGGTCGCCGGCCCCACCAACGCCGCGGCCGCTCTTCTTCTTCTCGTCGGCGGCGCAGCCGGGTTGCTGCTGACGGGCGTCTTTGCCATCGTCGCCCTGCTCGCCTGCCTCATCGCCGCGTTCGTCACCGCCGGTATCGGCGGTTCCATCGGCGCACGCGCTGCCGCGGCAGCTCCTGTCGAGGCCGCGCCCGGCGAGGAAGCCGGAGGATGCGGCCACTCCTGTATTTCGTGCAGCCTCAAGGACTCGTGCGCACCGAGCTGAGAACAGCAACATGAAGACGAGGGCGTTCGACCCGGCAGGTGTGATCTTCGGCGTC
Source organism: Mycobacteriales bacterium (assembly GCA_038242295.1). GTDB lineage: Bacteria > Actinomycetota > Actinomycetes > Mycobacteriales > Mycobacteriaceae > Rhodococcoides. Next base: position 13,509 of record JBBSSG010000030.1, on the reverse strand, counting down.
TTGGTGCCGATTGCCGCCGCGTCATTGGGCGTGATCGCTGTCCGACTTTGGCGCTCGCGGCTGCCCGATCAGATCGCGACGCACTGGTCCGGCACCGAACCCGACGGATTCATGAATCCGAGTACCAGTGCATGGACTCTTGCGATCGTCATCGTGCTTGTCGGCGGTGGATGCAGCGCCGTTGCCTCGCTTGCACAGGCACTTCTGGTTATGCGTCGCACGATGCTGATGATCGGCCTGACCGTCGTCGGTCTCATCACCGTGCTGCAGCTGGCGATACTCGGCAGGCAACTCGACGGCGCATCCGTCGGCACCGTGGAGGTGCCCGGCTGGGCGCTCGGCATCGGTACTCTCGTGGGGTTTTCGGTCGGACTACTCGGTGCATCTCTACTGCGTGACTACCGAGAGCGCGCCGATGCTGATGGGCCCCCACCCGCTTCTCTTCCGCGAGCCGAAGAGGAATTGCCACTCGTCGAGCCCCTCGGGGCAGGCCGAATCGCCATCACCGTCCTGTTCAGCGTTCTTTTCGCAGCGGCCGCGTTGACGTGTTGGCTCTCGCAATCCTGGTGGCCGGTCGCCATCTTCCTACCGCTGGCAGTGCTGCCACTATCGCTGATGCGCTACGACCTGGTCGTCGACATGGACGGGATCCACGTCAGGAGCCTCGGCATGGCTGCGTTCGAGTATTCGATCGAGGAGATCACTGGAGCCTCGGTGCGAGAGGTCGAACCGTTCGCAGACTTCGGCGGCTGGGGGTTGCGGGTGAAGGGGCGCGGCAACTACGCCGTCGCAACCACCACCGGACCTGCGGTATTCGTGACATTTGCCAACGGTCAACGTCTGACGATTACGACACCTCGCGCAGAGCTGATCGCGGGGTCGTTGAACTCCATGGCGTCGCAACGAAATCGTCCAGAACAAACCGATTGCTAGTTTTATCGGGTACTCTCTTAGCTAAATTCGGGATAGTGGCTGGAGGATGGGACGGACGACATAGGACCGCAGTTCGGCGGTCAGCGGTCGGACATCGGCCGCCCCGCCAATCATCGCCGGACTGTGACTCACAGCGCAAAAGCCGCGCTGATCGATTGGTACAGTCAGCCTTTCGATTACAACTGGATCTTTACTCATAGGTCCACCCGTGGCCTACAGCGGCCGCTGCAGAACGTCTTCGGTGTACTGACTGTGCTCTACGCGACCGCATCGATACTGATGTTGTTCAGCTCTCGGGGTGCGGACGGATTCGGTGCCCAGGCGTACATCTGCCTCATGCTGCTCGCGCAGATCGCTCTCACCATTCGGTGGTTCTTCGGTCCGATGCCCGTCCGCCGAGACTTCATCGCATTCGCAATCTTCGGCGACGTCGGAACTGCCTCGGTGATAGTGCTGTACACGCCATTGGGAACTTTGGTCGGTTGTAGCCTCTTCGTACTGACCGGCGGCTTGTGTACGTTTTTCGTCAGCCAAAAATTGATGCTGGCTCATCTGGCGTGGTGTTGCACATTCACCATTGCCATGATGGTTCGTGGACTCATCAGCGGCGGCGAAGATGTAGCAACCATTCTGGCCTGCACATTGGTAATTCTTGCCACAATCGCTGCAGTTCCACTACTCGCGCATATCGCGTGGACGGCAATTGGCCGCGACGCGCGGCGTTCGCTACTGGACCCACTGACGAACCTGCTTAACCGCCGCGGCCTCGAAGACGCCGCCGAAGACCTATGGAACAGCGATCACGCTCGCGGCCACAGCCTCACCGTTCTGGTGATCGACATCGACCGGTTCAAAGCAGTAAACGACTACTACGGTCACGACAGCGGCGACGAAGTGATCGTTCGCGTAGCCGATCGACTGTCGATGCTGTTCCAGTCCGACGGTGTAGTCGCCCGGACCGGCGGCGAAGAATTCGTCGCAGTCTTCGCCGCACCTGCCGATTCGATGGACGCACGCGTCGCCGAGGTGGTGGACACTCTCCACAACTCGAGCGATCGCATTCCCATCACCGTGAGCGTCGGAGCATCCATTCTCTCTTCACCTGCTTCCCTGTGGGGCGATGGACCTGCGATGATCTACAGAGCCACCCGAGCTGCAGACTCCATGATGTACCGCGCCAAGTACGACGGCGGTAATCGAACGGCCGTTACCCAGATGTGAGAGCGGCCTCCGCCCCCTCGCAGTAACGCACCAATCGCAGTAAGTCAGCCGTAGTGATAACGCAGCCGTCACAGAAGTTACCCGCCACGGCAATCGGCAACGGTGAGCAGATGTCGGGGCGGAGCGGCTAAAACGCGACACCCTTCGCAGAGCACGCAGCCGTCGCAGTGCGCGCCAGTCGGACTGATCTCGGAGAGCCAAGCATTCTCGAACAGCAAAGCTGGCGTAGCAACAAACGACAGTGGGCCCGTACTCGGAAACGAGGTACGGGCCCACTGTTATCAGCTAGTGACTATTTAGCCACCGGTGATCGGTGCGTTCCACTTGCACGGAATCTTCTTGTCGGGGAAGCCCTTGGGATCGAGAGCGTTCTTGACAATGCCGATTGCGCGCGGCGAAACAGTGATGGAGAGGTGATCGGAGAAGTCCAGTCCACATCCGGTCTGGAGGCGAACGTTCTTGACCTTGGCTCCGGGACCTTCCGTCAAGAAGGACGACTTGTACGGCGTCACGGTCTCGTCGAAACGAGTAGCGAGAACGGTGTAGTTGACACCGGGCTCGGTGTCACCGCCTGCATCGAGCTTCTTGATCAATGGCGAGTCGACGACCTGATCGGCAGCTGCCGGTCCGGCGATAACGCCGACGAGTCCGAGGACGTTGAGACCCAGGTTGTTGATGGTGCGTCCGAGCTGTCCGATGCCCAAGAGCGTGGTGCCGTGGTTCGTGCCCGCGATGCTGACAACCTTGTCGACCTTGTTCTTGCTGGTGTCGGACGGGTTGGCGCCACCCTCGTACCGGAGGTACTGACGAGTGACGAGTGGGCCCTGTGAGTGTCCGACGATGTCGACCTTGGCTGCGCCGGTCCGGTCGCGGACGGCGTCGACGTAGGTCGCAATCTCCTTGGCGCTCTTGGCAACCGACGCCGTGCCCCGTAGAGCCTTGACGTGGCCGAGGAGACTGATGTCCGAGTCACCGTAGTTGAGAGCGAAGACGCAGTAGCCTTCGGCCTTCAGCGCCGGAGAGATAGCAGCGAAGTTGTCGTACGCATTTTCCCAGGTTCCGTGGATCAGCACGACCGGGTTCGGATGCTTCTTGGTTGGCTTGCAACTCCAGTCGTTTGCGCCCTGAGGAGCAACGTTGGGGTGGGTAATGCTGTACAGGAACCCAGCGACGAAGTTCTTCTGGACAGGGCCGTAGCCTTCCGTCTCCTTCTCAGGATCGTAGCTGGAGCGAGCAGCCTCGGCGTCGGCGATGTTCGGCCTGACCAGACCCTGATCCTCGGCCTTGGGCGAAGCTTCGGTTCCCTCGGGAGGAACAACTGCGGTTCCGTCCTCGGTGATCGTCGCTGCTGGCGCCTCGTTTGCCGTGGCTGGTGCCGGTTCGTCTGCTTCCTGTAGTCCGTCGACTACTGCAGGTGCCTCGACTGCTGCGGGTGCTGCGGGTTCGTCCGCGGGCTGTGCCGTAGCGACACCGAGTCCCGCAAATACGATTGCACACGACATCGCGGCAATCGTGGTCATCCCTCTGGCTCTGCCGTGAGCTCGGGAATGCTTGATCGACATAGGCCGTTCACTTTCGTTCATTGGAAATACCCGCAATCGATACGGGAATTACCTTGGCTGCATCAATTTTTTCGCAACTCGGCACCGCAAACCGGCATACGAGCTAGACGAAAGGCCGATCGGATCAACGCTTTTCATCGGCGCCGTAGGTCCCCCTCGGTCTTCGACCTTCCTGTGGCACAGCGTCGATGTTGTTCGCCGAACCAACGAATAGACTAAAAGCTCTCACTCCACATTGACCATGTCGTTCTGCAATGTCTGGACAAGTGCTCTCTTCGGCAGCACCTACATTGGAGACGCTCACAAATTCAAGTGACGAATGTCGCTTTTCTATCAATTCGAGCTGATGGTGTGCGATGCGCAGCTGTCAATTACGTTCGACTTCGATCGGGTGCGACGCCAGCATCGCGAGCGGCATCGGCTGCCGTCGCAGGACATGCGCCCAGAGGTCGATCTTGGGCGGTCCGATGATGTCGGAGGCGAGAGCGGAGACAACCATCCAGTCATCGCGTTCGAGTTCGCCCTCGAGCTGACCGAGTGTCCACCCCGAATAGCCGGCGAAAATCCGAACACCCTCGACGAGCGACGCGATGTCGGCTGGGTTGGAATCGAGGTCGACCATCACGACCCGGCCGTCGACGCGGCGAACGCCGTCGATCTCCTCGATGTCGACTCCGGTGCGGATCGTCGCCAAACAGAGTGCAGAGTCGCGTTTTACGGGACCACCGACGTACAGGGCTCGAGGCGAGGCGGCGAGGTCCGTCCACCGCGGCAGCACGTTCTCCACCGAGGTCTCGCTTGGCCTGTTGATGACGACGCCCAAGCTACCGGCGTCGTTGTGCTCGATGATATAAACGACCGTTCGCCTGAATGTGGGCTCGACGAGTTCCACCGAAGACACCAACAAGCTTCCCGGGCGTACCGCGTGATCGACGGATGCCGTCTGGTCCTCGGGTTCCTCTGCGTGCGCCGCCATGGATTCATTGTGGCACCGCCCAGCACCCGAAGTGGCGCAGGGAATCGCACATGGTCTGGCTGACTAGTACAGTCCAGCAAGGATTGTGAGTTGTTCCAGTTGATACTCGAACAGCTGGTCGCGCGCCCTGAACGTTGCAGATCCGTACTGGTCGAAGACGTCGAAGCTCACCGCTCCGAACAGCGATGACCACACCAACACCCCACGCGCGAGCGCTTCGTCGGACAAATTTGTGCCCATTTCGTGACGAACCTCGGTGAAGTCGTCATGCAGTCGAACCAAGGATGACGAAGACTGCTGGGCCGTCAATCGGCCTGTTCCGTCGGCTTCGTCGAAAATACGCACCAACTTGACGATGACACGAGTTCCGGGACCTGTCGTCTGCTCGGCAGGCGCGTGATATCCGGGAACAGGACTACCGAACAGTAGGGCGTAGCGTGCGGGCTCGCGTCGCCCCCACGCCCGCACCGTCCGGCCGAGTGTCAGGAACTTCAGAACGGCTCCTTCGGCGCCATCGACCGCCTCGTCCACCTCGTCACCGAGTTCGGTGTAGGCATCGACCACGAGGAGCGTCAATAGATCGTCACGGCTTCTGACGTAGCGATACACCGCCGACGACACGACACCGAGATCCCGCGCGACCGCACGGAGCGAAAGCCCAGCAGCCCCATCGGCAGCGAGATGCCGCCGGCCGATGCGGGTTATGTCGGCCAGCGTCTGCGCGCGCGCACGGTCGCGAGGAGTGGTCGTCATGTCGACCACAGTATCGGCGTCACGCCTCGTCAGGCCGTCGATTCATCCCTCGATCCGAGCCGGGGATGAGGATCGATCGAAAAGATCACTTCCACAGGCACTTCGAAGTACCTAGCAATGCGCAACGCAAGATGCAACGAGGGACTGTACTCACCGCGCTCGAGATACCCGACGGTTTGATAGTGCACGCCCAGTGCATCAGCCAAGTCCCGCCTCGAGATGCCACGCTCAGCACGTAGCATCGCGATGCGGTTGAAGATGACCTCAGTAGGCACGCTGCAAAGCCTTGTCTCGTCGTTCTTCCATTCGGCTGCCCGATTCGCTGCGAGCCATTCGACCCAAGACTATCGACGCGAGAATCAAGCCGGCCACGGCCCAGACGCCGAGCACCCCAGCCGTCTCGAGGTGTCGCCACGACTGGTCGATCTCGATGTCGACGGCGGCACTGGGCAGTAGGGCCGACCTCAATCCGAGTCCGAGCCAGTAGCACGGCAAAATCTGGGCCACCGTTTGCAGCCATCCCGGCAGCGCAGTCACCGGGTAGAAAATGCCCGAGATCGCAATGACCCCCATGAGCGGCATCGTGAGGAAAAACAGCCCACGCGGATTACCGATGACGGCGCCGAGAGCCGCGCCGAGTGGCAAAATTGCCAGCAATCCGAGCACCAACACCCACAGCAACGTCACCCACGATGCCGGACTGTCGAGAGACACGCCTCCGACTATGACCCAGCCAGCGGCCAGAACTGCCACCACCTGCACCGACACCGCTACCGCACTGGTACCGAGGCGGCCGACAAAGTAGCCGATCATCCCGTTCGGAGTTGCTTTGGCCCGCAACAGCGTTCCATCCTCGAGGTCCAACACCAGATTCTCTCCGACGCCGTACATCCCGTCGAAGAACACAATCAAGCCCAACACTCCGGGCAGCGCGAGAGTGCCCAGACCGATAGCGGTCGACTCGAACGTTGCATTGCGCATGAAGAACAGCGCAACCATGATCAGCGACGGAAACAGGAACAGGCTGGCCAGACCCCTGCCGTCGCTGAACAGCTGACGGACCTCGATTCCCGTGCGTCGAACACCCGCGAGTACCGCGGCAGACTTGGCGCTCATGCGAGCACCTCCTGCACGTTCGCTACTGCTGTTCCCGACTCGTGATCGTGTACCAGGCGCATGTAGGTGTCCTCGAGTGTTGCGCGGCGTACCTCGAGGTCGCTGATACTTTCCCCGAACTGCGCGTACAAATCATGAACAAACTTGGGGGACTCGAGCGTCGAGTGGACCGAACGCTGACCGTCCAGTGTCCAGCGCACCTCCGAATCGGCGGGCATGCGACGAGCGAGTTCGTCGGGCGAGCCGTCGGCGATGATCTTTCCGCCGGCGAGAATGATCGTCCTATCGGCCAGCTTTTCTGCCTCGTCGAGATCGTGGGTGGTGACGATGATCGTCGTCGACTCCAGATCGGCCAATCTGTGTACCAGATCATGGAATTCACGACGTGCATCCGGATCGAAGCCCGCTGTCGGTTCGTCGAGGAAGAGCACTTCAGGTTTTCCGACGATGCCGATCGCCACGTCCATCCTGCGGCGTTGACCCCCCGAGAGTGCCTTGATCTTCGAATTCTCGTGCTCGGTCAGTCCGACGACCTCGAGTAAATCGTCGACGATCCAGGGCCGACGAATCGTCTCGGTGCCGTAAGGAACATAGAAGGATCCGAGGTAGTCGAGTAGCTCCCGCACTCGCCATCGGCCGTGATCACGCCAGGACTGCAGCACGACGCCTATGCGCGCCCGCCACGCCTCGTCGCCCTCTGCTGGATCGATGCCGAGAACATCGACATGGCCAGCCGAACGCAACCGAAATCCCTCGAGAATTTCGAGCGTCGTCGACTTTCCAGCGCCGTTGGGGCCGAGCATCACCAAGACCTCCCCTCGGCATGCTGTGAATGTCACGCCTTGAAGAACATCTTTGGAGCCGTACCGCATTCGTAGATCTTCGACGTCGATGACGACATCGCCCTTAGTGCTCATTCAATCTCCCGACGTATTGGATCATTGGCACTTTGTAGCATAACTACTACATTTGGTACCAGCAATAGTCTTTATGTTTTAAAATAGAGAGCACTGCTCTTGTTTTTTCTTTCACACACGCGCACACTCGACACCACAGAGAGCAGTGCTCACATTTGGAGTCGAGGAGAACATCGTGAACCAACTACACGTCGTCGCCGGAGCCGGGCCCGTCGGATTCACCGTCGCCGAACAGCTTGCTGCCCAGGGACATTCGGTCCGAATCCTTACGCGATCCGGATCCGGACCCGAGCATCCTTCGATCGAGCGACGGCGCGTAGACATCGAGACCGGGAATCTGAATTCGGAGTTCGCCGGGGCCACAGCCATCTACCACTGCACCCACGTGGCCTACGAGAACAAGGTGTGGCGCGAGAAGCTGCCGAAAATGGAACGACGGGTTCTCGACGCCGCAGCCGGAACAGTTGTTGTGTTCCCGGAAAGCCTGTACTCGTACGGCAAGGTAGACGGTGCGATCAGTGAGGATTTGCCACGTCAGGCAACGTTCCGCAAGCTCGGGGTCAGAACCGAGTTACTAGCTGCTCGCGGCGCACACTCGACCCCGACGGTCAGCATTGCGGCTTCCGATTTCTATGGTCCACGGGTACTGAACGCGCACATGGGGGATCGCGTGGTTCCGAACATCCTGGCCAACAAAATGATTCGAGTAATCGCGAACGCAGACATTCCACATTCCTTCACCTACATCCCCGACGTAGCCGCAGCGTTGATCACTGCGGCGGCGAACAAGAAACTGTGGAATTCGTTCCTGCACGCACCGACTGCTCCGGCGGTCACCCAGCGCAGGATCATCGAAATGCTCTCTGACGCAGCAGGGGTCGAGACGCCAAGGGTCGGAACCATTCCCGCCTGGATAATGCGGGGGCTCGGCATCATCCCCGGTCCGATCAAGGAACTCGGCGATACCCTTTACCAATTCGAGTACCCGTACCACCTCGACAGCACCAAGAGCGAAGCGGCCCTTGGTCTTCAACCGACCTCCGCCGAGGGCGGGGCGGCAGCAACTATCGCGTGGTGGCGAGAGCGCGCGCTGACTCCGGCTAACTGACGTAGGGCTCGCTTCAGGACAGGTTCAGAGTCTTGGCTGCCTCGATCGTGGCGAGGGTCTGGCTGACATGCTGTGCGACGACCCAATTCCGCGGGACATCGAGATTGCGCATCCACCATCGTCCAAGACCTTCACCACCGCCGGATATCGAATGTGCCAGAGCTTCGACACGTTGCGACCCGAGTGCGATGTCGAAAGCATTCAACATCGCGGCAATATCGCTGACGGTCTTGTATCTCAGTTCCCAGAGTTCGTCAGCCATCTGGCCGGCAAATCCGGTCGTCGAGCCGAACACCATCAGCCAGCGGCGCGGGTTGCGTTCGAGGATTGTGAAAAATGCCGCGGATCCGGCGCTGACCGCTTCGGCAAGATTTTTCGCGCTGCCAGTCGCGTCCGTCAGATTCTGGTGAAATTCCTCGCGGACGTGACGCTGAACAGCGAGGTACACCACATCCTTGGATCCGAGATGCTCGTAGACCACCGGCCGACTCACACCCGCCGCGTGACACAAGTCCTCGATCGAGAACTTCTCGTACCCGTGCTCGATCAGCAATTCTTCGGCCAGCGTAAGGAGTTGCTGGCGGCGAACCTCTCGGGGGACGCGTCCCTTTTTGAAATCCGTTGCATCAGGACGGAGGGCGGGCATGTTTTGACACGTTACACTCCGTAACCTACAGTCCGTAACATTCTGTGGTAACTCACAGAGGTACCGCTCCAGGACATTGCGAACACGCGCCGAAAGGACCTTCGTCCACGATGAAGACGACCGCTACACCTTCGACAGCCCACACTGGGCCATCGGAGAAGATCCACCGCTCGGCATCATTGCGTACCCGACGGATCGCGAGTTCGGTTCTGGCAATGGCTATGGCAGTCGCTCCGGCCGTCGTCCTGAATGCAGCGCCAGCCTCTGCGGAACCAGCCCCACCAGCCGATTCCTTCTACGACGTTCCAGCGGATCTAGCTGCTGCTGCACCCGGCGACATCCTCGCGAGCCGACCTGTCGAGGCCAAGGCGTTGCAGCTACTGCCATTGAACATCGATGCGTGGCAACTTCTTTACCGCACCACCGATGCCGACGGAAGTCCCGACGCCGCAGTCACCACGGTGATGACGCCTCGGGGAGAAGCCAAAGCTCGCCCGCTGCTGTCTTTTCAGGCCGCAACCGATTCCACACTGCGCATCTGCCAACCGTCGTACGGATTGACTTCGGGTGCGCCTATCGAGCCTGCCAACCCTGCGGGACCACTACCGTTCGCCGTCCCCGCAGCCGAGGTTGCTTTTGCATTGGCAGGCCTCGAACAGGGCTGGGCCGTCGCAATGCCGGACCACGGCGGAGTCGACAACCGCTTCCTGACGCCTCGCCAGCCCGGTTACGCAGTTCTGGACGGCATTCGGGCCGTCGAGAGCTTCCAGCCCGTGGGTCTGGCCGGAGTGGACACACCGGTTGCCCTGTGGGGATATTCGGGTGGCGCCATCGCCAGTAGCTGGGCCGCAGAAATGCAGCCGGAATACGCCCCCGAGCTGAACATTCGAGGCGCAGCGTTCGGCGCACCGGAACGAGACTTGGAAGCCTCACTGCTTGCGGTGAACGCAACACCTTTGGGCGGCTTGATTCCGGTGGCGTTCGGCGCGATCGGCAGGGATGATCCGACGTTCGCGGCGCGACTGGACACGTTCCTGACCCCCGAGGGCCGGATCCGCGTCAACGAAGTGAGCAATCACTGCCTCGCCCAGAACGCACTGTCCAACCTATGGTTCGACTACAAAAACTTTTTCAATCAGCCCCTGGACGTGGTGCTGGCCGATCCCGCTATCCGTGGACCGCTGCAAGAGCGGGGCCAAACCGACAAGATCCCAACCGCGCCGCTCTACGTCTACAACGGTGTGACAGAAGAAGTCAGCCCAATCGGCGCGGTAGACAGGCAAGTCAAGACCTATTGCGACGGCGGGACAGCAGTGACCTACCGTCGGGAGGATCTGCCTCCACGTCCGATTCCGTCGCTGATGACCACTCACGGCGTTGTGGTAATCACGGGTGCCGGCGGCGCGTTCGCATGGCTCAAGGATCGACTGTCGGACAACCCCACTGAGCTCTCCGGCTGCGACATCCAGACCGTACCCACCTCACTCACCGATCCGGCCGCACTGTCGGCCTTCGGACCCGCGGTCGCAGGCATCCTTCAAGGGCTCATCGGCCAGCCAGTCGGATCAGGTAGTTGAGAATCGACCGCTGAAACGCCCACACCTGTACAGAGGCTAAAGTGCAGTGAGTGAGCAACGAGACTTTCCTGGCCCGGTTGCGCAACTCACCGGGTGCAGGGAAGCTCATCGCAATCCGGTTCGCCGGTCAGTTCGGTGACGGTCTCTTTCAGGCCGCACTGAGCGGCGCAATCCTCTTCAATCCCGAACGGGAATCGAATCCGGCCGCGATAGCGGCCGGATTTACCGTTCTACTGGTCCCTTATTCCGTCGTCGGCCCTTTCGCTGGAGCGATGCTCGATCGGTGGGACCGGCGAGCCGTCGTGCTGTGGGCCAACGTCGCGCGGATGGTACTGATCATCGCAACCGCCGGCTTTCTCTTCACCGGCGCAGGGGAGACTCCACTCCTTCTTCTCGCACTCACGACGATCGGGCTGAGCCGATTTATGCTGGCAGGAGTGTCAGCGTCACTGCCTCATGTCGTCCGAACGTCGTGGCTGATTCCGATGAACTCTCTTCTTGCCACCATTGGTTCAGGGTTCGCCGCAGCGGGCGCGGGCGCCGCGGTCGGCATCATCGGCTACGTGGGAGCAGGCGACGTCGGCTCGGGCACAGCGGTCGCCGCATCCGCGTCCGGCTCGATCATCGGGACAGTCGCCGCTTCGCGTTTCGTCCGAAGATCCCTCGGGCCCACGACCCTCGCCGCTCCGAACGACCACGGAGCAGTCAAAGCCCTCGCCGACATCGCCGCCGGCCTCAAATCCGGGGCCGTCGCAGTGTGGCGCTCACCGACGGTCGCCGCCACGATGGCTGGAGTCGGCAGCCACCGAATCGTGTTCGGTATCGACACGCTGGTCATGGTGCTGATTCTCGGACAGAGCACCTCGAGCTCTCTGCCGGGCGGCCTTGCCGGATTCGGCATCGCGGTTGGCGCAACAGCAGCAGGAATGCTCGTCGCCGCCGTGTTGACGCCTTTCCTCCTGCCGCGGCTGGGACGCGTGCGGTCGGTCATGGGAGCTTTGGCTCTCGCGGCGGCCGTGCAGGTGACATTCATTGCTGCGCTCACTCAGACAAGCCTGCTCGTCGGCGCATTTCTTCTCGGAATCGCAGGGCAGACCATCAAGCTGACCGGCGACGCCTCGATGCAAACAGAAATCGACGACGATCATCGCGGCCGCGTCTTCGCATTGCAGGACACCGTGTTCAACATCTTCTTCGTCGCGGCGCTCGCAGCTGCTGCGTTCGCCATCGGACCGGGAACCACAGATCTGACCGGTGAGAGCTCCGCGCATGCCGTCGTGTGGGCCGGCGGGCTCGTCTACATTCTCGGTCTGGTCCTTGTGGCGCTCAACAGTCGGCGCACCTATTAGACCGACCTGCTGGTTCCTAGCTGTTCCACCACTGAAGCAGTTCTTTTTCTGCTTCCTCGCGGGGGAGGGGGCCGCGGTCGAGACGGAGTTCCTTGAGGAACTGCCAGGCTTTACCAACCTCCGGCCCGGCAGGGATACCGAGAAGCTTCATGATGGCGTTGCCGTCGAGATCCGGGCGCACACGAGCGAGATCTTCCTGCTCGGCGAGGGCCGCGATCCGCTCTTCGAGGTCATCGTAGGTGGCCTGCAGAGCGGCGGCCCGGCGCTTGTTGCGTGTAGTGCTGTCGGCGCGAACAAGCTTGTGCAACCTGGGCAATAGCTCGCCTGCATCGGTCACATAGCGGCGCACCGCGGAATCAGTCCACTGTCCCTTGCCGTAGCCGTGGAACCGGAGGTGAAGGAAAACGAGTTGCGAGACGTCGTCGATCATCTTCTTGGAGTACTTCAGCGCGCGCATCCGCTTCCGCACCATCTTCGATCCGACGACCTCGTGATGATGGAAACTGACGCCTCCAGCCGGCTCGTGCCTCCGCGTATCCGGCTTGCCGATGTCGTGAAGCAATGCGGCCAGGCGTAACACCAGATCCGGATCACCGTCCTCGAGATCGATCGCCTGCTTCAGTACGGTCAGCGAATGCCAGTACACGTCCTTGTGCTGGTGATGTTCGTCGATCTCGAGCTTCATCGCGGGCACCTCGGGCAACACACGGTCTGCCAATCCCGTCTCGCACATCACGTCGATGCCCTCGATCGGGAACTCGCCGAGGAGCAACTTGTCCAACTCGCCCTGCACCCGCTCTGCCGTGATGCGGTCGATCTGACCTGCCATCTCGGAAATTGCCGAGTGCACTCTCGGAATCAGCGTGAAACCGAGTTGCGAGACAAACCGCGCGGCACGCAGCATACGTAGCGGGTCGTCGGAGAACGACTTCTCCGGAGTCGACGGAGTATCGAGCACACCCTCGAGCAGCGCGTCCATCCCTCCCAATGGATCGACGAACTCCTGCGAACCGTCGCTGCCCAGGCGCACGGCCATGGCGTTCACCGTAAAATCCCGTCGAACCAGATCCTCTTCCAAGCTGGTGCCGTACTGCACTTCGGGTTTGCGTGAGACCTGGTCGTACGAGTCGGTGCGGAAGGTGGTGATCTCGATCAGTTGATCACCTTTGGCGGCACTGACCGTGCCGAATGCAATACCGGTATCCCATTGGTTGTCGGCCCAACCGGCGAGCAGTTCCTGCACCACCTCGGGCCGAGCACCGGTGGTGAAGTCCAGATCACCGGACAATCTGCCGAGTACTGCATCTCGAACACTGCCGCCGACCAAGTACAGCTCGTGGCCCTCGGCGGC
>JBBSSG010000029.1:0-28056 GCA_038242295.1 Mycobacteriales bacterium | reverse complement strand
TGCGCAGGTGCCGGTACGGTTGTTGTTCGAGGTGTCATCGGTGCAGGAGTTGGCGGCTCGGGTGGGCTCAGCGGTGGGGTCGGGTGCGCGGGCTGCGTTGACGGCGGGTGTGCGTCCTGATCGGGTGCCGTTGTCTTTGGCTCAGCAGCGGATGTGGTTTCTCAATCAGCTGGAACCCGAATCGGCGACCGAGAATATCCCGATGGCGATCCGCCTGCGCGGAAATGTCGACCTAGGGGCACTCGAACTGGCAATTCACGACATTCTGGTTCGGCACGAGGTCCTGCGGACCGTGTATCCCGAGTCGGACGGGGTCGGTTATCAGCACGTGAAAGCACCGGGCGATGTGAAACTCGATCTCGACGCCAGAAGGGTATCCGACTCCGACATCGTGCCGGCAGCCGTAGGCTTCTTTTCTACGGGTTTCGATGTAACCACCGAAGTTCCTATTCGCACCAGGTTACTTGCCGTGTCTGCGACCGATCATGTACTTCTGCTGGTCGTCCATCACATCTCAGCAGACGGTTTCTCCATCGCACCACTTACTCGGGATCTCGTGCTCGCCTATACCGCGCGTGCTACTGGAAACACTGCTGAGCAGAGTCCACTACCTGTCCAGTACGCCGACTACACGTTGTGGCAACGCAAAATACTGGGATCTGCCGATGACCCTTCTTCGCTCATAGCCGAACAGGAAGCATATTGGGTTACTCGACTGGCGAACCTACCCGAGAACATCGATCTGCCGACCGACCGCTCTCGTCCACGAGTCGCGTCCGGCCGAGGTGCGATGCACTCGTTCATCCTCGATACTGGGATGCGTATCGCGATCGAGGATCTCGCGAACAGCCATCGTGCGACTCCGTTCATGGTGATGCATGCTGCACTAGGAGTGGTGCTTTCGCGTATCACGGGAAGCGAAGATATCTCCGTCGGAACTCCGGTCGCAGGGCGTGGTGACGCAGCTCTCGATGATCTGATCGGAATGTTCGTCAACACTCTCGTGCTGCGCACGACAGTCTCGGGCGGCGTATCGTTCACTGATTATCTACATGCTCTCCGTGTGTCCGATCTGGATGCTTTCGATCACTCGGACATTCCATTCGAGCGTGTAGTGGAGGTAGTGGATCCACCACGTTCCCGCGGACACCATCCGCTTGTTCAGATCCTCCTCTCCTTCCAGAACCAGGCCACACCGACGCTCGAGCTTCCAGGACTCTCAATCTCCGGAGTCGAGTTCGACGCGGCTGTCGCGAAGATGGATCTCCAGCTAACCGTCTCCGATGATGTCGATGACGCTGGACAAGCCAGATACAGGTGCGATATCACCTATGCCACTGATCTTTTCGACCCCATTTCTATGGGGGAGTTCGCGGACCGCATGGTCCGGGTTCTGGAAGAGGTGGCGTCGAATCCAATGGTGATCGTCGGCGATATCGCTTTGACGGCTGCAGCCGAGCGGAATCAGCTCGTCGAAACATGGAACGCAACCAATCACCGAATCGCTCCGATGACAACCATTCTCGATGCTTTCGATGTGAATGTTCGTGAAGCACCCGAAGCCATTGCCCTCGTGTGTGATGGGCAGGTTTTCACCTATGGTGAATTCGATTCATGCGTAACGGACGTTGCCTATGAACTGGTGGCTAGGGGGATTGGTCCCGAAAAACGCGTAGCCGTCGCGCTTCGACGCTCGGTCGACATGGTCGTCGCACTCTATGCGGTTCTTCGTGCTGGTGGTGCGTACGTGCCCATAGACCCGGATCATCCAATGAGACGGAACGAGCGCATCCTCGACGACGCAGCACCGGATCTGATTGTCACAGGAAAGCATTTCGAATCCTCTAGCTTCGCTTCGGTAACAGTCGAGGAGTTGGCTGAGGCCGGAGCGGGCCTCTCGTCGACCTATAGGTTCGTGCGCCCGCGCCCGCACAACTCGGCGTATGTGATGTTCACGTCGGGTTCGACGGGGCGCCCCAAGGGTGTGTCGGTTTCGCACGCTTCGGTTGTCAATCAGGTGTCGTGGCTAGTTGCGGAGTACGGACTCGGTGCTTCCGATGTGGTGCTGCAGAAGACGCCGTTCGGCTTCGACGTGTCGGCCTGGGAGTTGTTCGGCGCATTGGCGTGTGGTGCTCGGCTAGTGATCGCGGAGCCTGGTGGTCATCGGGATCCGGAATACCTCGCGTCGGTGATCGAGTCCGAGGGGGTGACGGCCACGTCGTTCGTACCTTCGATGTTATCGGTGTTCCTGGAGGAGCTCGATGATGTTGGTGAATCGAGGGTGATGTCGCTTCGACACCTTCTCGTCGCAGGCGAGGTCTTGGGCTTGTCCGTCGCGAAGGCGGCGGAACAGTCCATTCCAAGGGCGCGACTGCACAATCTGTATGGTCCGACAGAGTTCACGGTGCACGCTACCTCCTGCTCGATGGGGGCTGAGATTGCGAACCGCGCGAGCATTCCCATCGGTTCGCCTGTGTGGAATACGGCGGCCTATGTACTGGATTCGCGGTTGCATCCATCGCCGGTGGGTGCGATCGGTGAGCTGTATCTGTCCGGACTTCAGCTCGCACGTGGGTATTTCGGTCGTATGGATTTGACGTCGGAAAGATTTGTCGCGAGTCCGTTCGGCATCGGCGAGCGGATGTATCGCACCGGCGATGTGGTGCGGCGAGACCGTGCAGGGTTGCTCCACTACATCGGACGGTTTGACTTCCAGGTCAAGTTGCGTGGCCAACGCATCGAACTAGGGGAGATCGAATCGTCGCTGTTCGCACTGGAATCGGTGCGTCGAGCGGTCGTCGAGGTTCGTGACGATCGCTTGGTTGCTTACGTCGTCGGCGGTAAGAGCGAGCCGGTTCCCTCGGAGTTGGCGGCCGCGCTTGCGGCAGTGCTGCCCTCTTACATGGTGCCGGCGGCGTTCGTGGCGTTGAGCGAATTGCCTGTGGGTGTATCGGGGAAGTTGGATCGCAGTGCGTTGCCGGATCCGGTATTCGAGGCTCGGCAGTTCCGCGCTCCGCAGACATCTGCAGAACGGATCGTTGCCGCTGCGTATGAGGACTTGCTGGGTAGAGATCGAGTTGGGCTCGACGACGATTTCTTCGCGTTGGGTGGAAACTCGCTGATAGCGACTCAGGTGGTCTCGCGCGTCGGTGCGGCGATGGGTGTGAGGGTCGCGGTGCGTTTGCTGTTCGAGGCGTCGTCGGTGGAAGGGTTGGCGAATCGGGCTGAGTCCGTCGGCGACAGTGGTCGGGTCGAGTTGGTGGCGGGTGTGCGTCCTGATCGCGTGCCGTTGGCTCCTGCTCAGCAAAGGATGTGGACTTCCAGTCGTCTCCACACTGACTCGGGCCTCCGCAACATCCCGGTCGCTGTCCGCTTGACTGGTGATCTCGACATCTCGGCACTGAAGGCAGCGGTGCGAGATCTCGTGGTTCGGCACGAGTCACTACGCACTGTTTACCCCGATATCGATGGCGTCGGATATCAGAGCATCAGAACTGCAGACGAGGTCGTTCTGGATCTCGATCCGGTCGCTATCGTCGAGTCGGACGTGCAGTCGACCATCGAAGATTTCGTGTCGCGCGGATTCGACGTCACCGCACAGGTTCCGGTTCGAATGATTCTTCTGAGGCTGTCGATCGACGAGCATGTTCTGGTGTTCGTCGTGCATCATATTGCAGCGGACGGGTTTTCTATGCGCCCGCTCACGAAGGACGTCATGCTCGCCTACGTAGCCCGGTCTATCGGCCAGGCCCCGGACTGGAAGCCTTTGGCGGTGCAGTACGCCGACTACGCGTTGTGGCGACGCAAGGTGCTGGGCTCGACTGGGGACCCCGGCTCACTGGCGTCCGAGCAGCTGCGTTTTTGGAGACGCCAGCTGACGGGGATGGTCGAACATCTCGATCTGCCATTCGACCGCGCCCGGCCGCAGGTTCGCAGCTACCGCGGCGGCATGACCCACTTTATCGTAACGGCGGATATGCGAAGCGCCATGGAATCGCTCGCGCGGGAAGCTGATGCGACCCTGTTCATGGTGGCACACGCTGCATTGGCAGTGCTCTTGAGCAGGATCTCGTCCTCGGAAGATGTGGCGATAATGACAGTGGTTGCAGGTCGCGGTGAATCTGAATTGGATGACCTGATCGGAAACTTCGTCAACTTGCTGACTCTTCGAACCTATGTCCCTCGCGCGGAGAGCTTCATCGACGTACTGACTCGGACGCGTGATGTCGATCTGAGTGCCTTCGCGCATTCCGACGTTCCATATGACCAGGTCGTGAGCGCGATCGATCCAGACCGTTCATTGGCGAGTGGCCCGCTGCTTCAGATCGGTGCAAGCTTTCAGAATCTGGGTCAGAGTTCGGTTGACTTGGCTGGCCTGCGGGTGGACCCGGTCGAGTTCGACGCCGGGATCTCCAAGTACGACCTGCACTTCGTTTTCGAAGAGTCCATAGACAGCGACGGATGCGCCGCGCTTCTGGTCTCGGTGACCTACGCGACCGAGTTGTTCGACGATACGACGGTCATCGATATCGGCGAGCAATACCTTGGGGTGTTGAGGAGTGCCGTCGATGACCCGACGACTCCGATTTCAGACCTCGATACGGTCGGTGCAGCAGGGCATCGACGAATTCCGCACGAATGAGAAGACACCGGTGTGCGCAAAACATCGGTGCGTTGAGTCGGTAACGAAAACTGGGACTGTGCCGATTTCCAACTGCCGGGTACGGTAACTCCGGACGTCCGGTGATCGGTCGTCCGGTCAGACCTTGGGGAACCGCAGAGATATGGTGAAAGTAGAACTTATGCGTCGAACGAAGCCACGCACGTTGTCCACTGTTGTCAAGGGATTGGCGGTCGCGTCCGTCGCGCTGATGGTGCCGTTCAACGGTATCGCTGCGACCGCATCCGCCGATCCGGTCGTAGACAATGCAGCCCCGCTGAGCACCGCCACCTCGTCCAATGGCTCCAAGGTCACCAAGATCGAGGTCAAGAACGACCGCGAGCTGACCATGTACGTCTACTCGGCGTCGATGAACAAAGAAATTCCGCTGGACGTACTGCGTCCCGCAGACACCAGCACCCCCCGCCCCACGCTGTACATGCTCAACGGTGCAGGCGGCGGCGAGGATGCCGCGACGTGGCGGGGTCGAACCGACGCCTACGACTTCTTCGGTGACAAGAATATCAACGTCGTCTCGCCGATCGGTGGCAAATGGAGCTACTACGCCGACTGGAAGCAGGCGGATCCGGTTCTCGGCGTCAACATGTGGAAGACCTTCATGACGGAGGAGATCCCGCCGCTCGTCGACGCAGCGCTGGGAACCAACGGCGTCAATTCCCTCGCGGGTCTCTCGTCCTCGGGCACCTCTGTTCTGCAGCTCTCGATCGCGAAGCCTGGCCTCTACGGCGCCGTCGCTGCGTACAGTGGTTGCGCACAGATCTCCGACCCCATCGGTCAGACGTTCGTCAAGCAGGTCGTGGAGCTCTACGGCGGCGGCAGCACACTCAACTTGTACGGCCCCGACAACGACCCGATGTGGTCTGAGAACGACCCCTACGTCAACGCTGAAGGCCTTCGCGGCACCGAACTGTACATCTCGAACGGCAACGGCCTTCCCGGACCGTATGACAACCTCAACGGACCGGACATCAAGGGCAGCGTCCCCACCCTCGCCAACCAGATCATCATCGGTGGGGTCATCGAGGCCGCAACCAACTACTGCACGCACAATCTGCAGAACAAGCTCAATCAGCTCAATATCCCGGCTACCTACAACTTCCGCGACAGCGGTTCGCACTCGTGGGGCTACTGGGGCGATGACCTGAAGGATTCCTGGCCAGTGCTGGCAAGAGGTTTGGGCATCTGATCGTCTTCATGCAGTAGGGAGACAGTAGTAAAAGCTAGTCGATAGATTCCACGAATGCTCCCCTCCAGGCAGGAGGGGAGCATTCGTCGCAGTAAAGTAGAGCGCCACTGACCGCTTTCGCTTGCTCGGCAGCTGACAAATTTCAAGTTCGTCGGGAGTTACGGAGTGGGGAGGGGAGTTTCTATATGGTTTCCGGTCAGCGGGGTGATCGGGCGCTCTCGATCAGTGATGTGTCTTGGATCGTTGCGGATGCGGCGCGCGCCGCCCCAGAACACATTGGGCTCACGTTCGGTGATGCGTCGATAACGTTCGGACTACTCCACCGCGAACTCGATCGACTGAATACGGCGATGGGCGGTGTGCTCGGAGCGGATTCTCTCCTCCCACTTGTTCTCGCAGATCTGACGCCAGGTTTGCTCCAGTCGGGGGAGGGTGCACTCGATCGAGCTGTGACGTCCTTGCTGACGGAGGCTTCGGCGGTTCTCGATATCCAGTGGAGCACCTGTGGCCCGGCCGAGGGGGATTGGACGCTTGTCCACGCCTTCGAAGACTGCGTGGATCGCTTCCCAGACAGGGTTGCACTGCGCAGTGACGCACAGGTATTGACCTATGCCGAGTTGGAAAGTCGAGCCAACCGCGTCGCCCGATACCTGTTGTCGCAGGGCGTCGGCTCAGATCGAGTAGTCGGCCTCGCCGTTGGGCGATCCATCGATCTCGTGGTGGGGATGTACGGGATCATCAAAGCAGGCGGCGCCTACCTACCTCTCGATCCCGATCATCCCAGCGACCGGCTCGAATACGTACTGCGAATCGCCGAACCTGTCCTGGTCCTTACCGACGAGGCTGCGGCGGCGTCCCTGCCGGGCACTGTCCCATCGACGAATATCAGTTCAACGGACATAGCCGAATTCGACGACAGTAGGCTGCGGCAGGAGGAACGGGAAACCGACCTACGTGCCGAGAACCTCGCCTACGTGATCTTCACGTCGGGTTCGACCGGCCGTCCCAAAGGTGTCGCAGTCCCGCACTCGGCGATCTCGGCGAATCTCGCCTGGCGCCAAAAGCATTACACGCTGCACGAGGACGATGTCGTGCTCCAGAAGACCCCGTTCACTTTCGATGTGTCGGTCTGGGAGTTTTTCTGGCCGCTGCAAATCGGTGCGAAGCTGGTTCTCGCCGAACCGAACGGACATTTCGATCCCGACTATCTGGCGGATCTGATCAGGGACGCCGGCGTCACCGTCGTGCACTTCGTGCCGTCGATGCTCGCAGTGTTCGTCGATTCCTTCGGTACGAAGGATTTGCCGTCGCTACGGTACTTATTCGCCTCGGGAGAGGAACTGACAGCTGCAACGGCAGCGCGTTTTGCGGCTATCTCCGATGCACAGCTCCACAATCTCTACGGGCCGACGGAAGCTGCCGTCGACGTCACTCATCACCACGTCGTCGATCAGGGCCCCGGATCCGTTCCCATCGGAACCGAGGTGGACGACACCGAACTACGGGTGCTGGGCGCCGGTCTCGAACCGGTCCCGCCGGGCACTGTGGGCGAGCTCTACATCACCGGAGTACAGCTGGCCCGCGGGTACCTGTCCAGGCCGGGCACGAGCTCCGAACGGTTCGTCGCCGATCCGTTCGCTGCGGGCAGCCGCATGTACCGCACTGGCGATCTGGTCAAGAGAACCGCCGGTGGCATCCTCACCTACCTGGGGCGTACCGATTTCCAGGTCAAGCTTCGTGGACTTCGTATCGAACTGGGCGAAATCGAAGCTATTCTGCAACAGCAAAATTCGGTGTCGCAGAGCGCAGTCAATGTGCGCGGTGACCGCCTCGTCGGCTATGTCGTTCCTGCTGGTGGAGGGCATCTCGAACTCGACGACCTCTGGGCTTCTCTACGCCGGGCACTGCCGGCGTACATGGTGCCTGGCGCGTTGATAGTGCTGGACAGCATGCCGCTGGGGTACTCGGGGAAGCTCGATCGGGGATCTTTGCCTGAGCCCGAAGACGAACGGCGAGAATTCAGCGCCCCGAAGTCCGAGACCGAAATTGCTGTGGCCGAAGAGTTCTCGCAGCTTCTCGGAGCCGAACAGGTGAGCCGCGATGATGACTTCTTCACTCTCGGCGGTAACTCGCTGAGCGCTACGCGACTCGTTGCACGTCTGAACGCGCGCTACGACGTGCGGATCGCAGTCAGAGAGTTTTTCGACACTGCGACAGTGGCAGGGTGGGCTGCTCTCATCGACGCCGCAGAGCGGCACACCGATCTCGCGAGGCCGGCCCTCGGGTCGCTGCCGTGGCCCGATCAGATCCCGCTCTCGCATGCGCAACAGCGGATGTGGTTCCTCAACCGTCTCGATCCCAATTCGTCCGTAGACAACATCTCGGTGGCGATCAGGTTGTCCGGTCCGCTCGACGTCGTATCGTTGAAGGCTGCAGTCGGCGATCTCGTGGCCAGACATGCATCGCTCCGAACTCGGTATCCGGAGATCGACGGTGTCGGGGCTCAGGTCATCGGCACTGGTGCGGATATCGATATCGACTGGGTTGCACAACGAATCGATGAATTCGAGTTGACGGACAGCATCACCGATGCAGTCACGACACCGTTCGATGTAGCGGTAGCTCCGCCTTTCCGGGTCCGGCTGTTGGCCGTCCGTCCACATGAGCACGTGCTCGTCGTCGTCGTGCATCACATTGCCGCAGACGGGTTCTCGATGATTCCCCTTACCTCGGATGTGATGGTTGCCTATGCAGCGCGGGTAGCCGGTGCGGCGCCCGCGTGGACCCCCCTCGCGGTTCAGTACGCGGACTACACCCTCTGGCAGCGTCAGGTATTGGGCGCGTCCGAGGACCCGACATCGATCATCAGGGCCCAGGAGCTCTATTGGATCTCGGCGCTGTCGGGATTACCGGACGAGCTTGCGTTGCCCACCGACCGCCCACGTCCACCCCTCTGGTCGGGGCGCGGCGCGAGACACGTACTGCCAGTCGACTCCGAAACGCACCGTCTACTCGTCGAACTCGCACGTAGGCGCGGGTGCACGCCGTTCATGGTGATGCACGCCGCATTGACCGTGTTGTTAGCACGGGCGTCAGGCATTTCCGACTTTGCCGTGGGTACGCCGGTGGCTGGGCGCGGTGAGGCTGTCCTCGATGATGTGATCGGGATGTTCGTGAACACGCTGGTGTTGCGGGCGCACGTGGATGGTTCGTCGAGTTTCGACGAGGTGCTGGCGGGTGTGCGCGAGGTGGATCTGTCCGCTTTTGCGCATGCGGATGTACCGTTCGAGCGCGTGGTGGAAGTAGTCGATCCGCCGCGATCGCAGGGACGCCATCCGATCTTCCAAGTGTTGCTCACGTTCCGCGACGTCGGCGAGAGCGGCCTCGAGCTCGATGGACTCAGTGTCGGCGCAGTCGACATCGATGTGGCGATGGCCAAGGTCGACCTCGACTTCACGGTCTCCGAACACCGGTCCGCAGAGGGTGGCCCAGCGGGCATGAGCATCGCGATCACCTACGCGACCGATCTGTTCGACACATCCACGGCGAGTTCGCTTGCGTCGCGACTGAGCGCGGTGCTCGATGCCGTAGCCGAGAACTCGTCGGTGATCGTCGGCGATATCGACCTTCTCCAGCCGGCCGAACGGGCATGGCTGGTGACCGAGCTCAATGCCACCGACCACGACATCGATTCTTCGGCCACATTGGTCTCGATGTTCCGCGCGCAGTCAGCGATGACGCCGGACGCGGTAGCGGTCGTATTCGAAGGCGATCGCCTTTCGTACCGGCAATTCGATGCTCGAGTGAACAGGCTGGCTCGATACTTGATCGGCCGGGGCGTCGGCCCTGAGACGAACGTTGCTGTAGCGCTGAACCGGTCGCTGGATCTTTTGACGGCGATCTATGCCGTGATCACTGCCGGGGGAGCGTACGTCCCGGTGGATCCGGAACAACCCGCAGATCGAATCGCCTACATATTCGAAACTGCCGGAGTCGACTTGGTTATTGCCGATTCAGACGACGCAGGCAGCTCCTGGCCGGCCGCGGTGATCGTGCTCGACGACGAGGGCTTGGGCAACTTCTCTGAAAAACCGATGTCCGACGCAGATCGACTCGCGCCGTTGTCGGCGGACAACAGTGCGTACGTGTTGTTCACGTCGGGTTCTACGGGGCGTCCGAAAGGCGTGTCGGTTTCACATTCAGCCATCGTCAATCGGTTGGTGTGGATGCAGTCGGAGTACGCACTCACACAGTCGGATGCGGTGGTGCAGAAAACACCGGTGACGTTCGACGTATCGGTGTGGGAGTTGTTCTGGCCGCTACAGGTCGGCGCGCGGTTGGTGATCGCGCGGCCGGAGGGCCATCGTGATCCGATTTATCTGACGGAACTGATCGCGAACGAGCGAGTGTCGGTGGCGCACTTCGTGCCGTCGATGTTGGCAGTGTTCGCCGCCGAGGTGGCGCCGGGGCAGACCGAAGGTTTGCGATGGGTGTTCTCGTCAGGTGAAGCGCTACCGGTATCGACGGCACAGGCATTGCTGAGCGCGGTGCCTTCCGCACGTCTGGCGAATTTGTACGGGCCGACCGAGGCCGCAGTGGATGTCACGTTCCACGAGTTCTCCGCCGGTGACGTGAACGGTGTACCCATCGGTGTGCCGGTGTTCAATACACGGGTTCATGTCCTCGATGGGCGCCTGCATCCCGTGTCGGTGGGAACCGTCGGCGAGTTGTACCTGGGCGGTGTGCAATTGGCGCGTGGGTACGCCTCACGGCCCGATTTGACGGCGGATCGGTTCATCGCAGATCCGTTCGGTCTTCTCGGTGGCCGGTTGTATCGAACTGGTGATCTGGTTCGATGGTCGTCGACCGGAGAACTCGAGTACGTGGGCCGTTCGGATTTCCAGGTGAAGCTGCGTGGTCTGCGCATCGAGTTGGGGGAGATCGAGAACGCGCTGTCGGCCGCAGACTCCGTGTCTCAGGCGGTGGTCGCTGTTCGCAAAGAACGACTGGTCGCCTACGTGGTGCCCGAGGCCGGCAAGACCATCGACACCGATGCTCTGCGAGCGAGGGCGGCGATCACTCTTCCGGAGTACATGGTTCCCGCCGTGGTGCTCGTGGTGGATGCATTCCCGTTGGGACCGACCGGGAAGTTGGACCGAAAGTCGCTGCCGGAACCGCTGTTCGAGCTTCGGGAGTTTCGCGAGCCGGCGTCGGAGACCGAACGAGTCATCGCGAGCGTGTTCGGCGAAATACTGGGTGTACCCACAGTGGGGCTGGACGACGATTTCTTCGCCCTCGGCGGCAACTCGCTTCTTGCCACTCAGGTCGTGTCCCGGATCGGCGCGCAACTCGACGCGCGGGTACCGGTGCGGTCGATCTTCGACGCATCCACGGTCGTGGGTCTGGCAGCACTCGTGCAGAGTTCCGTCGGCACCGGTGGCCGCATACCTCTCGTTGCTGGGACGCGTCCTCGCAACATCCCGCTTTCTCTTGCCCAGCAACGGATGTGGTTCCTCGACAAGTTCGAGCCGCATTCGGCTGCCTACAACATCCCCATCGTCGTCCGGTTGCAGGGTGATCTCGATGTTCCCGCGCTGATGCTTGCCATCGATGATGTTCGTCGTCGACACGAGCCGCTTCGTACCGTCTATCCTGAGGTCGACGGTGTCGGATATCAGGTGATCATGCCGGTCGAGTCCAGTGCATTCGTCCTCGGCGTCGACGATTGCTCGGAGGCGGAGGCCTCTCGACTGATCCGGGACATGGTGGTCGAAGGGTTCGAGCCGGCACTCAGCGCGCCTTTCCGTGCACACCTGTATCGGCTGGGCCGGGCCGAGGGCATCCTTGCCGTCGTCGTCCATCACATTGCCGCCGATGGGTTCTCGGTGGGTCCGCTGATGCGCGATGTTGTGGTTGCCTACGCAGCCAGGGCAGCCGGGGCGGAACCAGCATGGCAACCGCTGCCTGTTCAATACGCCGACTACGCCGTATGGCAACGACAGATGCTCGGTGACGAGGCCGACGCAGACTCGCTCATCTCCCGGCAGGTGCGCTTCTGGACCCGACAACTCCACGGTGTCCCTGAGCAAGGGGGGCTCCCGACGGACCGCCCGCGTCCGACGGTTCCCACCGAGCGAGGTGGAGTACACGCGTTCGGTGTCAACGGGGGATTGCACAGATCGGTGGTCGCGCTGGGGCTCGAACTCGGATGCACTCCGTTCATGATCGTGCATGCCGCGTTCGCGATTCTTCTCGCGCGAATGTCCAGCAGCAGCGACATCGTCATCGGAACTCCGACCGCAGGCCGAGGCGAGCAGGCTCTCGACGATGTAATCGGTATGTTCGTCAACACGCTCGTGTTGCGAGCGGAGGTTCGAGACTTTACATCCGTTCGTGATTTGCTGGCGTCGATTCGCGAAGTCGATTTGGACGCGTTTGCCAACGCGGACATTCCATTCGAGCGGTTGGTCGAGATACTCGATCCACCGCGTTCCACGGCCCGCCAGCCTCTCTTCCAGGTCATGTTGGCTTTTCAGAACCTCGAGCGGATCGCCGTCGAACTACCGAACATCAGTGCGACCGGTGTCGAATTCGAAACCGGACTGTCGAAATTCGATCTCTACCTGACCATGTCGGAGGATTTCGACAGCTCGGGCGAGCCACTCGGAATGCAGGCACAGTTCCTCTACCTCACCGACCTGTTCGACGAGTCGACCATCGCCGCGGCCGGTCAGCGCTTCCTGCGCATCCTCGGCGCCATGGTCGCCGACCCGTCGACGGTCGTAGGCGAGATCGACGTACTCGTCGGCCACGAGTTGCAGTCGGTAGTACACGAGTGGAACCGCACCGACACCCCGATGACCGACGAGCTTCTACTGGACCGGTATCAGGAACGGGTGGCGTCGTCGCCCAATGCGGTAGCCATTACCTTCGAGGGTGAGTCGATCACCTACGGAGAGTTCGATTCTCGCGTCGACAGGCTGGCACGCTACCTGATGTCCGAGGGCATCGGCCCCGAGTCGACCGTCGCTGTCGCGATGGCTCGCTCGGTGGAGCTGATAGTCGGCATCTACGCAATTGTGAAGGCCGGGGCTGCATACGTGCCGGTCGATCCCCACCAACCGCACGACCGGGTGCAGAACGTGCTCGAAACGGCCGGTGTCTCGATCGTATTGTCGACCTCGCGAGACGGCGTGCTGGGCGATGGCTTCCGCGTGATCGAAGTGGACGGTCCAGTGCCCGGCGGCCCCGTGCTCGACCGCTCTGGGGGGAGCCCGGTCGCGGACGGGCCTGCCGTGCGGCCGGACGGTGCGGCCTACGTGCTCTTCACCTCGGGATCGACCGGGCAGCCGAAGGGCGTCGTTGTCAGTCACCGGGCGATCGTCAACCGGTTGAACTGGATGCAGTCCGAGTACGGACTCGTTGCCGGCGATGCCGTAGTGCAGAAGACCCCGGTAACGTTCGATGTGTCGGTGTGGGAGTTGTTCTGGCCGTTGCAGATCGGTGCACGCATGGTGATCGCCAAGCCGGATGGGCATCGGGATCCGGCATACCTTGCCGATATCATCCGGTCCGAGTCTGTCACTGTGGCGCATTTCGTCCCGTCGATGCTGGCGGTGTTCGCCGCGGACCCTGCAGTGAATCCGGTAGCGCCGAGCGGTAGTTCCCTGCGGTGGATTTTCGCCTCGGGAGAGGCGCTGCCCGCCTCCACGGCGCGCGAGAGCATCGAATTACTCCCATCGGCTCGATTGGTGAACCTCTACGGACCGACGGAAGCCGCAGTGGATGTGACCATCCACGAGTTCGCGGAGACCGACACAGTCAGCGTGCCCATCGGCCGACCCGTGGCGGGCACCAGAGTCTATGTACTCGACGGACGGCTACGGCCGGTAGCGCCCAGCGTGGTGGGTGAGCTGTATCTGGCCGGTGTTCAGCTGGCGCGGGGATACGTTGGTAAACCGGACTTGTCGTCGGAGCGATTCGTCGCCGATCCGTTCGACCGTCAAGGTGGCCGGTTGTACCGCACCGGCGATCTGGTGCGGTGGACTCGGACCGGGGAACTCGATTACGTCGGCCGAGCCGACTTCCAGGTCAAGCTGCGGGGTCAACGAATCGAGCTCGGCGAAATCGAATCTGCATTGGCGGCACTTCCCGCCATTGCCCAGGCTGTCGTTGTGCTCCGATCCAACACGACCATCGGCGAGATCCTCGTGGGATACGTCGTGCCAGAAGCAGGTGCGACGGTGGATCCGGTCTCGGTTCGCGCCGCGTTGGCAAAGACGATCCCGGACTTCATGATCCCCACCTCGGTATTGGTGCTCGAGGCGATGCCACTGGGCCCGAACGGCAAACTCGACCGACGAGCATTGCCTGAGCCCACATTTCAAGTCAAGGTCTTTCGTCCGCCGTCCACACCGATCGAGGAGACCGTTGCCGAGATCTACCGCGACCTGCTCGGTGCCGATCGGATCGGTCTCGACGACGATTTCTTTGCTCTCGGCGGCAATTCGCTGACAGCAACTCGGGTCGTCGCCCGGCTGGGGGCAGCGCTGGGCGTC
Source organism: Mycobacteriales bacterium (assembly GCA_038242295.1). GTDB lineage: Bacteria > Actinomycetota > Actinomycetes > Mycobacteriales > Mycobacteriaceae > Rhodococcoides. The sequence goes on along the minus strand of JBBSSG010000029.1, from coordinate 13,631 downwards.
GAGGTCCCGCTTCGGACGTTGTTCGAGGCCCCCAGCGTCGGGCTGTTGGCTGGGAGGGTGGATCACGAGCGAGGTTCGACTCGCAGACCCGCCATCAGCGCACGGCAGGCACGTGATGTGCCCGTTCCGCTGTCGCTGGCGCAGCAGCGAATGTGGTTCCTCAACAGACTCGAACCGTACTCCGCTGTAAACAATGTGCCGGTGACGATTCGACTCACGGGCGAACTCGACCGCGATGCCTTTGTGCGGGCATTTCACGACGTGACCGCGCGTCACGACATCCTTCGAACCGTCTACCCCGATATCGACGGCGTGGGCTATCAAGTAATCGAACCGATTCCGGCGGATTCGGTGGTTCTGCATGTCGAGGAAGCCACCCCATCACAGTCCGCGGAACGCGTGCTCAGCATGGTGGCGTCCGGATTCGATGTCACCGCCGGGGTGCCCGTCCGGGCGGTACTGCTACGCGAAACATCGACTCGACACGTTCTCGTACTTGTTGCCCACCATATTTCGGTCGACGGGTTCTCCATCGGCCCGTTGACTCATGATCTCGTGCGCGCCTATGCGGCAAGGGCACTCGGTCAGGAGCCCGGCTGGGAGCGGCATGCCGTGCAGTACGCCGACTATGCGATCTGGCAGCGCGAAGTCCTTGGATCCGAGGATGACCCGTCATCCATCGCGTCGAAACAAATCGATTACTGGCGTACGCAGCTTGCCGATCTGCCAGACGAGATCGAGCTACCCACCGACCGTCCACGCCCGACAGAGCAGTCCACCCTCGGCGCGGCCTTGTCAGTGTCGATCGATTCAGCACTGCGCGCCCGAATTTCCGCGTTCGCTTACAGCGCCGGAGTGACGCCCTTCATGGTGCTGCACTCTGCATTCGCTGTTTTACTGGCACGACTGTCCGCGTCCGAAGACGTGGCGATCGGAACGCCGGTAGCTGGGCGCGGAGACAGTGAGCTCGACGACATGATCGGTATGTTCGTCAACACTCTCGTTCTTCGATCACCGGTGAATCCGGCCACGACATTCACCGCGCTCGTCTCGGAGGTCCGGGAGATCGATCTGTCGGCATTCGCGCACGCAGACATACCGTTCGAGAGAATCGTCGACGTCGTCGACCCGCATCGTGCACGGGGACGCCATCCGCTTTTCCAGGTTATGTTCACCTTCCAGAACCTCGGACAGGCGCACCTCGAATTGCCGAACCTCACCATCAGTGGGGTCGAGTTCGATTCGGTGCACGCGAAGTTCGACTTGCAGGTGACGTTGTCCGACACTTACAGCTCGGATGAAAACAGCACAGCGGGTGAGGTGCTCGGCTGGAACGTCGAGTTCATCTACGCCACCGATTTGTTCGATCGCCCGACGGTCGAGCGGTTTGCCGCCGGCTTCCTTCGATTGGTTTCAGGCCTGCTCGATTCCCCGAACCGTCCCGTCGGCGACATCGAGTCGATGCCAGGGGACGAGCGTGACCGTCTCGTGCATGAGTGGAGCTCATCGGGGCTGGGAACAGGACGTTCGAACACCACTCTCGTCGATCGCTTCGCAGCAGCAGTCGAGTCTGGGCCGGATCGGATCGCAGTACGATTCGACGGTCGATCGTGGTCGTACGCCGAGGTGGAAGCTCGAGTCAATGCGCTCGCACACCACCTGATCTCACTTGGGGCGGGTCCAGAAACTCTGGTCGCCGTTGCGCTTCCACGATCCATCGACATGGTTGTTGCGTTGTTGGCAGTCTCCACAGCGGGCGCTGGATACCTGCCGGTGGATCCGTCCTACCCCAAGGACCGCATCGAATTCATGATCGGCGATGCGAATCCTGTGGTCGTGCTCGCATCCGGATCCACAACCACATCCACTGGGACATTCGGTAGCGTCCCCGTGCTCGATCTCGATGGTCTCGATCTGGCAAACATGGACCAGAGCGCGGTGACAGACGAGGACAGACACGCACCCCTCACCTCTGCGAACCTGGCCTACGTCATCTACACCTCCGGTTCCACCGGTAAGCCGAAGGGCGTAGCAGTTACACACGAGAACGTGCTGCAACTCTTTGCCAACACGGGGGCAACATTCGGTTTCGACGCCGACGACGTCTGGACGATGTTCCACTCCTACGCATTCGACTTCTCCGTGTGGGAGATGTGGGGTCCGTTGCTCCACGGAGGGTCACTGGTCGTAGTCGACTACTACACCTCGCGATCGCCGGAAGCATTCCGCGAACTCCTGACGACCGAACAGGTCACCGTCCTGAATCAAACCCCGTCGGCGTTCTACCAACTGGACGAGATCGACAGCGTCATGCCGGCAGCACGGTTGGCGCTGCGGTACATATTGTTCGGCGGAGAAGCACTCGAACCCCGGCGGTTACACAACTGGTTCGACCGCCGCGGTGACGGTACCGGCGACAACTCCGGACCAACGCTCGTCAACCTGTACGGAATCACCGAGACGACCGTCCACGTATCGACCCGGATGTTGTCCTCACGCGACGTCCTTCCATCGTCCAAGATCGGCGCCGGATCCAAGTCCATGATCGGTGCCCCATCTGCATCGATCATTGGTGCCCCAATACCCGGCTTGCGGGTCTACGTGCTCGATCGCCGACTGCGCCCCGCTCCGGTCGGAGTCGCCGGTGAAATGTACATAGCCGGTGGCCAATTGGCGAGAGGGTACGTCGGCAGGCCGGGCATGTCCGCAGTGCGGTTCGTCGCTGATCCGTTCGGTGACGAGGGCAGCGTGCTGTATCGCACCGGTGACCTTGCCCGGTGGGTCGAGTCGGCCGAGATGGGCGAACTCGAGTATCTGGGCCGAGCCGACGAACAGGTCAAAGTTCGAGGCTTTCGGATCGAACTGGGCGAGGTCGAAGCAGCGGTGTCTGCGCGGCCCGAGGTGTCCTCGGTAGCAGTCATCGTGCGCGACGTCCCGCCTACCGGAGTTCAGTTGGTGGCCTACGTGGTCCTCGTCGACGCCGCAGAAGCAGATCTCGACGAGCTTCGGCGTGGCGTCGGAGATTGGGTGCCGGACTACATGGTGCCGTCCGCGTTCGTCCCGATCGGGAAGATTCCGTTGACGCTCAACGGAAAACTGGACCGCAGCGCTCTGCCCTCGCCTACCTTCATCGAGTCGGAGTTCAGAGCACCGTCCAATGCCATCGAAGAAGTGGTGGCGGGCGTCTTCGCTGAGATCCTCGGGATGGACCGGGTAGGCGCCGACGACGACTTCTTCGCGCTTGGCGGAAACTCACTCGTCGCGACACGCGTCGTATCGCGGTTGGGTTCGGCCCTCGACACCGTGGTAGCGGTACGAGTGCTGTTCGAGGCCTCGACGGTCTCGGAGCTTGCCGCACATCTGGGGACCGACGTCGGCGCGGGCGGCCAACGGAAGCTCGTTGCGCGCACCCGCCCCGAGATCATTCCGCTCTCGTTCGCGCAACAGCGCATGTGGGTTCTCAATCGACTCGATCCAACCTCTGGTGCATACAACATCCCCGTCGCGCTTCGATTGAGCGGAGATCTCGATACCGCCGCGCTGGCGCTCGCTCTGGAAGACGTGATCAGTCGCCACGAGACGTTGCGTACCCGCTATCCGGAGGTGAACGGCGTCGGCTCGCAGCAGGTCGTTTCAGTCGCCGACATCGAGTTGGATGCGACTCCCGAACCTGTCGGTGCAGACGAAGTTCTTGGCAGAGTGCGCTCCATCCTGACCACATCTTTCGACGTCGCCGCCTCGGTACCGCTCCTCGTACGGGTGCTCGAGCTGTCGGATATCGAACACGTAGTGGTACTCGTGGTGCATCACATTGCTGCCGACGGCTTTTCACTTGGGCCGCTCACACGCGATCTGATGACTGCGTATGCCGCTCGATCGCAGGGACGGATGCCGGAGTGGGCACCTCTCGAAGTTCAGTACGCTGATTATGTGCTGTGGCACAGGGACATTCTCGGCGACGAGGACGATCCCAGTTCGATCCTCTTCGCGCAGGGGGAGTTCTGGCGAGCGAAGTTGGCAACCCTGGAAGAGCAGAGCGGACTGTCTACGGACCGGCCACGTCCGAAGGTTCCCTCCGGCGTTGGCGCGATCCATGAATTCGTGGTGGACGGGGAACTGCTGAAGTCGCTCGAAACCGTTGTTCGGGAGCATAATTCGACTCTGTTCATGGGTCTGCACGCGGCCGTCGCCATTCTGCTCGCCAAGTTGTCGGGCGCAGAGGACATCGCCGTGGGTACGCCCGTCGCCGGACGAGGTGAATCAGCGCTCGACAATATCGTTGGAATGTTCGTCAACACTCTCGTACTGCGTACCTCGGTATCGCCGGACGAGACCGTATCCGACATTCTCCGGTCGGCCCGTGAAACCGATCTCGACGCATTCGCGCACGCCGACGTGCCATTCGAGCGCATCGTCGAGCTCGTGGACCCGCCGCGTTCTGCGTCGAAATCGCCCTTCTTCCAGATTGCGGTTGCGCTACAAAACCATGGCGCCACCTCGTTGGAACTGCCAGGCCTATCGATCTCAGCTTTGGAATCGGTCGATCACACAGCCAACTACGACCTTCAGATCGTGTTCTCGGATCGGTACTCCGACAGCGGCGAAGCTGCCCTCACCTGCACGATCGTCTACGCGACCGACCTCTACGACCGAGCCACCGTCGAGTTGTTTGCCCAGCGGCTGACCAGTGTCTTGAATGTCATCGCTCAGAGTCCCGAGACCACCGTCGAAGATATCGACATATCGACAGTCGACGAGGGCATCGACATATTCGCGGTCGATGAAGACACAATCGGCGCCGTCGGGTCTTCATTCTCGACTCTTCTACCGCATATCCGGACGCTTCCCCAGATGCTCGAGGCAGCAGTCGAAGCGGAACCGGACGCGCCGGCGATTGTCGTCGGCGAGACCGAGACGAGCTACCTGGCCGCCTCAGCACACGTCGGACGACTGGCACGGTTCTTGGTTTCCCAGGGAATCGGGCCCGGGCAACGAGTCGTCGTCGATATTCCGTTGTCGGCGCCGTACGTCGTCGCGGCGTGGGCCGTATGGTCCTCGGGTGCAGCTGTGGTGTGGGGTGCGACGACGGGTTCTGAAGCTCAATCGTCGCCGGGGGCATCGAGTGTCTGCGCCGATGTCGTCCTCACCACCACGGCAGCCGCCGGTCTACTGCACGACGTCGATACCGGATTGTGGGCGGCTGATCAGCTCAGGACCATCGTGTTGGACGCCGGAGATGTAGCCAGTGCTATCGAGGCGCAGTCGTCGCGGTCGGTGGATTACGCCTCGCGTACGAGGACTCTCGTTCCGGAGGACGACGCATTCATCGTCATCGACACCGCAGGCGAGACCGTTCTCTCCCACCGCGATGTGGTCGTGCGAGCTGCAGCGTGTGTTCAGGAATGGGCGGTGACCTACGAATCGCGCATATTCGTAGCGCTGAGCGGCCTATCGGCCCCAGTCGGAGCATGGCAAGGCTTGGTGATTGTCGTAGCGGCATCGGCTGGCGCGGCGGTCGTCGTCGGTGCGGACGGGGCCGACCCGAACGACGTGATCGAACGGAGCTGGGTGACTCACGTTTTCGCTGGGTCTTCGGTCGTCCTCGAGGAGGATCAGGCGGATCTGGATGCCGTGGTGCGAACGGACGGGGACGCGCCCGCTCCATGGCTGATGCCGAGGTAGTCGGCCTTGCTGAACCAGGACCCGTGAAGGTCCTGCAGGCCAGCACTCGACGCGTTAGCATTTCCCCAAAGTTCGCGGGAAATGCATGTCGGGTTGTTCGAGGGGGCATTAGGACGATGAATTGCAGAAGACAAGTTTCAACTGTGAGTGGGCACGCCGGTGGGTAGAGCTGTGTCGGGTGGGCCGCAGAGCGAGAGCGCACCGACCGACTTTGCCGAGCCCTACGACATAAGCGCCTTTCACCGACTTCACCTGCAGGACAACGGCAACAAGCTGGGTTACTACCTCGGTGCAGCAAAACGCGGATTGCGATATCAGGTGTTGCCGCATTACTGGGGCAACCCACCTGCGTGGAGGTTGAAGTATCGCTCCTTGGTCGGCACACGGGTCTTGCCCGATTTCGCGTGTCTCGGCGCTATCAAGAGCGGTACCAGTGACCTGTCGACCTATCTGTTTCAGCACCCGTCGATAGTTCCGCCGCTGTCCAAGGAGATATTCTCCGACCTACCCCAGACGTGGCTACCGCACTATCCGACCGTCGATGAAATGGAGAGCGTTCGAACTACGACAGGTCATGCGGTCACTGGGTACTTCACGCCCTGGATGCACCACTACCCGATCATGGACACCTATCGGAAGTCCCGTCCCGACGCCAAGATAATTCTGATGCTGCGAAATCCTGTGGAACGCGCTTACTCCCACTACAGGTGGGACCTCTTCCTGGGCGGACGAGCACAGGCGGAGATTCCTCACTACCGCAGCTATGCAGAGTACGTAGACCTGTCCCTGGACCTGTTCCCTGGAATGCCCTACCCGTCCCCGTCCGGATTTCCCGTGCTGCAGACGGGGATCTACGCGAAAGCAACAGCCAAGTGGATCGACAAGTTCGGCACGGATCGCGTGTTGGTCGTCCAGGCAGAGGACTTCTTCCAAGACACCATCGCAACGGTATGCGCGATCCACGAATTTTTGGGGCTACCGCCGAAACCTCCGACCATCCACAAGGCCGTCAACCAAAACCCATTGCAGGCACCGCGTCAGGACCCGGAATCACGGGCGCGACTCGTCGAGTTCTATCGACCGTTCAATCAGGAGTTGTACGAAGTGATCGGTCGCGATCTGGGTTGGACCTGATCTACGAACAACTGGTGAAGGTCTTATTCTGGCTCGGCACAGACCAAAGGATGAGTGTCCGGGTAGCTCGGGTCCAGTGCCGTACTGATCATGTATGCCACAACCGGGTCCCGCGTCAGACCCATGTGCGAAGACTCATTAGCCGGACACACATCCTGCACCCATTGGTTGGTGACCTGGCCGGAACCGCGATCGTCCAGAAAAGTCCGCTCCGGGGGTGTCACAACTTTGTCGGTTTTGGTCGCGATGACGGTGTACTCGACGCCCGCCATGACCTCGCTTCCAGCGTTCAGCTTCTTCAACATCGGTGAACCGATGAGCTGCTGAGATCCGGCGAGTCCGAAGATGAACCTCGATGTGAGATCGCGGGGGAGACCGAGTGAGACCGCGGTCAGATACATCTGCTGGAGGCCATTGAAATTCGTACCGTGATTGGTCCCGCCGAGGGTGATCAGTCGATGAACCTTGCTCCTTGCGGCATCGTCTACATCAGCCCCACTGTTGAACTTGAGGTACTGACGCGCCATGGTTCCGCCCTGAGAGTGACCGACAAGGTCGACCTGCGACGCTCCGGTGCTCTGGAGAACCGTATCGACGAACTGCTCCAGCTCTCCGGCGGATTTCGCGATGTCCCCAACCCCCCACACCAGGCGACTGTGGTCCCACAGGGGGATCGCCCCGTAGTTGAGGGCGAACACGCAGTACCCCTGCGCCGCCAACTCCGGCGAGAGGGTCGGCCAACTTTCCTGCATGTCGGTGTCGGTTCCGTGGATCAGAACCACCGGCCGAGGATGCTCGTTCGAAGGCTTACAGTTCCAGTCGTTCGAACCCTCCGGCGGTGGGCCCATCTTCTCCAGCGATACGGGCGATGGCGTGGGACCGGGCTGCGCGCCAGCAGTCGGCGCAATGGTCAAGGTGGCGGCCCCTAGGAGCATCAGCAGCGAAGCGAAAACCGAAAGTCTTTTGCTGCCACTGGCGATGCTGCTGTCGCTCACACTCGACTCCTTTTGCGTTGCGTATAGGCCAGTCACTCCCCGTCTTTGTAGCTACAGGGTTGCCGGGATTGCTCTGTCGAAACTTTTCTCTGTCCAGTATCCATCGGTGCATCTACGAATGCTCTTCATAGCCAGCGTTTTGTGCCAAGTATTCGCGGCAGAAAATTGATGGCCCCGTGAACCCAACGCTGAGTAAACGACGATGTCAAATGGCAGATACGAAACTCTGAACAGACGGCGTATTCGCTGTGAACAGTGCTAAAAAAACCTATCCCGACGAGGAAGCCCGACGGTAGCCGCGAATTGCCGGATACAAGAAGAAAACCATCATGCCCAGCGACCACGCCAGCGTCTGAAGTACGGGGGTCAATGTCGGTCCGCCGAGTGCCAACGCCTTCATCGCGTCGACTGCACACGACATCGGTTGCGCGGCAACGACCGGCTGCAGCCACGGCGGGTAAGCCTGGACCGGAACGAATCCCGAGTTGAAGAACAGCAGCAGAGTGCACAGGATCGATACGAGTTCGACGAGCGGCGCATCACCGGCGATCGTTGCCAGGAAGGTGATCAGGACGGCGAACCCGAGACCGAAGACTATTGGGATCAGAATCAACCCCACCGCAGCCAGCGGCCCCTCGTTGAAACGAAACCCGAGTGCAAATCCCATCGCGATGATCACGAGCGTGGTCAACAGCACCCGGACCACTTCGGCCATCATTCGTCCAACAAGGCCCGCGGCTCGGTGCGTCGGCAAAGTCCAGAACCGAGACAGAAGCCCGTTGATACGCTCCTGTTTGAGGCCGACCGCGCTGACGATCGATCCGAACATTGCCCCGATCAACGCAATGAGCGGGACTTGTCCGTACACCGCGGACTGCCCGGTCGCCATCGATATGGAATCGCCCAGCACCACCCGAAACATGAGCAGCATCAATGCTGGATACAACACCGCTTGGATCATGGTCGTGGGGTCGCGGGACCAGCGAGTGAGCAGCCGCTTGGCCTGGATGAGACTGTGCTCCCAGAGAGCGCCGATCGAAGTCTCCGGATGCAGGTTAGTCGGTTCGGGGAAATCCAGGCTGCTCATGGTGTTTCGGCGGGGCGCCAGATCGGTCATAGGTCAGTCCCTCCGTCGCAGGCTCGCCCACAGCGCGAGGGGGATCAGAACCACGGTCAATCCGATGATCCACATCACTGCAGGAAACACGACCGAGAAACTGACGGTTCCTTCGGCCATGTCCCGCATCGCTGCGGAGAATTGTGAAATGGGCTGATTGCGCACGAACGGGCGGATCCATTCCGGAAAGCCGGTTTCGGGTACGAACCCGGTCGACGCCATCCCGAGAATCAACTGCGGCAGCGTCAATGCCTGACTGGTCGCCTCGGGGCTCTTGGACAGTGTGCCGATGGCGTCTGCTCCGAAGGACAGGACGGTACTCACCGCCATTGCCATGGCGGCGAACATGACAGCCTGGACCGGACCTGCACTGAAGCGGAAACCGATAACATGCCCGTAGATCAGCGCGGCCGTCAGCGTCACGATGGATCGGATGAACGCACTGCTCATGCGGGCCATGAGCGGTGCACCGATGACCACGGGCATCGTCTTGAGTCGGGTCGACAGGCCAGTCATGGCCTCCGTGGATGCGCGTTGTGCGGACGAGATCGCGGTGAATGCCATGGCCTGAAGAACAATGATCGGCATCAGAAATTGTGCGTAGTCGATGCCCTGAAACTGCATGACGAATTTCAACGGCAAGTAGAAACCGATGGTGAAGATCAGCGGCGCGATAACCGCGACCAGCAGTTCTCCCTTACGCACCATTGTGCGAACCGTTCGAGCAGTGAGCACTCGCCATTGCACGAAGCCCGAAGGTTCGAACCGTCGCTTCTTCACTGCACGGTTACCGCTGGTCGAGTGAACCTCGCCGGAACCGAAGTGTGAGTCGTGCGCCGCCGTTGTCACTGAGTCGGGACAGCGTTGGAATGGCCGGTGAGCGAGAGGAAGACATCATCGAGCGACGGCCGGCGCAATGCGATATCGGCCAGCGGGATGCCGGCCTGATCGATGCGGCGTAGCACTTCCGACAAGGTGGCGGCCCCCTCCGGAGCCGGAATGGACAGACGATCCGCGCCCGTTGCCAAGTCCGCCGCTACCGCGCGCGGAACCAAATCGCCGAGGATGCGCACGACCTGGGGGAGCTGATCTGGATCGACTGGGACGACCTCGCAAAAATTGCCCCCGGTCATCGCCTTGAGTTGATCGGAAGTTCCCTCAGCGATGACAGTGCCCTTGTCGATCACGATGATGTTGTCGCTGAGAACGTCGGCTTCTTCTAGGTACTGTGTAGTGAGAAGGACCGTGATGCCCTGAGCTTTCAATGCCTCGACCAGAGACCACACGCCCTGACGCGACCGCGGGTCCAAGCCCGTGGTGGGCTCGTCCAGGAACACGACTTTGGGCCGGACCACGAGTCCACATGCAATATCGATTCTTCGGCGCATACCGCCGGAGTAGCCGCGCACGGGACGCTTACCGGTATCGAGGAGATCGAACTCTTCGAGCAGTGCGTGCGCGCGAGCTCGGGAAGCCTTCTTGTCCAACCCCATCAGTCGACCGAACAATTCGATGTTCTCACGCCCGGACAGGGTGTCGTCGAGAGCCGCGTACTGGCCGGTCATCATGATCGACCGTCGTACGGCCGCGGCGTCGGTCGCTACATCGTGGCCCGCTACGTAGGCACGCCCGGTATCAGGGGTGATCAACGTGGAAAGAACCTTGACCGTTGTTGTCTTGCCTGCGCCGTTCGGCCCGAGAATGCCGAGTACCGTACCCCGCGGGGCGGAGAAACTGATTCCGCGCAGCGCATGGACGTCGCCGAACGATTTGTGGACGTCCTCCACCAGTACAGCTACGTCCTCGGGTAAGGGCATCAATTCTCCGTGCGGTCGGTTTTAGAGCGGGCTGACGGTCGCGATGTGCACACGTACCTATATTCAATCCAGGTATCCATCGAAAATGTTACCTGCCGGTGGCTACGCGACGAGTTCGCATGGTCATGCCCACGCGATACCGATTTCGTCTTCGACGCCGAGTTTGAGGCACAGAGAGCGAATTCCGCTGTAATCCTGAACCAAGTGGTCGCGACTGCGGTCCGACTGTATTTCTTGCAGCATTCGTTGACTTTCGGAGATGCCCTCGTGGTGAAGAATCGCTGACCACGTCGAGAAGTCGGTACTGGAGAACGCGTTCATCCCCGCTGCGAGGCCATTGAGAAACAATCGTCGATCCGCAGTGCTCAACTTCTCGAACACGATAGATGCCATTTCGTCGGCTATGGAAGCGTGACAATATTCGTCTCGGTTGTGTAATGCGACCGTGGCACGATTCACCGGCTGAATCACGTCGTTGTCTTCGATCAAATCGAGGTACGAGGTGATCGAGATCTCGGCAACCGTCATGTATGCGAGAGCGCTGAGCGCAGCATCGGACGAGCTTGCCGCCTCGAGCTGGGCCGCCCGCTGTCGACGAACTGTCGCACTGAAAGGGAGCGCCCGATCCGGCATCGCCCAACCGCGCTGCCGGCGCGTGAGCGCACTCGCGTTCAAGTGCATCAGCGTGTGGTATTGCTCGTCGACCATTGCCTGAGTTACGGCTACCGCCAGCACGTCGCCCATGCCGGTGTCGAACACGTCCCGAGCAAGAAGTGAGAACCCTGGGTTGACCACGTGCTGCTCAACGTCCATCACGTTTTTATTGAATGCAATCCAGCCCCAGGCTCGGAGCCTCGCCTTGGTGGCCTCGGGCAGATGTCGATACACGTCGTGTTCGGCAAACGGTATGAGCGCTTCGGGATAGTCGTGCTTCGTATGGTCGAACAGGTCGTCGAGGTCCGGCTCTGACTTCTTGACGGTGGCCCTGTTGGCCCAGTTGCCGGCCAGCCTTTTCACGATTGCGCTTTCGACGGCATTGCTCGGGTCGTACTCGGGTAGAGGCGGCGCCTCGATCATGAACGATCCCCCTCACATGCTGGTTCCTTCACGATACCGAACAGTCGGCCGCAGAGTTCGCGGTATTTCTCAGCGTTCGGTAGAGGAGACCCTGCCCGCTCCATCAGTGCCGTGAAGTTCGATTCGGAACCGGACGTGATCGCGGATTCGACATCTCGTACCGCTTCGGCCCAAGATGCTCGCGCGGTTCTCGCGTATGGATTGCCGGACTGTACGTCCCAGTAGACCTCGGGCTCGCCGCCGCTGATGCGAGCAAGCAGAGCGAGCATGATGCGAGTGGGCGGCGGCGCGACGGCTTCCACCAGTCGCGGATCCACGTCCAGCGAGGCCAGCGCCGAACCGAATGCCAGCACGCTTGCATGCGTCAAGGCCTGGGTTGCCGCGGCCACACGATCGTGCTGATCGGCGTCCATTCGAACTACTCGGCCACCCCATCGAGTGATCCGGTCGAGAAACTCTTCGACCCGATCGCCTGGCTGGTGCGTCACGGCGGCCACCGGGCGACCTGCCATGCCGAGCGCGGGAGCAAACATCGGGTTGATACCGAGCACCGCTGTGGATGTCGACGAGGCCGCAACCTTGGCTGCGAATCCGGACTTCACCGACAGGGTTTCGACGACGAGCGCATTCGCCCCGACGAGCACCGGTGACCACGACAACGCCACGGCCTCCGGAACGGCGAGAACGACGATCTCTGCGCTCTTCAGCGTGTGCCGGAGCATGTGGTCGGGGTCAAGGCCGTCGCCGACGCACTGGTGGAACTTGGAAGAAGATGGGGACACCGGCTCCCGATCCACTGCGAGGACGGAAAGCCCATCGTCTGCGAGCAGGCCGGCCACCAGAGAGCCGACAGCACCGCGGCCGCCCACCACGACGGCGTCGTAATCGTTCATAGCCTCAGTATGAGTCGCCGAGTCCGAAGTGCGAGGTGGATGCTGCATGCTGTGGGTCAACGAGAGCGCGAGATCCATACCGCGATGTTCGCGTGCACGACCTCGGTGCCGCGGGAATCGGTGACGGACACGGGGATCACAACTTCGGTTCCGTCATCGATCGCGTCGAAGTCTGGTAGCTCGGTGAGTTGGGCACGTGCGGTCAGAGAGGTAGTCGCCTTCGCGAGGTACCGGACCGTCATTTCCTTCGGTATCCAGCGATGTGTCGTCGGGACGGTGGCCTCGGCCAGCATTCCCATCGCGACCTCGGCGAGATTGCAAGCGGCAATAGCGTGGAACGTGCCGAGGTGGTTGCGGATTCCCCACCAGTTGGGTGCGCTCACTTCACAGCGGCCTGGTTCGAGTGATCGGACGTGAGGCAGTACGGATCCGAAGTAGGGCACACGCAGACACATGCCAACCGAGAACATTGTCTGGCCGAAAATATTGTTCGGCAGCTTTCCCCACCTACGGTAGGTGGGGCCGATAGAAGCGGTGGTCATTCTCGCGATGTTATCGCCGAGTAAGTTGCTGAGATACGCCGTTCAGCTAGGGATTTGTGCTCGAGGTCGGTCTACGGCATACTGGTCGGGTTGCCTGGACACGGGACGCATTTTGTGCCGCCGCAACCAGGTAAAAGCAGAACCAAACCAGCACTCCAAGTGAGTGCGTCCGGTTTGCCGGCTCGAAGTTGTAACCGTGGGCCCAGTGTCGCGGGTATTGCTTAAGAGCAAACGGTCGAAGCGTGAGTAGAAATGCGACACGCCCGACCGCGTGGACCGGAGAACCATGACAGATGAACAGCGGCAACGGATCGGGTCACGCCTGATCGCCAACGTTCGGTTCGTCGTGTGAGCACGAGGGCAGTTCGAGTCCT
>JBBSSG010000028.1:0-28807 GCA_038242295.1 Mycobacteriales bacterium | reverse complement strand
ATGCACGCAATGAACGGGTACACTCGCTCACCGTGCTCGCACGGCAGCGGCTGGCCGTCCGAGCGAAGCCTCCGTAGCTCAGGGGATAGAGCAAGGGCCTTCTAATCCCTTGGTCGCAGGTTCGAATCCTGCCGGGGGCACTGTTTACTACTGAAGCGTCTTGTGTTTTCGCCATGTAAGCCAAGATTCGACCACCAACTTGGTCCGATTCGTCACGGTCGCCCAGTGTCCCGGATCACGTCGTCAACTTCACGTCGTAGCAATTCGGGGACTCTGGTTACTCTGGATGACATGGCAGCACCTGTAGTGGAGAAGACAGAACCGTCGCCGAGTACTTCCGCGTCGGCGGCCTCGACTTCGGTATTCGTCACGGCCGGTCTGATCGCTGCGGTCGTCGCCGCGCTCGTCATCAGTCTGTCTGCGTCAGACGCCCTGGTTCTACTCGGGATTCCTGATCCTGGACCCGCCACGACGTACGGTCTTCCCGCTGTTCGTGCCGCCGGTGAAGTGGCTGCGTCGATTGCGATCGGTTCGTTCCTGCTGGCGGCGTTTCTGGTACCTCCACAGAAGAGCGGCGTCCTCGACGTCGGTGGTTATCGAGCGGTTCGTACCGGGTCGGTGGCAGCGATCATCTGGGCTGCGTGCGCCCTCGTCCTGGTCCCACTGACGCTGTCGGATACCTCCGGGCAGCCGTTCTCTGTTGCCATCCAGCCGAGCAATTTGTTGGTCGCTCTCAATCAGGTAGAGGTCGCCAATGCATGGCGCTGGACCGCAATTTTGGCCGTGGTACTCGCCGTCGTATCGAGGACAGTGCTGCGATGGTCTTGGACGCCTCTGCTTCTGGTCTTCGCACTGGCAACGATCATGCCAATGGCGGCCACGGGTCACTCGTCGTCCGGCGGGTCCCACGACCTCGCCACCAACAGCCTCATCCTGCACCTGATCGCGGCCACACTGTGGGCCGGCGGCCTGTTCGCTGTACTTGCCCACGCACGACGCAAGGGGGCGTACACAGACCTGGCGTTACGCCGATTTTCGGTGATTGCAACGGTGTGTTTCGTGGTGATGGGAGTCTCCGGCGTCATCAACGCACTCGTCAGAGTTCCGGTCTCGGATTTGTTCACTACGGTGTACGGACGGCTTGTCCTCGGCAAAGTTGTGGCGCTCATCCTGCTGGGCTTCTTCGGTTGGATTCAACGCCGACGGTCGTTGCCCGCGCTAGCGGCGGATCCGGGTGCACGTGGTCCGTTGATCCGGTTCGGCGGCGGCGAGATCCTGGTGTTTGCAGCCACCATAGGTTTGGCGGTCGGTCTTGGACGGACGCCTCCGCCTTCGGACGTAGATCTCGGTCTCTCGGTGACCGAGATAACTCTCGGTTACGACTTGAGCGGTCCGCCGACTGTCGCTCGGCTGATGTTCGACTGGCGGTTCGATCTAATTTTCGGTACAGCGTCCATCGTGCTCGGTGTGATGTATCTGCTCGGGGTTCGCCGACTCCACAAACGCGGCGACGCGTGGCCGGTCGGCCGAACGGTCGCGTTTCTGCTCGGTTGCTTGATCTTGCTGATCGTGACGTCGTCGGGAATCGGCAGATATTCGACGGCGAGCTTCAGCGTGCACATGGGTGCCCACATGGCGTTGTCGATGCTTGTGCCGGTGCTGCTCGCTCTCGGTGGAGCGCTGACACTCACTCTGAGGGCATTGCCGGTTGCGGGTAAAAACGGGGCCCCGGGACCCCGCGAGTGGGTCCTGGCGGCGTTGCACAGTCCGGTATCTCGGTTCATGACCAATCCCATCGTGGCGGCGGTGCTCTTCGTTGGCGGGTTCTACGCGCTCTACATGGGCGGGATTTTCGGGGCGGTGCTCAACAACCACACCGCACACCTGCTGATGAACGCGCACTTCATTCTCAGCGGATACCTCTTCTACTGGGTCGTCATCGGAGTCGACCCAGCCCCGCGGCAGATCGAGCCGATCACGAAACTCGCAATGGTGTTCGGCTCTCTGCCGTTCCACGCATTCTTCGGCATCACGTTGATGAGCATGAACACTGTGATGGGCGGCTGGTACTACCGCGGCCTCGGACTCGACTGGAACTCCGATCTTATGGCGGATCAACAGCTCGGTGGTGGTATCGCCTGGGCGACCGGTGAGATTCCTCTCGTGTTGGTCATGCTCGCGTTACTCATTCAATGGTCGCGTTCCGACAATCGCGATGCCAAGCGCAGCGACCGCGCTGCAGACCGAGACCACGACGCAGATCTGTCCGCGTACAACGCAATGTTCGCCGAACTGGCCAAGCGTGACCGGGGAGCCGATCACTGAGTTCGGCGGGGCAACTCTGTGGTGCAGCTACTGCTGAAGGTAGGTCAACACGGCCAGTACTCGTCGGTGGTCTTGGGTCGCCACTGTTAGTCCAAGTTTGGCGAAGATGTTGCCGACGTGTTTGTGAATAGCAGCTTCTGTGACAGTGAGCCCATTAGCGATTGCTGCGTTCGACCTGCCCTCAGCCATGAGGGCCAGGACCTGTCGTTCGCGCGGTGTCAGATTGCGAAGCGGATCCTGCATTCGATGGAGCAGCTGCGCAATAACTTCAGCGTCAACTATTGTTCCGCCGTCAGAGACGTTCTCGGCGGCGGTCACGAAGTCTTTGACGTTGCCGACCCGGTCTTTCAGCAGGTATCCGACTCCTTTTCCGGACTGTGATCCCAGGAGGACGGATGCGTACGACTGCTCGATATATTGGCTCAGTACCAAGACCGGCTGGTACGGCTGGCGGGTGCGGATCGTGACCGCCGCGCGTAGACCGTCATCGGAGTTGTGCGGAGGCATCCGAACGTCGGTGATCACCAGGTCTGGAGCGAGTCTCGCAGCGGCATCGATGAGTGAGTCGGCATCTTCGACCGCAGCAACGACGGTGTGGCCGAAGCGAGTCAGGAGCGTCTCCAACCCAGCAAGCATCAGCGGGGAGTCGTCGGAAATCACAATGCGAAGCGGCGCGTGTTTTCCGCACATGTCTGTCACAGCTGTCTGCATGGAATCTCCACGTATACCAAAGTAGGTCCACCTGACGGACTGGACAGGCGGAGTCGTCCATCGACAATGGCAAGTCTGTCTGCAAGCCCAGCCAATCCGCCACCGGCCTCGGCCCGCGCACCGCCTATGCCGTTGTCCTGGATCTGTAGTACCAATAGATCATCTCGACACCGCGTATGGACGAGGATCTGTGTGGCACGGCTGTGTTTTGTTGCGTTGGTTACTGTTTCGGTGACGATAAAATACGCGGCGAGTTCGATCGTTTCGTGCAGTCGTGGGGCCGATACGTCTACGTGGATGGGGATCAGGCTACGGCCGGCAAGGTCGGTCACTGCGCCGGCAAGCCCGTGATCTGCCAATGTCTGTGGGCGTACGCCGCGGACCAGATTTCGCAGTTCAGCGAGGGCCGCACCGACCTGATTCTGGGCGTCTCCGATGCTGCTGTGGAGGACCGACCCCGCGGGCGTATCAAGCTGCATGAGACCGAGCGAGATGCGCAGGGATGTCAGATGCTGCTGAACGCCGTCGTGTAGGTCACGTTCGATTCGAGTCCGTTCGTCATCGAATGCCGCCACGAGGCGAGCACGAGACTGCTTGACCTCGGTCAGTTCTTCGCCGAGTTCGGTATTCCGCGGCGCCAGGATGGTGCGCGTCAACGATCCGCGGGCGGCGGCCCAGATCGTGATGGTGAACGGCGCGGAAGGTATCAGCGCCACTCCGAGCACTCCCCACGGCCATACCGTCGGGTCATCGACGGCAGAGCGGATACACACGATGGGTGCGCCGATGGCGAAGAGCAGAACCACGAGGTCCAGCCACCACAGACCGAAAATCGACAATAATGTGAATCCGAATTCGCGCCAGGTGACTGGTTCGGTCAACCGGGTCCGCAGCCAGGACCGGAAGCCGGGTTGGTCGGGGGCAACATGTGCACTCGGAGCCGGATCACGGTCGATGAGCCGCATCCGCCAGCGTTCGACACGGGCTATCGATATACCGCACAGCACGGCGACGATGAGAAACCCGAACCCGATGGCAACGATCAGTAGCCCGATTCCGCCGACAATAAGCGTCACGATTACTGCGCTGGTGATCGCACCGAACATGATTCCTGACACCAAGTAGGCGACAGATCGTAGTGGCCAACTCGTCAGGATAAAGCCGAGGGGGTGCAGGGCAATTGCCTGCCACGCGGTACGCGGAACCACGCCACCGGACGTTACAGCAATGTTCGATGCAACCACTCTAGTTAGCACTACCAGAAACCCTCCAGCATGTACCAGTGTGCTGACTGGTAATCGTGGGTTTGATTGTGAGTATGGAGAATTCGAGGACATGTACAACTTCGGTCGGTAACGAAGGTTCCGTAGAATTGCGCGCAGTCACTGTGGTTTATGGTTCCGGCGGCCACTCCCTCACCGCACTGGATGAGGTTTCGGTCGAGTTCCCGGCGGGCACCTTCAGCGCGATCATGGGCCCGTCCGGATCAGGAAAGTCGACTCTTCTGCTGAGCGCGGCGGGTCTTGAAAAAGCCTGCCGTGGAGAAGTTTTCGTGGCGGGGGTCAGACTCGGAGCCCTCGACGAGCGCCAGCGGACGCTGCTGCGTCGTGATCATGTCGGCTTCGCTTTTCAGTCGTTCAATCTGGTCGGGTCGCTGACTGCGGCGCAGAACGTCGAGCTACCGCTTCGATTCGCCGGGAGGCGGCCGGATCCGGACGGTGTGCGTGCGGCACTCGACGAGGTCGGCCTATCTGGGCGGGCGGGACATCGGCCCAGTGAGCTTTCTGGTGGTCAACAGCAGCGTGTTGCATTGGCGAGAGCTCTGATTTCGCGGCCGTCTGTGGTCTTTGCCGACGAGCCGACTGGTGCGTTGGACACCAAGAACTCGCACGATGTTCTGCGGCGGCTCCGGTCACTCGTCGACCGCCATGCTCAGACCGTGGTCATGGTTACCCACGACCCGGCTGTGGCGTCGTATGCAGACTCAGTCGTATTCCTGGCGGATGGTCGCGTTGTCGGTCAGATCGAACAAACTCAATGCGACCGCCGCGCCAACACCGGACGGATCGCCGCACAGATGACCCAGCTGGACGGGTGATCTAGTGCTGAGAAAGTGCGGAAATGCAGGTCGATCGCCGTGGGCAGCGACGGCCGTACTGGTGGTCGCCAGCGTGCGCTCTCGGTGGACAAGTTTGGCCGGTGCGTTCGTGGCGATCAGCCTCGGAGTCGGTCTGATCACGATGACAATGCTGATCTGGGGATCGTCGGGCGCACAGGTGCCGCCCCGGGTGGAGGGAGCACCTTTGTTTGCGGTGTCCCCCCAGGCCTCGAACGAAAACGGTACAGCCGCAGACCACCGGCCGTGGACTGCCGAGGAGGGTGGCAGACTTGCCGAGGAACTTTCACGCATCGGGGGTGTCGCGCGAGCGATACCGGATCGTACGTTTTATGCGCAGACGACGAATGGCGACGCGCCGGTCCCTGCAGGCGACGAAGCGCTCTCTGCCGGGCACGGTTGGTCCAGTGCCGCGCTGGCACCGTATCGACTGACGAGCGGATCGGAGCCACGCGGCGAAAATCAGGTAGTGCTCGACAGCCGGTTGGGATTTTTCGTGGGCCAACAGGTGTCGGTGTTGTTCGTCGCTGGACCTCGAATGATGACTGTGTCCGGGGTGGTCGACACCTCGCCGTCGTCTGGTCGGCCCCCGCCGATCGACAAGGTCGTGTACGTGGCCGATGATCTCGCGTCGAAGCAGGCCCCCGGTGTTTTCGCAATCGCTCTCACCTTGAATCCAGATGCGTCGACCTCAGATGTGAGCGCAGCCGCAGCATCGATGCTCGGAGACCAGGGTGCGGTCGTCGACGGGCGGGCCAGATCGAAGCTGGAGCCCAAACACTCTGCACACCAACGTTATTTGGGTACTCAACTGGTAAGTGCAATGGCATTGCTGGGCGGTTTCGTCAGCGTGTTCGTGGTCGCCTCGACGTGCGCGTTCAACGTCGCTCAACGGCGCCGGGAGTTGGGTTTGCTGAAAATGATCGGTGGTCTCCCTCGGCAAATTCAGGGCTTGATACTCGGTGAAGCGATTGTCACCGGACTTGTGGGAGGCGTCGTCGGTACGGCTCTCGGTATGGCGACCGCGCCGCTCATGGGGCGATTTCTTCAGTACATCGGGGTGGCAACTCCCGACTACGTCATTCGATTCAGTGCGACTCCACTGCTCGGTGCGATCGGAATTGGCGTCATCGTTGCGACACTTGGCGCATGGGCAGCAAGTCGGCGTGCCGCGAAGACCGCACCGATGGAGGCGTTGCGAAACGCTGCTGTGGAGGACTCGGCGATGTCGGGATTGCGATGGACAGCGGGAGCAGCGACCGCGGTGTTCGGGCTGATATCAGCTGTGCTGTCGGCTACTGCCAACTCCGACAATCGAATCTACTTCGCAATAGCGACCACGATGGCATTGACGATCGCGGTGACAGCGTTGACCCCGGCCGTGACCGGGCCCGTGGTTCGAATCCTCACCTGGCCGGGCCGACGCTCTCGTAAAGCCGGCCCAATGCTGCTTCGTGCGGAGCTTGTAGGGGCGAGTAGCCGAACGACGGCGCTTGCGGCTCCAGTTATCGCAACCGTCGCGTTTGCGGTGTTGATCAGCGGCTACGTCGAAACCAGCAGGGACGCGTATCCCGCGCAGGCTGCGGAACCGCTCCGGGGGCAGTCCATCGTTTGGCCGCACGACAAGCCTGGTCTCACCGACCAGGAGGTGGAGCGGGCTTCAGCTTCAGGGGTGGTTCGAGCCGGACTCGCCACCCGTGTCTTCGTGGACAAACCAGGGGAGGGGGCAACCGTCTTGGATGGTGTGGGTTGGCTCGAAGGGTCCGACCGTGGGCCGGACAACGTGGTGGTGTCCACACTGCTGGCGGAGAAGTTCGAATGGAGCGAAGGCCAGACCATCGAAACAGGCTTTGTCGATGGTACGGCGAAGAATATGACCATTGTGGCAGTACGCGAAATCGATCCTGCCAGAGTCGGATTCAACATCTCCCGAAACGTGGTGCGTGAACATGATCCGGGCGCATTGACGGAAGCGGTGTTCATATCGCAGGACTCCGCACCGACGAATGTCGGTGCGGGGGCAGTGGTGTACGACGCGTACGACTACGCCGTGGCGGATTATGAGCGCGACAGCTGGCTCATGCGCCAGTTCAGCCTTGTCTTGATCTTCCTTGCCGTCGGTTATACGGCCATCGCCGTCGCGAACACCTCCGCGATGTCGGCTCGGGGGCGGCGCGACGGGTTCCGAGTGCTGCAGATGGCGGGCGGCACCGTGCGACAGGTCGTCACGGTGGTCGCGGCAGAATCTGCGGTGATCGTCGGAATCGGCGTCGGTCTGGGGTTGCTGGTGTCGGTGCCCGCTGTCGTGGGAATTGCGTCAGGGTTCTCCGCGACAGTCGGTCGCTCCGTCGATGCGCAGTTCAACCCGGTGATCGTGATGTCGGCGGTGTCAGCGTGCTTCCTGCTGGCGATCGGCGCGGGCACCTTCACCACGTGGCGCACCATCCGCACTCACGATTAGGCAGTTCAGGCGGCAGGCCGGCTGCGTGCTATCGACAATTGTCGGCGATCTTCTGCAGAATTCGTTGCAACTCCTCACGCTCGTCGGCGTCGAGCATGTCGAAGAGTTCGACGGCGACGTCGCGGCGCGCGGCATCGATGGCGTGTAGTTGGGTGCGTCCGGTGTCGGTCAGCGAGACGAGGACTGCGCGTCGGTCATCGGGATCATCCTCGCGGACAACGAGTTGCGCTCGTTCCAGCGAGTCGACGACGTCCGTGGCTGAACGGGCGACGATTCTCAAGTGATCGGCGAGTGCTCGTAGTCGGATGGGGCGTCCTTCTCTGGCGAGGACGTGCAACGCCCGGCTCTGTGATGGATTGAGTCCGAAAGGCTCGAGCGCGCTCATGTGTGTATGACGAATACGCCGCGCGACGGTCATGAACGAGTCGGCGAGATTCGGAGTGTTCCCCGTGTGCATGTCGGCCAGCATAGCGTTGTTGAGCACAACCTCGTATTGAGGTAGCCTCTGCTTTGTGTAGTCTTTGAATACTGGAGGTCTTCTTGGTGAACCCAGTCGTTCGCACCCCGTCCACGATTGCCCCACGTAAGGATCTATCGACCTCGGACCCGGCCCCTGTGGGCCGCGTGCTGGAGTTGTTTCGTCCGTATCGCGCGAAGATTGCGCTGGTCACGTTGATCATCACGTTCAGTGCAGTGATTGCGCTGGCATCCCCACTGCTTCTTCGTGAACTGCTCGATCACGCCATCCCTGATCGCGACGTCACGCTCGTCACGCTGATCGCGGTGGGCATGATCGCGGTAGCAATCGTCACCAACTCGCTCGGTGTAGTGCAAACCTGGATGTCCAACGGTGTCGGACAAAAGCTCATGCACGACCTCAGAGTTGCTGTTTACACACATCTGCAGAAGCAGTCGCTCGGATTCTTTGCGCGCACTCGCACCGGCGAAGTGCAATCGCGAATTGCCAACGATATCGGTGGGATGCAGTCGGTTGTCACCAATACTGCGACGTCCATCGCCCAGAACGCCACCACTGTCGCCGCCACCGTCGTCGCATTGTTCATTCTCGATTGGCGCCTGGCACTGTTCTCGCTCGCCATTCTTCCCGTTTTCGTGCGTATCGCACGCCGCATCGGCAACGAGCGTCGCAAAATTTCTGCGACACGGCAGAAGTTACTCGCCGAACTTTCTGTTCAAATCCAAGAGTCGTTGTCGGTCAGCGGAATTCTGCTCGGTAAAACCACCGGATCGTCGAGTATTCTGACCAGGCAGTTCGCGTCCAAGTCCGACGAGGTCGCCGACACTGAGTTGAAAGCAATGATGGCGGGCAAATGGCGCATGGCCAGCATTCAGATCAGCTTCGCGATTATGCCGGCCCTTGTGTATTGGTTCGCGGGAATCACCATCGGCAACGGAAGCGCACTCACCGTGGGAACGTTGGTTGCGTTCACCACCCTGCAGACCCAACTGTTCCGGCCGACCATGGGTTTGCTGAATACCGGTGTCGAAGTTCAGAGTTCGCTTTCACTGTTCGGGCGCATCTTCGAATACTTGGATCTGCCGGTCGACATCGAGGAACCCCGGCAGCCGAAATTGCTGACACGCAGTGAGGTACGCGGCGATGTCACCTTCGAGCACGTCGATTTCTTTTACCCCAGTGCCAGCGCACCGACGTTGACGAACATCGGCCTTGCAATTCCCGCAGGATCGACACTCGCCCTCGTCGGATCGACTGGCTCCGGTAAAACCACACTCGGCTATCTCGCGGCGCGACTGCATGATCCGAGCAACGGCCGAATCATGATCGACGGCGTCGATCTCCGAGATCTCGCCATCGACACAGTCGCGGACCTTGTCGGCGTCGTATCGCAGGAAACATACTTGTTCCACGAAAGCATCCGAGAGAACCTGCGATTCGCCAAACCCGGAGCATCCAACGGAGAGATCGAACATGCGGCTCGGATCGCACAGATCCATAACTTCATCGTCGGTCTCGACGAGGGCTACGACACCGTTGTCGGAGAACGCGGATACCGGTTCTCCGGCGGCGAGAAACAACGTCTGGCAATCGCGCGGACAGTACTTCGAAACCCGCCGATATTGATACTCGACGAGGCGACGAGCGCGTTGGACAACCGAACCGAGCGAGCGCTACAGGTAGCACTCGACGAGCTGATGGAAGGCCGCACGACCATCCTCATCGCCCATCGACTCTCGACGGTCCGATCCGCGGACTGCATCGCCGTCCTCGACCACGGCGAAGTGCTCGAACAGGGTACGCACGAAGAGTTGATGAAGTCCGGCGGCGCGTACGCAGAATTGGTAAAAGCATCCAAGGAAGCATCGGCCGAGGACAGGGCGGATCAAGTCGTCGCCTAGCACAGGCCACCGACCGGATGCGGGCTCAGAGGTAGTCGTAACTGGGGTTTATCCACAACCGAGGCCGTTGTCCACAGATGTCGAATCGTCCAATTTTTCTCTGCCGAACGGCGGCACAGTGAGTGCACGGGTCAGGCACTTACCGGACCGGACCGAAAGCCACGGGGAGAAATATGTACGAAGCGCAATGTGCAGTAATCGGGACAGTAATCACCAACCCGGTCAAGCGCGTGACGATGTTGGGGGATGAGGTGCTGAGCTTCCGAATGGCCAGCAATGCTCGTCGTCAGGACCGTACGACCGGAGAATGGACGGACGGCGGCACCCTCTTTCTTACCGTGACGTGCTGGCGTCGGCTGGTCAAAGGTGTCGGAGGCTCGCTTATGAAGGGGGATCCGGTCATCGCGTATGGACAGCTGAGAACCAACGAATACATCACGCGCGAGGGAGTCGAAAGGTCTGGCGTCGAGATGACCGCAAGTGCGATCGGTCCTGACCTTGCTCGATGCATCGTCAAGGTCGAGCGAACCAAACCGGTCACGACGAGCATGCCGGAAAGCGAACCCGAGGAGGACCGAGACGAGCCTCGTGACCCAGAGACCGATGAGCACGCTGAAACTGATGAATACTCCGAAACCGACGACCGGGAGCCGGCCGGCGTGGGTGCATAGGTCCACTACCGTCGGACCCGATCTCGTTTCGTTCGGGTCCGACGAGCGGGCCGCAGTATTTTCTGCTGGCACCAGGGCTTTGGTACCCGAATCGGGCGATAGTGTCCGTGAGCCTGTCGACCGATAGGCTGGGCCGCATGGCGGAATTCATTTACACCATGAAAAAGGTGCGCAAAGCGCACGGCGATAAGGTCATCCTCGACGACGTGACGATGAGCTTCTATCCAGGAGCGAAGATCGGCGTTGTCGGCCCCAACGGCGCCGGCAAGTCGAGCATCCTCAAGATCATGGCCGGAATTGACCAACCGGGCAACGGCGAAGCATTCCTTGCCCCCGGTGCCTCGGTCGGAATCCTCATGCAGGAACCGGTTCTCGACGATTCGAAGACTGTTCGCGAGAACGTCGAGGACGGTCTCGGCGAGACGATGGTCCAGCTCAAGCGCTACAACGAGATCGCTGAGCTTATGGCGACGGACTACTCCGACGAACTCATGGAGGAGATGGGTGAGCTTCAGGAGAAGCTCGACCACTCCGATGCTTGGGAAATCGACTCGCAGCTCGAGCAGGCTATGGACGCGCTGCGTTGCCCGCCGCCCGAGTCATCGGTCACCAACCTATCCGGTGGTGAGAAGCGGCGCGTCGCACTGTGCAAGTTGCTGCTGAGCAAACCCGATCTGCTGCTCCTCGATGAGCCGACCAACCACCTCGACGCTGAATCCGTGCTGTGGCTCGAGCAGCACCTCAGTGCGTACGCCGGCGCAATCCTGGCCGTGACGCACGACCGGTACTTCCTCGACCACGTCGCGCAGTGGATCGCCGAGGTCGACCGCGGACACCTCTACCCCTACGAGGGTAACTACTCCACCTACCTGGAGAAGAAGGCCGAGCGCCTCGAGGTTTCGGGCAAGAAGGACCAGAAGCTACAGAAGCGGCTGCGAGACGAACTTGCCTGGGTCCGCTCGGGTGCGAAGGCGCGTCAGGCGAAGAGCAAATCGCGTCTCGCTCGCTACGACGAGATGGCAGCCGAGGCCGACAAGACCAGGAAGTTGGACTTCGACGAGATCCAGATTCCTAATCCGCCGCGTCTCGGCGATGTCGTGGTCGAGGTCAGCAATCTCGACAAGGGCTTCGACGGCCGCGTGTTGATCAAGGATCTGTCGTTCACTCTGCCGCGGAACGGCATTGTCGGTGTCATCGGTCCCAACGGTGTCGGTAAGACGACGCTGTTCAAGACCATCGTGGGGCTCGAGGAACCGGACGGCGGCGAGGTCAAGGTCGGCCAGACGGTCAAGCTCAGCTACGTCGATCAGAACCGCTCAGGAATCGACGCGAAGAAAACTGTCTGGGAGACAGTCTCGGATGGACTCGACTTCATCACCATCGGAACTCAGGAGTTCCCCTCGCGCGCCTACATCAGCTCGTTCGGGTTCAAGGGCCACGACCAGCAGAAGCCTGCCGGGGTGCTCTCCGGCGGTGAGCGCAACCGCCTCAACCTGGCGATGACGCTCAAGCAGGGCGGAAACCTGATCCTGCTCGACGAACCGACCAACGACCTCGACGTTGAAACGCTCGGATCTCTCGAAAACGCGCTCGAGCAGTTCCCCGGCTGCGCTGTGGTGATCTCGCACGACCGTTGGTTCCTGGACCGGGTCTGCACCCACATCCTGGCCTGGGAGGGCGGCTTCGGTGACAACGAAGCGGCTTGGTACTGGTACGAGGGCAACTTCGAAGGGTACGAGGCCAACAAGGTCGAGCGTCTGGGACCTGATGCCGCGCGTCCGCACCGGGTCACCCACCGCAAGCTGACGAGGGACTGATCCTTGGCTGGAAAAATATTCGAGTACGAACTCCAGGTTCGTTGGAGCGACTCGGATCGACTCGGGCATGTCAACAACACCCGGTTCGTGGAATACCTGCAGGAGGCTCGCGCACACTTCATCACCCAGTGCCTCCTGCAGGCTTCGCGCGTCGAGCCGGCGGGGACGTCGTCGGACGAAGGAAAGCGGGACGCCACCGTTGTCCGCAAGCTGACGGTCGGCTTTCTGCAACCCATCTTCGACGAATCCGGTCCGCTACTGATCGAGATTTCCGTATCGCACATAGGCCGAACATCCTTTTCGATCAACCACATCGTTCGTGACGTGGGCGGCGTGATGTGTGCTCACGCGGTCGCCGTCATGGTGGCATTCGATCTCGACGCACAGGCACCGCGATCTCTCACCGAACGCGAAAGAGCCGTACTCGACGATTATCTCGACGAGCACGAAATCTCGTCCGAATCCGAGTAGCTCACCTGCCCATGAGGCAGCCGCTTCCCCGATAGGGTCGTCTGTACGAGGGCGATGAGGAACGTCGCCGGACGATCCTCATGAGGGAGTGGTTCAACTTATGTCGAATTCGGCAGGCCCGACGGACATCGACTGGACTAGCGAATTGCCGGCGAAGTTAGCGACGACGCTGCCGAAGGTGAAGGCGGCATACTTCGCCAACATAACCCTCGACGACCTGGCCGGAACCGTGCCGAACCCTGAGAATTCGATGCTCCGGATGCATCTCACATTGGCCGGTAACAGAAAAGCCGGCCACGCGAACGTGCGGCTCTATCGGCCTGGCGATCCGGTTGTCGAATCGCCGGGATCGGCACTTCAGATCGTCACCGACGATATGCCTCTTCTGGTCGAATCAGTGGTCTCTCAACTGGCCAGGCTCGGGGTCGACGTCACCGAATTCGTTCATCCCATCCTGTCGGTTTCCCGAGACGCAGGTGGCGATCTGGTTACGGTCGGACCTGCGAACAGCAGCGAAAGCTCCCGCGGTAATGACGAATCGTGGATGCATCTGCAGCTGAGCCCAGCTGTGCCGACCAGCGCGCTCGACGCGATCGAGGATGCGATCAGGGGAGTGCTCGAAGACGTACGAGACGTGGTGTCCGATACCGACGCCATGCGCGCTATCGAAAGCAGCGTCGCCGCCGCGCTCGACGATGCCGCAACAACGCGTGAGGGCACCTCGGCAGATGAGCTACGTGAAGCGGCAAATCTACTGAGATGGTTGGCCGACGGTCACTACACATTGCTGGGTTATCGCCGCTACACCGCGAAGACGCACGCTGATGGCTCACTGTATGCGGAGTCCGATGACTCCAGTGGGCTCGGCGTTCTCCGGAACGAAGATGCGGTCGGCTTGAATTCGTGGACGCTCGACGACGACACCGAGTTGGTGAACCTCCGTCAGGGGTCGAGCCCAGCGAAGGTTCATCGGACGGCATACCCCTACTTCGTCACACTTTTCGACGCCGCGGCACCCGAACTCGGCGAGCATCGATTCGTCGGTGTGTTCACAGTGACTGCATTGCACGAGAACGTCCTCGGCATTCCGGTGATCGAAAGACGTGTCCGCTCGGTGCTCGATCGGGCCGGTCTGGACCTCGGATCCTTCTCGGGTCAGGCGATGCTCGATGTGCTGCAATCCATGCCGCGCTCGGAACTGTTTGCGTCCAACTCCGAAGCTCTGTTCGAGACCGTGACGGCGGTAACGGCCATCGGCCGCCGGCGCGAGGTCAAGGTGTTCCTTCGTGAGGACTCCAACGGGGCGTTCGTCTCGGCGTTGGTGTACATGCCGCGCGATCGATACACCACTCAGGTACGCCTGGCCGTCCAAGACTGCCTGTTGCGCGAACTGAAGGGAACGGGGATCGACTACACCGTTCGTGTCACCGAGTCGGATCTTGCGCTGCTGCATGTGACAGTGCGGCGACAGTCGGGCGTCACCGCCGGCGCCGTCGGGGCGTCCGCAGACGACATTACTCGTATCGAAACCACGCTCAGTGAGATCATCAGGACCTGGGAGGACGGGCTCGGCGAAGCACTCGCGCGGAGCAAGACTACGGACCCGGTCATCGCTTCTCGATATTCTGAAGCGTTCCCGAGGGCATACAAGCAGGACTTCGACGCTGACCGAGCGGTATCCGACATCGCACGCTTCGAATCGTTGACTGACGGCAGCATCGATATGCAGCTCTACCGAAACGTGAACACCGACGTAGGAAGTTGGCGTTTCAGTCTCTACGTCGGCGGTCATGGAGTATCACTGAGCCAGGTACTGCCAGTGCTACGGAGCCTCGGCGTCGAGGTCAACGACGAGCGGCCTTACCTTGTGATTCGTCCGGATGGAATGCATAGCTGGCTCTATGATTTCGGAGTATCGGCCTCGCGCGAGATGCTGTCGACGGCGATCGACGAGAACTTGGACTCGGAATTGGCGGCGGCAGGCGCGGCAGGTGGCGAATCGGGAGTGCAACTTCGCTTCACCAATGCCTTTGCCGCAATGTGGAACGGCAGGGCCGCAGCCGACAGGTTCAACGAACTGATCATGCGTGCGGGTGTGGGTTGGCGGCACGCTCTGATACTGCGCGCGTACGCGAAGTACTTGCGGCAGGCCAATTTTCCTTACAGTCAGTTCAACATCGAGGGTGTACTGCTCTCGCACCCCCGAACTGCGCGCGTGCTCGTGGCTCTGTTCGAATCGCAGTTCGATCCGGACAACCTATCGGAGGGCAGATCGGAAGAGCTGGCCTTCGAGTTGACCTCGCTGATCGAGGAGGTCGTCAGCCTCGATGCAGACCGCATTCTGCGAGCAATGTTCGAGTTGATTCGAGCCACGCTGCGCACCAACTTCTACGTCGTCGACGATGCGGGTTTCGCGCGAGAGTTCCTCTCGCTCAAACTCGATTCGGCATCCATCGAGGAATTACCCAAGCCGAAGCCCACATTCGAGATCTTCGTGTACTCACCACGGGTGGAAGGCGTGCACCTGCGGTTCGGCGTCGTTGCCCGCGGTGGATTGCGGTGGTCCGATCGCCGAGAAGACTTTCGAACCGAAGTTCTCGGCTTGGCAAAAGCTCAAGCAGTGAAGAACGCCGTCATCGTTCCGGTCGGCGCGAAAGGCGGATTCGTCGTCAAGCAGCCGCCCGTGACCACTGGTGATCCGGCGGTCGATCGTGCTGCGACACTGCAGGAAGGACAAGCCTGCTATCGGCTCTTCATTGCCGGAATGCTCGATGTGACCGACAACCTCGACCGGGCAACCGGCTCGGTACTACCACCGGCCAGAGTCGTTCGGCGTGACAGTGATGACACCTACCTTGTCGTTGCTGCTGACAAAGGCACGGCGTCGTTCTCCGATCTCGCGAACTCCGTTGCCGCGGAATACAACTTTTGGCTCGGCGATGCGTTTGCATCGGGTGGCTCGGCAGGATACGACCACAAAGCAATGGGAATTACCGCCAGGGGCGCGTGGGAAAGCGTCAAACGTCACTTCCGTGAGATCGGGCTCGACACGCAGAGCCAGGACTTCACGGTAGTCGGCGTCGGTGATATGAGCGGGGACGTGTTCGGGAACGGAATGCTGCTCAGCAGACACATCGGGCTTGTCGCAGCTTTCGACCATCGACACATCTTTCTGGATCCGAATCCGGACCGAGCATCAGCGTTTGCCGAGCGGGAACGACTCTTCGCGCTGCCGAGATCCTCCTGGGCGGAGTACGAGCCCTCACTGATCTCCAAGGGCGGAGGTGTATGGGACCGCACGGTGAAATCGATTCCGGTATCGGCAGAAGCACGAAGTGTGCTCGGGTTGGACGACGGGACCACGACGCTCTCGCCACCGGAACTGGTGCGAGCGATCTTGACTGCGCCCGTGGACCTGTTGTGGAACGGCGGAATTGGCACGTACATCAAATCTTCGATCGAAACGAATGCCCAGGTGGGGGACAAGTCCAACGACGCTGTTCGCGTCGACGGAAACCAACTGCGCGCTACCGTCGTCGGCGAGGGCGGAAATCTTGGCGCAACAGCACTGGGCCGAATCGAATTCGACAGCGCAGGAGGGCGGATCAACACCGACGCGGTGGACAACTCCGCTGGCGTCGACTGCTCCGACCACGAGGTCAACATAAAGATTCTTCTCGAATCCGCGATCGGCGACGGAACCCTCGATCGCGAAGATCGTGACGAGTTACTGGCGTCGATGACCGACGAAGTGGGTCGACTCGTGCTGTGGGACAACATTATGCAGAACGAGCTGTTGGGAACGTCCCGCTCGGACGCGGCTGCACTGATCACCGTGCACAGTCGAGTCATCGAAAACCTAGAGTCTCGTGGGTTGGACCGGAAGCTCGAGGCGTTACCGTCCGAGGCCGAAATTCGTACGCGTCGGCAGGAGGGGCGCGGATTGACCTCGCCAGAGTTGGCCACGCTCATGGCGCACGTCAAATTGACTCTCAAGAAGGAATTGCTGTCGAGCGAGCTTCCGGACAGTGACGTGTTCGCCCCCAGACTGCCCAAGTACTTTCCGGCGCAGTTGCGAGACCCCTATGCGGACGCGATCACTTCGCATCCTCTGCGTCGACAGTTGGTGGCGACTGCCCTGACGAACGAAACGGTCGATCGAGGTGGGCTCACGTTCGTCTACCGGCTTGCCGAAGACTCAGGTGCTACCGGCACGGATGCGGTGCGTGCCTTTGCTGTCGCCACTGAGATCTTCGATCTGGACGAACTATGGCAGGAGATTCGGACGGCCGACATTTCTACATCCTCGTCGGACGAACTGTTTCTCGAGTCGAGGCGGGTCCTCGATCGGGTGGCGCGATGGCTGCTGACCAATCGTCCGATGCCGCTGGCCGTGGGAGCGGAGATCAGTCGGTACGCGAGCAAAGTGAGCTCGCTCAGTCATCTCGTCGGAGGCTGGATCGACGGACATCAGGCTCGCGATCTCAGTGCGCGAATCGAAGGCGGTGTGAGCCGGGGCGCGCCGAAAGAGCTGGCGAGAAAGGTGTACCAGCTGCTGGACGTCTTCTGTCTTCTCGACATCATCGACGTTGCGGACATTGCCGAACACGATCCGGCCGAAGTGGCGGAGCTCTACTTCGCGCTCGATGCACACATTGGAATCGATTGGCTGCTGACTTCGGTATCCGGCCTTGCCCGTGGCGACCGATGGCATTCACTGGCCCGACTTGCGCTACGCGATGACCTGTACTCGTCGCTGCGCGCGATTACCAAAGAGGTAGTGCGAGGTGGGGAACCGCACGAGAGTGTGGCCGAGAAGATCACCGAATGGGAAGCTACCAACTTGTCGAGGCTGACACGAGCACGTACGGCGCTGGCCGAGATCGCGGATGCGGGCACGCTCGACCTCGCGACTCTGTCTGTAGCTGCTCGCCAAGTGCGCAGCATGGTTCCCTGAGACAGCAGCTAGTACAACAAGACGAACAAACATCGAACGAGAGGAAAACAATTTCTGTGACTGTGCCCAAGGGTCATCTATCCGAGGAGCGCGAGCCATGCGCACGGATCGGATTTCACGCCAGCGTCGAGGTCCGTTGGTCGGACATGGACGTCTATCAACACATCAACCACGCACGAATGGTCACGTTGCTCGAAGAGGCACGCATCCCGTGGTTGCTGATCGACGGCAAGCCGACGGCGAACCTGCGCCACGGGGCCGTTATCGCCGACCTTCACGTCAAATACCGAGGGCAACTTCGACACGAGGACGGCCCGCTGGACGTGTTCATGTGGATCGACAAGGTCAGAGCGGTCGATTTCATCGTTGGCTACGAGGTCCGCGCGAAGGACGCTTCTCTCGACACTCCCGCAGCTATCGTCGCGTCGACACAGATCGCGGCCTTCGATATCGACACCCAGCGACTGCGCCGGCTCACCGCTCCAGAGCGTGCGTATCTCGAAAGCTACCAGCGTGTTTGAACGGAAACTCACCATCCCTGACGTCCGGGATCGTGAGAATCTCAGAGCTTTCCTCTCGAGGGCGGTTCGGCTGGACGAAGCAGCCGTCGTCAGATGCAAGATGCGTGCAGATGGACGGCTGTCCATCTGGGTGGCAACGGGATTCGAGGCGCTTGCCGCACGCGTGGTTGCCGGCAGCATCGTTCCGGACGACACGTCCGCCGGCGCCGACCAACTCCTGACAGCGCTCGACGCCGTCGTCGACGGCGTCGTGGATCCTGGCTTCTCCATGGATTCTGCGTGGCGAGGAGCATTGCCACCCGACGACGGATTCGAGCACGTCGACGACGTCCCGGCACGAGTGCTGATCGATCTTGCTCAGCGAGGGGCGGCACTGGCGAAGGAGCATGGCAGCGCTCAAGGGCCGCCGGTATCGCTCCTGGATCAGGAGGTATTGCACGTCGAAGGCGACGGAAACGACGTCTCGATCACTATGCGCACCGTATTTGCCCTCACCGCAATGGGTTTCGTTCCCTACACGGGGCAGGATCCGGTGACAGTCGACATCGATCTGGCGCGGATCGACAGCGACGAGAAGGTGCGCGTCCGGGCGACCAAGGTGTGGCTACGACTCGACGCCCGTTACGGCTCGGTATTCAGTAGGCGTGGAAACCCGCTTTCGCTGACCGTCGAGCGCTGAACATCCTGCGGCGCGGTCGATTTCATTTCGATGCGATCGGCCGGGCCGCGGGGCGTCAGAGCAACCATGCTGCCGGGTTCAGAGCAACCATGCTGCGGCATCGGCGGGGAGCAGTCCGTCGATCAGTGGTGCGCTCGACATCAGAAGCTCGCCGGGCGGGAGCGGGATCGGCACATCGGTTGCGTTGAGCGCGCAGATGAGACCGCCGTGCCGTCGGAATGCCAAGCATCCGGGAGGGCTTCCGTACCAATCGATTCCTGCGCCGGAGAACTCCGGTCGCAGCGAGCGAAGTTCGAACGCCGATCGGTACAGACTCAACATCGAGTCGACGTCCTCGAGCTGATGCTCGGCGGTCAGCGATACCCATTCGGTGGGGACGGGTAGCCAGGTGTTCGGCGAGGTGCTGAATCCGAACGGAGGTTCTGTTCCCTCCCAGGGCAGGGGGACACGGCAACCGTCACGGCCGCGCTCGGTGTGGCCGGAGCGTTCCCAAATCGGGTCTCGAAGTGCCTCGTCCGGAAGATCTGCGTTGGGTAGACCGAGTTCGGCGCCGTTGTAGACGAAAACTGCGCCCGGCAGAGCAAGCTCGAGGAGGATCATCGCGCGGGCTCGCTGTGTTCCGCGGCGGCCCCCGCCGTATCTTGTCACTTCTCGTACCACATCGTGATTGGAGAGAGTCCAAGTAGGTGTGCCGTCGACCTGCGCGACGGCGTCGAGCGAGTTGGTCACTGCCTCGGCAATGGAGGCAGCGTCGAAATCGGCTTCGGCGAGACGAAAGTTGAAGCCGAGGTGCAGTTCATCGGGGCGGATGTATTCGCTGAACCGGATGTTGTTCTGAACCCAGATTTCGCCGACCGTCATGGTGCCCGGGTACTCGTCCATCACCGCGCGGATTTTGCGATGAATGTCGTGAACGGCGGCGTTGTTGAAACGCGGATCATCGTCGTCGTTCTTCATCAGAGTGTTGAGTTCGAGGTTCATATCGGGTAGGTCTGCAGGCTTGGCCATACCGTGAGCGACGTCGATGCGAAACCCGTCGATGCCACGATCGAGCCAAAAGCGCAGAGTCTTCGCCAGATCATCGAAGACTTCGGGGTTGTTCCAGTTCAGGTCGGGCTGCTCGGGAGTGAAGATATGGAGATACCACTGGCCTAACGTCCCGTCGGCTTCCTCGATGCGTGTCCACCCGGGACCGCCGAAGATGCTCGGCCAGTTGTTAGGGGGTTCGGCGCCGTCCTGCCCAGTGCCGTCTCGGAAGATGTAACGAGCCCGCTCTGGGCTACCGGGTGCAGACTGGAGGGCCGCCACGAACCAGGGGTGCTGTTCGCTCGTATGGTTCGGCACCAGGTCCATCGTCACTTTGATGTCGCGTGCGTGCGCTTCTTCGACGAGCGCTTCCATCACCGCGAGGTCGCCGAACAGTGGATCGATGGCACGGGGGTCGGAGACGTCGTACCCATGATCGGCCATAGGGGACCGCATGACCGGGCTCAACCAGATCGCGTCGATGCCGAGAAGTTCGAGATATCCGAGTTTGTCTCGCACACCGCCCAGATCGCCGACGCCATCGCCATTCGAGTCGGCGAATGAGCGGGGATAAATCTGGTAGAAGAGTGCATCCTTCCACCACAGGTTGGCCGCGAGGTCCATTCGATCGGTCACAGCTGGTAAGTCTGCCAAACGATCTTCTCTACGCCGATTCAGGATGGCGATGATGTGCATCACCACAAACTGTCGATGCGGTTGTGTCGACCAAAACCGGCATTGTGACTGATTCGCAAGGTACGGTAACGGCTCGACAAGAGCGAAGGGCACGACCAGACCAATGACCCAGCAGTCGATCGAAACAGTAAAACTGAGTGAAGTTCTGTTGCAGCCGAGCCCCATCAACCCGGAGTGGATCCTCGCGGGTGATCCCGAGGCACGTATGGCCGAGTGGTCCAGAAGTACCGACGGCACCACCACAACCAACGTGTGGGACTGTACAGCCGGCCGTTTCCGCTGGTACTTCGCTGTCGACGAGATCGTTCACATCATGGACGGTTCGGTGACGGTCTCATCGGCGGATCACCCTGCTCGCACCTTGTTCGCCGGTGATGCCGCACTCTTCCGGGCTGGTACCTGGTCGGAATGGCACGTAGACGAGTACGTGCGCAAACACGCAATTTTGCGTCAGCATCTGTCCGGGTCGCTGCTTCTAGCTCTTCAGTTCAGCGGAAAAGTGCGAGCAGCACGTCGGCGAGTCAAAGCACTCGGCGGGAAGGACACTGCTCCCATCCCGGCTGGGTTGTGACCGTCTTCAGAACGCAGAATTGACCATAGAGTCGGCGGCCATGTCCATGTAGTCGACTAGTTGTGCACGGTGAGAATCACCGAGAACAGACCTGTCGATCGAGGCAATGGCGATATACATGCACCGAAGCCACGCGTCGCGTTCGATCGGCCCGATCTTGAACCCGGCATGCCGCATGCGGAGCCGGGGGTGACCACGCTCGTCGGAGTAGGTACGAGGCCCTCCCCAGTACTGTTCGAGAAACAGCCGCATGCGTCGTTCAGCGGGTCCGAGATCCTCCTCCGGGTAGAGCGGTCGCACTATGTCGTCCTTGGCTATTTCCTCGTAGAACACAGCGGTGAGCTTGTAGAACGTGTCCGCTCCGCCGACCGCGTCGTAGAAGGTCTGATGCGGTTCGGTCATCGTTTCTCTCCAATCGGGGGGAAGGTCCCTCATCAGTATCTCTACTTGGTCAGATTGGGGATCGCCCCACCCATCCGTCCTTGTGGATACGGCGCCTTCACGCCGGCGTTTTCGAACGCTTGCAGGATCTCGCGCCGTAGTCGTCGTTGGACTGCCCACTGTCGACCAGGTCGCGTTTGGACGGTCATACGGATGGTGACTGTATCGGCGCTGACCGCGTTGACACCCAGCATTTCTGGAGCGCCGAGAAGATCGTCTTCGAAATCTCGTGACGCGACGACCTCGAGAGCGGCTTTCTCTGCGACCTCGAAAGCGTCGTCGAGGTTGGCGGTGTGGGCAACCGGCAGGTCGAGCACGGCAACGGCGAAACCTTGACTCATATTACCGACCCGGAGAACCTCGCCATTGCGGCAAAACCATACTGTTCCATTGATGTCGCGGATCGTCGTGACGCGCAATCCGACACTCTCGACGGTTCCGACTGCCTCGCCGAGATCTACGACATCGCCGACACCGTATTGATCTTCGAGAAGCATGAAGATGCCGGACAGAAAATCACGAACAAGATTCTGTGCACCGAAACCGAGGGCGACGCCGACGATGCCGGCAGATGCGATGAACGGGGCCACATTCATGCCGACGACATCGAGTACGGACAACACGAACCACGCCAGTAGCACAACGGAGACGCCGGACTCGAGGACGGACCCGATGGTCTTGGCCCGTTGTCTGCGCCGCTCGTAGAGAATCGAGCCCTTGAGTGACGCGGGGGCGCGCTCGCGAAGCGGCCTCAGCAGAATTGGAGATCGACCGGTACCTCGTGACGTCCGCCGCGTGAAGCGGTTGATCAGCATTTTGAGTACCCAGCGGAGCGCAAGGGCGACGACAAGATAAGCGAGAACGTGTAAAGGCTTTTCTATCAGCCATTCTCGTCTTGTTTCCGTCAATTCGAAGGCTCTCGTGTCGATCGCCAGAGCTGCGAGGGTGAGGGGGGAGTTCGAATCGAATAGAGACACTCGCCGAGTCTACGGACGCCCTGATATAGCGCCAGTCTCTTGTTCTTCGTAACACAGTGGTCTGAAATTCATTGATCGGCCATGGTTGTGATCACGAAAAGGGGTGTGCATGCACGGCACATTCGTGTTCCACTGTCACACGTGTTCTACGCAAGCCATGCGCGGGCGCCGACATCTCCTCAGGAGAACACTCATGAAGAACAAGCAACACCGCCGTCGACAAATCCTGCCCACCGATGTGCACGACACCGCAGACCAGCGGAACGGCACACCGGGGGCGTCTGCACTACACGTAGTTTCTCAGGCCGAAGAAAGCGTTCCGGCCTGGGTCAAGCGCCGGGTGCTGTTGTTGAATGCGACCTTCGAGCCGCTGACCGCCCTACCGATGCGCCGGGCTGTCGTTCTATTGGTATGCAGCAAGGCCGACGTCATTCATGACGATCCTGACGGACCTTTCATTCGATCGGCTGATTTTTCGGTTCAGGTGCCCTCCGTCATTCGCCTGAGAACTTTCGTCCGGGTGCCCTACCGCGCACGCGTGCCGATGACCCGTGCGGCGCTGATGCACCGGGACAGATTCAGATGCGCCTACTGCGGTTCCAAAGCAGAGACCGTCGACCACGTGATTCCTCGCAGTAGGGGCGGCGAGCACTCGTGGGAGAACTGCGTTGCCTGCTGCGCGCCGTGCAACCACCGCAAAGCGGACAAGATGCTCAACGAGCTGGGCTGGACCCTCCGCGCGCAACTCGTCCCGCCGAAAGGACCGCATTGGCGGCTACTGGCCAGCACCAAGGAGCTCGATCCGTCCTGGCTGGCTTACCTGGGTGAGGGAGCGGCCTGAGAGCTGCAACAAAAGGAGTGTGGCCTAACTTCGCTCTTCGGCGTCGAGTCGACTAATGTCACACCCTGTGAGCATTCTCGAGACTTTGCTGGTTTTCGGCGTGATTCCAGCCGCGATCGTCGGAATCGTCGGTGCGCTTTCCTTCGTTTCCGACAGGCAGCCCGGCTTGAACATCACACCGTATCGGCTGACGGATACATGGACGCGTGGACCAGTGCTGTGGAGCGCAACCGACGAGGTGGCACCGCACAGTGGCCACAGCGTCTCGCCCGTTTCCATCGCGGATTCGATCGGAGGTTCGGCAAGTGGCAAGTGGTGAATTGGTTCGAAGCAGCGTCGACCCTGACGACTTGCCGTACGGGGCGGCTGTCACGTCGAGTGGACGCATCTCAGCGGTCCACGAGTTCGGGTCGCCAAATCCTGATCAGCTCCCCTTTTTGACCCAGGACCTCGTGGCCCTCGACAACGCTTTGGGCGAAGCGATGCGGTCGACGGGGATCAGATTCAACATCTTCGTCGGCGACCTGGGTGAAAACCTTGTCGACGGCACCGACGCGGTTTTTGTCGGCACTCCGGACGCTATCCGCTCGGTTTTGATCGCTGTCGACCCGAATAGGAAGGCGATCGAAGTCCGGACGGGCAGGCGTGTATCCGACCGGGCAACAGATCGTGTCGCGCAGCTGGGGATCACTGCCGCTATTGGGCCGTTCCGCGAGGGCAACCTTATAGACGGACTTGTCAGCTCTGTGCGAGTCATGGTTGCGGCCATCATCAGTCCGTAGGCCTTTTTCGCGGACGCTGACCGTAGACAGAGAGTGCGCCGTTCGATCGAATCAATCGATCGAACGGCGCACTTTTTTCTTCGTAGCGTCAGCTAGCGTCGTACTCGCGCGCTGCCAGCGCGCGCACGATCCCAGCGCGACCCTCGATCACCAGACGACGCAGCGCGGGCGACAGGTCCTTGTCCAAGAACGCGTCGGCGGCAGCGACGGACTCTGCGCTGATCGACCAGGACGGGTAGAGGCCAATGACGACCGTCTGGGCGACCTCGCTGGATCGGCGAGCCCAGACACCTTCGATTGCTGCGAAGTAGCGCTCGACGTACGGCTGCAGTAGCTCGCCCTGGCCCGGACCTGCGAAGCCGCCGATGATCGACCGCGCAGTGACGTTCGGGACGGAATCGTCGTCGACCACCGTGGTCCATGCATGTTCTTTGACAGCGCTGTCTGGACGCGCGGCGCGCGCGGCTGCGGCGGACCGTGCACCGGCCGCCGTGTTGTCCCGCTCGGCTTCGGCCTCGATGGTCGGGGAGGCCAGACCGTCGGCATCGATTGCGCCCGCGGCGGCCAGTGCCGACACCAGACGCCACCGCAAATCCGTATCGACCTCGAGGCCGCCGCAGCCCTGTCCGGATACGTCACCGTCGAGCAAGCCCTTCAGAACCTCCGCGTGCCGGTCCGACAGCTTCAGGACCGTCAGTGAGTTGACAAAAGCTAGCTGGTGGTCCGAACCCGCTTCGGCTGTCCGCGCAAGTTCGAGCACCGCGTCTGCGAACTCGGGGTGACCGTGCTTTATCGCCCAACTCGGGTCGGCGTAGCTGTTGATTGCTGTCTGGGCTTGCAACAGTAGGCGCTGAACGACGCCCACCTCGGTCTCGGCGGCGATGCCGCGCTGCACTAGGGCGACATAGTCTCGTGCTTTCATCTCGGCTTGGCGCGTCATCTCCCAGGCGGCCGACCATGCCAGCGTGCGGGGGAGTGGT
The DNA here is from genome assembly GCA_038242295.1 of Mycobacteriales bacterium. Taxonomy (GTDB): domain Bacteria; phylum Actinomycetota; class Actinomycetes; order Mycobacteriales; family Mycobacteriaceae; genus Rhodococcoides. Next base: position 3,385 of record JBBSSG010000028.1, on the reverse strand, counting down.
TCGGCGATATCGCCGATGCGCGCGAGCAGTGTGGACAGTGATTCCGGATCGAGGCGCACCGAGCAGTAGGTCAGATCGTCGTCGTTGACGAGGATCAGCTTTCCTCGCGAAATACCAACCAGTGCAGATACATCCGTGCTTTCGGCCGCGTCGAGGTCAAGTTCTGTCCGTTCGGTGCGGACAAGCTTTCCGTCGACGTCGTCGTAGATGCCGACGGCGATGCGGTGGACGCGGCGTTCGCCGGCACCGGGACTTGCGCCGCTTTGTTTCACTGCGAAGCGCGTGAACTTTCCCTCGGTGTCGACCTCGAAGTCGGGGCTGAGGGTGTTGAGACCGGTGGTGCGGAGCCACTGGTTTCCCCAGTCCGACAGATCACGGCCGGAGGATTTCTCGAGCGCTGCGAGCAAGTCCGAGAAGGTGGCGTTACCAAAGGCGTGATCGACGAAGTAGCTGCGGAGCCCCGCGAGGAACTCCTCCTTGCCGACGTAGGCGACGAGTTGTTTCAGGACGCTGGCACCCTTGGCGTAGGTAATGCCGTCGAAGTTGACCTCGACAGCGGCGAGGTCGGGGATATCGGCGGCGATCGGGTGCGTCGACGGTAGCTGATCCTGGCGGTACGCCCACGCTTTCTCGACGTTTGCAAATGTCATCCACGCGTTGGTGTACTCGGTTGCCTCCGACTGGCACAGCACCGCAGCGAAGGTCGCGAACGACTCGTTCAACCACAGGTCGTCCCACCACGTCATCGTCACGAGATCGCCGAACCACATGTGTGCCATCTCGTGGAGAAGCGTTTCCGAGCGTCGTTCGTAGGAGTAGCGAGTGACCTTGGAGCGGAAGACGTAGTCCTCGAGGAAAGTGACCGCCCCGGCATTTTCCATTGCGCCGGCGTTGAACTCGGGCACGAAGAGTTGGTCGTACTTCCCGAACGCATACGGCGTACCAAAGTTTGCGTGATAGAAGCCGAAACCCTGCTTGGTTTCGGTGAACAAACGCTCGGCATCCATGTAGGGGGCAAGTGATTCACGGCAGTAGAGGCCGAGAGGAATCGTGCCGTGGTCGTCGGAGTAGGTGTCGGTCCATTCTGCGTACGGGCCGGCGATCAATGCGACGAGGTAGGTGCTCATCAACGGCGTCGCCTCGAACACGTGCTCACCGGATGCCGGCTCGCGCGCGTGGGCCGAGTTCGAGATTACCTTCCAGCTTTCTGGAACGGTGACCGACAGATCGAACGTCGCTTTGAGGTCAGGCTGATCGAAGCACGCGAACATCCGCTTGGCATCGGCCGTCTCGAACTGCGAATACAGGTACACCGATCCGTCGGATGGGTCGACGAAACGGTGCAGACCTTCACCGGTGTGCGAATACGCGCAGTCGGCCTGGATTACGAGTTCGTTGTGCGCTGCCAGATCGGTCAGCGCTATGCCAGTTTCTTCGTTGTACTCCGACACATCGAGGGCGGTTCCGTTGAGCGTCGCCGAGCGAATGGTGTCGGCGATGATATCGACGAAGCTCGACGCTCCCGGCGTCGCAGCGAACGAGAGTGTCGTCGTCGACAGAAAACTCTCTTCGCTGGAATTTCCCGACCCGTCGGTGAGGTCGAGCACGATCGAATAGCTGGTATTACTGAGCACGCTGGACCGCGCTGCGGCCTGGTCACGGGTCAGGTTGGGAGCAACCACAGACGTATGCACCTTCTCGAGTAGGAAACGATTGATGCCACCATCCCACCACGAAAAGGCGGGAGCATGCCGACGGCGACCCGTCGAGGGAATGACTCGAAGTGAATGGGGGTTGGCACGGGGGAGTAAGCAACCCGCATTCGACATCAAGGAGCGTCACGTGAGCGACAGCACACACAAGGACACCGCGGATTTCTGGTTCGACCCCCTGTGCCCATGGTGCTGGATCACCTCGCGGTGGCTCCTCGAGGTCCAGAAGGTTCGCGATATCGAAGCCAACTTCCATGTCATGTCGTTGGCTGTTCTCAATGAAGGCCGCGACCTTCCGGACGGCTACGAAGAGAAGATGAAGACCGCCTGGGGATCGGTACGCGTAGCCATAGCCGCGGCACAGTCCGAAGGCGATCAGATTCTCCTGCCGCTGTACACCGCGATGGGAACGCGGATTCACAACGAAGGCAACGACAACTTCGCCGAGGTAATCGAGCAGTCGCTGGCCGAGCTCGGCCTTCCCGCAGACCTGGCCAAAGCTGCCGAGAGCACCGACTACGACGAGGCTCTCCGAAAAAGCCACCACGCAGGCATGGACAAGGTGGGGCCCGACGTCGGGACGCCGACGATCCACGTCAACGGCGTCGCATTTTTCGGCCCCGTGCTCTCTCGTATCCCGCGCGGCGAAGAGGCCGGAAAGTTGTGGGACGCATCGGTAACCTTCGCGTCGTATCCACACTTCTTCGAGATCAAGCGCACTCGTAACGAGGAACCGCAGTTCGACTAGGCGCTCCGTGCAGGTGAGTGTGGATACACAACGAGCTGTGTATCCACACTCACCTGGCTGTCAGGCGACTATCCGATCCGACGCATCGACGGTCCCGAACACACGATGCTCCCTGCGACTGAACCGCCAGGCGGACCAAGCCGCCGCGGCAGCGTCGACGGCGTCGTCGAGCACGGGCCCCTCGGGAAGCTGTGCGAGGCCGCCGATGAGGTTGTGCGGATCGATCCAGTCAGTGAGAGCGGCGAGGCGCTGACCGAGCCCCCGCCCCGACTTCTTCGACGAGAAGGTCACATCCGGCGCCATTGTCCTGAATGTGCATTCCGGGTGAACCTCTACGATTCTCTCCGGATCGAACGCTGCTTTTCGCCACGCGCGCACTCCAGGCAGTAGATGCCAGGTCTGTTTACTGATTGCTTTACCCGTTATTTTGCGTGACACGGCACACGCGTCCTCGTACGATCCGGTATCGAGTACGGCGTGGACCGGGGTGTAGAAAATCGATGACCTCGCCGGGCCCAGAAACGTCTTGGCGGCCAACTCACTGCCGCGGTAGCCGGTCTCAGGCAGGGACAACGGCATGTCGACCCCCACAGCTGCGCAGGCTCGGGTCTGCGCCAGCACCGCCTCGACGTCGGCAGCAACAGCCCACTCGACCTCGTTGCCGTCATAGATCGCCACCACCCAGCGGCCCTTGGCGCCGTCGACCCCGGCGACCATGTTTTCCGCGCGCATCCTCACCTGACAGACTCTAGGCATGCGTGTATATCTCGGTGCAGACCATGCTGGTCTCGAGTTCAAGAATCAGATCATCGAACACCTCACCGCTACCGGGCACGAGCCCATCGACTGTGGTGCCTTCGAATACGATGCCGTCGACGACTACCCGGCATTTTGTATCGACGCAGCGGTTCGCGTCGTCGCGGAT
>JBBSSG010000027.1:0-29162 GCA_038242295.1 Mycobacteriales bacterium | reverse complement strand
GCGGCACCCTCATCACGATCCCTCGTCCCTCTTTGGTTGCTTCGAGGGGACCGTCCCCGGTCCGGGGCTTCATCGCCGCCATCCTCTGCTCCCTCCAGATCTGCGCCACCCTGCTCTGCGCGTCGGCCAAAAAAGATGTTCTCGCCGCGGAGCGACGAGGTTCTTGACTGCCATTCTTCCCTATCGGGAGCCAGATCGGGAACTGGAGTCTGTATTTGCAGGCTTCACCCAACAACCAGACAGGTGATCGTCCACCATTCCGGTGGCTTGCATCAACGCATAGGCCGTGGTCGGCCCGAAAAATCGCAGTCCGCGACGCTTCAGTTCCTTCGCCATAGCCGTCGATTCCGCGGTTATCGTGGGTACCTCTGATACGGAAAAGAGACGTCGAGGTCGCGGCTTCGGAGCGAAAGACCAGAGCAAGGCATCGAGATCACCGCCGTCGACATGATTTCCATCGAGATTCACTACGACGCGTGCGTTGCCTACTGCGGCCTCGATTTTCGCTCTGTTTCGTACGATCGACGCATCTCCCATGAGCCGCTCGATGTCGGCCGAACCGAACTCGGCAACCTTCTCTGGATCGAATCCGGCGAACGCAGCCCGAAAGTTCTCGCGTTTGCGCAGAATCGTGATCCAAGACAAGCCCGATTGGAACGCCTCGAGGCACAGCCGCTCGTACAAGGCATCCCTGCCGCGGACTTCACGTCCCCATTCGGTGTCGTGATACTCCTGGTAGAGCTGGTCTTCTACGGCGCCCCAGGGGCATCGCAGCCTGCCGTCGGGACCGGCAATCGCAGTCATGTCTCGTCGGCGGTGATCTCAGCGGCGGCAATCTCGTCGTCGGCAGTGGTCTCGTCGGCGGTGGTCTCGTCGGCAGTGGTCTCGTCGGCTTCTGCAGCGGCCAGACGTGACCGAAGCAGATCGATCTCCGCCCCCAACCGCTCGAGCGCCCAGTCGACTTCGCTCTGCTTGTATCCGCGAATCGTCTGCTGAAATTTCAGCGTCTGGACGTCCCGCCCGGTGACGCCCTCGGCGGGTAGAACCGTCGCTGTCGTGCCCTCGGGCAGTGGTTCGAGTTCCTCACCGCGGCCGAAGACAGCACTGGCCACGAAAAAGAGCAGTGCTGCGATGACGGCAATGATGACGACGTACGACAAGAGCGTCAGCATTGCTGAATCGTCTCACGCGGGCGCGGCCGTCACGTGTGCAAGGTATTGATCGCCGGTCGATCTGTCAGCGACACCTCGGTGACGAACGGCACGAACGAGTCACCGTCGACACGGAACTGCATCAACCCGGCGCCAGAATCGGCCATCCCGCAGCGATTCAACATGGTTCCGACGATCTGTCTACTCATCGCACCGAGCTCGATGAGCGGGCGATTGCGGTGCTTACGAACTCCGAGGTTGACCTGGCCGATCGCTTCCAAGCCGAGCTTGTCGTAGGTGTCGAGCAACAACCCGATCTCGACGCCGTATCCAGGAGCGAACGGGACCGCGGAGAGCAGTTCACGGGTGCCCGCGTACTCACCGCCGAGAGGTTGAACGACTCCGCTCAGCTCGGGGCGTAGCGCGGCCAACATCGGGCGCGCTACGAGCTCGGTGACCCGGCCGCCGCCGTTGGCGTCCTCGATGCCGCTGGTGCGCAGCGGACGGCGATAATAGCCCTTGACAAGATGGATACCGTCCCCCATCAGCAATGGTCCGAGGAGCTTTGGCACGAACGCAGGATCGGGCTTGATGAGATCGGAGTCGACGAACGCGATCAGATCCCCGGTGGATGCGGCGATCGAACGCCACAACGCCTCGCCCTTCCCCGGAACGGGTTCGAGGCCCGGGATCGCTTCCTCTCGGGTGATGACGCGCGCTCCGGCCGCCGAGGCGCGTGCGGCGGTGGCGTCCGTGGAACCCGAATCGAGCACGATGAGTTCGTCTACGAGGCCGCCGAGCAACGGATGAATGGTGTCCACCACCGCCGCGACGGTGTCCTCCTCGTCCAGCGCAGGTAGGACCACGGAGACGGTGCGGCCTCTTTTGGCAGCAACCAGCTCTGCCAGCGACCAGGATGGTGCATCCCAGCTGTGCGAATCGGCCCAGGATTTTGTCACCAGAGTCGGGTCGGCCAGCGTCATGCGAGCCCCCTGACCGTCCGAGCGGGAATCCTCGTCCCCTGGATCGAGGCCACCATATCTACGACTCGTCTGGTCGAGGCAACCTCGTGCACCCGGAACATCCGCGCGCCCCCTGCTGCGGCCAACGCTGTCGCTGCCAATGTTCCCTCCAACCTGTCGGTGAGTTCTACCCCCAGAGTCTCCCCGATGAAGTCCTTGTTGCTCAGCGCCATCAGGACTGGCCATCCGGTCTCGACAAGGACGTCTATGCGCCGCAACAACTCGAGCCCGTGAAAGGTGTTCTTTCCGAAATCATGGGTCGGATCGATCAAAATCGAATCTTCTCCTACGCCGGCCGCGACGGCTTTATCGGCCGCGGCGGTCACTTCCGCCACGACAGCGGCGACAACATCGACGTACCGAACCCGATGCGGACGGGTCCGAGGGGTCGCGCCGCCGGTATGCGAGCACACGATCCCGACACCTTCACTGGCTGCGACCCCTACGAGATCCGGATCCGCCCCGGCCCACGTGTCGTTGATCAAGTCAGCGCCGACCCCACACGCCAGCCGGGCCACATCACTTCGCCACGTGTCGACGCTGATGAGCAGGTCCGGATATTCACTGCGAATCGCCTCCACGAACGGCACCACCCGGCGGATTTCCTCGGTCGCATCGACGAGCACACCCGGACCGGCTTTGACGCCGCCGATGTCCACTACGTCCGCGCCCTCGGCGACCGCCCGATGCACCGACGCCATCGCTGCATCGTCGCTGAAATTGGCTCCCTTGTCGTAGAACGAGTCGGGGGTGCGGTTGACGATCGCCATCACCAGCGCGCGATCGTCCGCAACCTGCTTTCCGCAGAAAGTGCTCATGATTTCAAGTCTGACACGGACCTGATCCCCGGACATCCAACGCCTAACTACTCAGCCCTCGGGAAGCCACAGCCAGCGGCCACCTAACCCTTGGGAGCCTTACCTGCTGCGACCTCGTCGACGTAACCGTCGTAGGCCTTGTCGTAGCCGCCGGACTTACCTCGCAGCACGTACAGCTCACTATCTGCGTCATCGCCGTAGCCGAGTTTGCGAAGACCGACCTTCTGACTCTTGAACGTCGACGTCTCCTCGAGACTGTCCACGACCCGGACGAACAGCGGCACCGCGTACGTCGGCAAGGTGTCGTAGAGATGAGCCGCGACGGACTTTCCATCGAAGCTCTCCCCTTCGCGCAGCGTCATCGCAGCCATCCCGGCCTTGCCGTCGGTGCCCTCGATGTCGACGCCGAAGACGACCGCGCCGTCGACGGAGGAATGCCCACCGAGCGCGCCTTCGACTTGCGTTGTCGCCACGTTCTCGCCCTTCCAGCGGAAGGTGTCGCCGAGGCGGTCGACGAAAGCGACGTGCAGCCACCCCTGCTTACGGACGAGGTCGCCGGTGTCGAACCAGCAATCACCCTCCTTGAAGCCGTCGCGAACCAACTTCTTCTCGGTGTCGTCTTCGTTGGAGTAGCCGTCGAACGGAGCACGGTCGGTGACCTTCGACAGCAGTAGACCGACCTCACCGCCGCCGACCTTTTTCAGTTTGCCGTTCTTGCCGCGTTTGGCCTTGCCGCTCTCCTCGTCGTACTCGACGATGGCATGGGGCATCGGGCACACACCGGCGGTCTTCTTCATATTGAGCGCATTGACGAACGCAATGTTGCATTCGCTGGCGCCATAGAACTCGGCGACTCGCTCGATGCCGAATCTTTCGGTGAACTCTTCCCAGATTTCCGGACGCAGTCCATTGCCTACGACGAGCTTGATCGCGTTGTTGCGGTCGTTGTCCTTCTTGGGCTGCGTCAGCAGGTAGCGGCACAGCTCACCGATGTAAGTGAATGCAGTCGCCTTGTTGACTCTGACGTCTTCCCAGAAGTTGCTGACCGAGAACTGCTTTCCGAGGGCTAGGGTCGCGCCCCCGGCAAGCACCGAGGACAGGGTCACCGTCAGCGCATTGTTGTGGTAGAGCGGAAGGCAGCAATAGATCACATCGTCGCCGCGCAGACGGACGCCCATATTGCCGAGTCCGGACATCGATTTGAGCCACCGAAAATGGCTCATGAGACTGGCTTTCGGCATACCCGTCGTACCCGAGGTGAAGATGAAGAATGCCTTCTCCTTGGCCTGGATCTCGGCGGTGACCGAAGGGTTGGCGATATCGGCGCTCTCCGCGAGGCTCGACAGCTCCTTCATCGGCAAGAAGTCGGGAGTCGTATCGAGCGACTCGAGTGCTTCCTGGGCGTTCTCGTCGAGCACGAGGATCTTCGCGGACAGAATGCCGAGGCTGTGCTCGAGGACGTCCCCGCGCTGGTTGTAGTTCAACATCCCGGCCGTCGCGCCGAGCTTGACCGCCGCCAACGCTGCGTACAACGCCTCGGGACGATTCTTGCTCAGCACTGCGACCACGTCGCCCCTCTTCACACCGCGATCGGTGAAAACATGGGCGTACTGATTGACGAGCGCATTTGCCTCCGCGTACGAGGTCGATTCGCCTTCGAATCGAAAGAAGGGGTGGTTACCGCGTTTGGCCGCGACGTCCTGGAAGACGCGACCGATAGATGCCTTGTGCTCCGGTTTCCTGGTGAAACCGGCGAGCCCGCGAAGCAAACTCGGTACGTCCATCACCATTTTCGGCAACGCGACCGCAAGATCGGTCACCCCAATCTTGTGGCGGGCATCGACGGCCATGAACTCCCCTTTTTGTGCGGTGTGAGGATGGTTACCCTATTCCAGACTGATCTTTGGAGTTAACGCGGCGTACAAGCGTCGAGTGCTTCCCGCACCGTGGAGGATCTGAGCAGCGCATCGAGTGCGCGTTGCTGGACGAACCCGGTTTCGATGAGCCCATCGAGCCACTGCAGCAGACCGTCGTAGTGGGAGCCCGGGTCGAGCAGGACGACAGGTTTCTCGTGCATACCCAGATATCCGGCCGTCCACGTTTCGAACAACTCTTCGAGCGTTCCGATTCCGCCTGGCAGCGCGATGAACGCATCGGAGCGATCCTCCATGACTCGCTTTCGCTCGCGCATGGTCTCGGTGACGATCAGTTCATCCGCGTCGACGTCGGCGACCTCACGGTGCAGGAGCGCTTTCGGGATGACACCCACAGTGTTTGCGCCGGCCGCGCGTGCGGCAGTGGCGACGGCACCCATCATCGATACGTTGCCGCCACCGGACACCAATTCCCATCCGCGACGCCCGATTTCGGTGCCGAGCTCACGAGCCAGTGCGATGAAGGGTTGACCGACCGGACCGGACGCGCAGTAGACACAGACGCTGACACTCACTGAGAATCTCCCGTAGTGCTCAGCACGATCTGGACTGCCTCTTCGACACTGTCGGTGCAGTGAATCATCTCCAGGTCCGCCTGCGAGATCATTCCCTCCGAAACAAGAGTGGTCTTGATCCACTCGATGAGACCGGACCAGAAGTCGATGCCCAGCAATACGATCGGGAATCTCGTAATTTTTCCCGTCTGCGCGAGAGTCAGCGCTTCGAACAGCTCATCCAGAGTACCGAACCCGCCAGGTAAGCAGATGAACGCCTGAGAGTATTTGACGAACATGGTCTTCCGAACGAAAAAGTAGCGAAAGTTGATCCCCAGATCTACCCAGTCATTGAGACCCTGCTCGAGGGGCAACTCGATGCCGAGCCCGATCGACAAGCCGTCGGCGCCGCAGGCTCCGCGGTTCGCGCCCTCCATGATGCCGGGGCCACCACCGGTGACGACGGCCAAACCAGCTTCGGCCAACGCTGCTCCGAGCGCACGCGCCTGTCTGTAGTCGGCATGATCACGGGGTGTACGGGCCGAACCGAAGACCGAGACAGCCTTGGGTACCTCCGCCAAAGCACCGAAGCCCTCGACGAATTCACTCTGAATTCGCAACACCCTCCAGGGATCGGTATGGACCCAATCACTGGGGCCTCGCCGATCGAGCAGGCGCTGATCCGAGGTGGTGGACTCGGAGTTGCGTCCGCGCCGCAGAACCACCGATCCCTTGTATTTTGGTGCCGCGTCCTCATCCATAGGGGACAGGCTATCCGGCGGTGAGGTAGCCCCGAAGCACGCGTGCGACGTTCTCGATCTGGGCTGTCGGCACTCGTTCGTCACGCTTGTGCGCCAGGTTCGGATCGCCCGGACCGTAGTTCACCGCGGGGATGCCGAGGGCAGAGAACCGCGAGACGTCGGTCCAACCGTACTTGGCTCGGAATTGACCTCCGGCCGCCTCGATCAACGCTGCCGCCGCAGGTGCAGAGAGCCCCGGCAGCGCACCAGGTGAAGAATCCGTGACCACGAATCCGAGATCGAGACCATCGACTACCTCGCGAACATGCTCGATCGCCTGCTCGACGCTCCGGTCGGGGGCGAAACGAAAATTCACATCGAGTTCCGCCGCGTCGGGGATGACATTTCCCGCGACCCCACCGGAGATTCGAACCGCCTGCAGTCCTTCGCGATAGACACAACCGTCGATGTCGACGTGCCTGGCCTGATATGCCGCCAACCTGTTGAGTACCGCACCGAACTTGTGAATAGCATTGTCCCCCAACCATGACCGGGCGCTGTGTGCACGCGTTCCACTCGCCGACAGCCGTACACGCAACGTGCCTTGACAACCCGCCTCGATAAACCCGCCTGAAGGCTCGCCGAGAATCGCAACATCTGCCTGCAGCCACTGCGGCAGCTCACGTTCGATTCTGCCGAGACCGTTCTTGGAAGCCTCGATCTCTTCGCAGTCGTAGAAGACCAGGGTGATGTCGTGCGACGGCTCCTCGATCGTGGCCGCGAGGTGAAGGAAAACCGCATCCCCGGACTTCATGTCCACGGTCCCGCACCCGTGAAGGACATCGCCCTCCGAGCCGCCGCGTTCACGGCGGCTCGGCACGTTGTCCGCGATGGGGACGGTATCGAGATGCCCGGCAAGCATGACGCGACTGGGAAGTCCGCGGTTGGTGCGCGCGAGCACCGCGTTGCCGTTACGGATCACCTCGAAGCCGGTGGTCTGCTCGCGCAGTGCGGCCTCGACAGCATCGGCAATGACGGACTCGTCCTCCGAGACGCTCGGAATATCGACCAAAGCTGCGGTCAACTCGATCGGGTCAGCGTGCAGATCAAGATGCGGGTACGAATTCACCTCGGCAGCTTACCGAGATCGTTCCGCAGACTGCAGTCCTGCCTAGATCCCGCCGCCCGGGATCTCGTACACCGCGCCGTCGAAGCCCACACGGAACAACCTTCCGGCGGAGAAGCCCTCGTTACTCCGTCCGTAGACAACCACGCTGGAAGTCGGAATACCGCTACCGAGAACACAGAGCTGACCGGGGCCGTCGATACGAACTACCTCCCCGCGGAGATTGAGCGGCACGACCGGCCTGCCCGCCGAGTCGAGGGTCAAACCATCGGCGGCGTTGAATGCGTCGAAGCCGCGGAAGTCGACGAGGCTCTCCGGCGCCGACGGGTTCGCGATAGGAATTCTGCTGACACCTGGGTTCACGAACGTGCGCGAGACATACAAGTAGTCGTCTGCCGCGTCGAGAACGGCACCATTGGCGCTCGGGAATCGCGCCCACGCCGGGTTGACCGCTCCGTTCGGCAGGATCTGGCCCACAAAGCTGCCGAAATCATTTGTCGCATAGACGGTTCCGTCTTTCGTGACGGCGAGCCCGTTCGCGGCACTCAAACCGGTCGCAAACGGAGTCACCTCCAACGTGTCCACATTCAACCGAACAATTCCGGCCGCTTTGACAAACTCACCGATGAAAACAGTGGGATTCGCGCCGTAGCCGACCAGGAGGGTGCCGTCAGGCATCCAGGCGAGCGCACCGCCACCGCCGGGAACGGTAGCGATCGGATATGCGGGTTGCCCGGGGGCGTCAACGCGATAGACGCGCCCAGAGATGATGTCGGTCGTGTACAGCCTGCCCTCGCCGTCGATGGCGAGGCCTTCGAGAGCAGATCCGTAGATCTGCGCCAGCTTCACCGGCGGCGCGCCCGCCCCAGGGCACACCGGAGACGCGGCCGCCGTTGGAGCCTGCAGCACGGCGGCTGATCCTCCGATTGCTGCCACGGCTACTGCAATAGTTCCCCAGCGTTTCATCGCGAGCCTGATGTTCTTCCCCGTAGCCAACACACATGTCTAGCATTCGTTCGACCACGCAGTATCCTCAATACCTGTGAACGCACAGGGAGCATCCGCAATCGGCATCGCAAACATCACCACCAGCGGGGTCGTCCTCGATACCTGGTTCCCGAGCCCCGAACTGGGGAGCTTCGGCGAGAGCGGAACAACCCGCCTCGAAGGTTCCGACATCCCCGCCGAGTATGCAGACTTACTCGGAACGGACGAGGCCCGCGGCGTCGAGATCGTCGCGGTACGCACCACGATCACCTCGATCGAGGATGCGCCCACCGACGCACACGACGTCTACCTGCGACTCCATCTACTCTCGCACCGTCTGGTTCAGCCGCACGGGTTGAATCTCGACGGTCAGTTCGGGTTCCTCGCCAACGTCGTCTGGACCAACTTCGGGCCGGCAGCGGTAGACGGCTTCGAGACGGTGCGCGCTCGGCTACGGGCTCGCGGCCACGTCACCGTCTACAGCGTCGACAAATTTCCCCGCCTTGTCGACTACGTCGTCCCGTCGGGAGTTCGCATCGCCGACGCCGACCGCGTGCGGCTGGGTGCCCACCTCGCCAGCGGCACCACTGTGATGCACGAAGGCTTCGTCAACTTCAATGCGGGCACGCTCGGAAACTCCATGATCGAGGGACGCATCTCGGCCGGTGTAGTCGTCGACGACGGCTCCGATGTCGGCGGCGGAGCTTCCATCATGGGCACGCTCTCCGGCGGCGGCAAGAACGTCATCTCCGTCGGCAAGAGTTGCCTCCTCGGTGCAAACTCCGGCCTCGGCATCTCGCTCGGTGATGACTGCGTCGTCGAAGCCGGCCTCTACCTGACCGCCGGCACCAAGGTGACCGGCCCGGACGGCACCGTCATCAAGGCCGCCACACTCACCGGAAACAGCAATCTACTGTTCCGTCGCAACTCGGTTTCCGGTGCAGTGGAAGTAACTCCGTGGAAGGGCACGGGGGTCGAGCTCAACGCCGCCCTCCACGCCAACGACTGACAGCGGCAGTCGATCGGTTAGCAGTCGATCGACTGCTGACCGGCTGACTGCTAACCGATCGACTGCAGGGACTCGAGCGTGCGTACGACGGCACGAGCAGCTTCGGTCCCCTTCTTCTCGAGATGCTCGGCGAAGAATCCGATGTGATCGGAGTGTTCGTGGAAATGATGTGGTGTCAGGACGACCGAAAACACCGGCACATCGGTTTCCAACTGGACCCTCATCAGCCCGTCGATGACGGCGGTCTCCACGAACTCGTGACGGTAGATACCGCCGTCGACCACGAGAGCCGCGGCCACGATGGCGCAGTAGCGACCCGTCCGTGCGAGCCGCTGTGCGTGCAAGGGGATTTCGAAGGCACCCGGCACCTCGTATACGTCCACGGAGCCGCCGAACTCTGCGACGAAACCCTGGCGGGCACGATCGACGAGATCGCTGTGCCAGGTGGCTTGAACGAAGGCAACAGTTCCAGGCTTCTCGGTGTTCATGTGCATAATCCTAATCAGTTACGGCACCGCCCGAGAGCCGGTCGATGACCTCAGGCCGTTATGAGCGTCGTGTGAACCGACGTCTGATTTCGGGTCAAATCGAGCACGGGGCAATGGCTTTCGACAGCCTCGTGCAGTTCTTCGTAGCGTTCACGAGTTTCCGGACCGGTGACCGACACCACCACTCGGACTTCACCGAAGCCAGGGCGGACATCGTCGTCGAAGCCGAAGAAGCCTCGAACATCGAGGTCCCCTTCTGCTTTGGCCGTGATATCGAAGACTGTGATGCCAAGTTTCTCGGCCCACACTCGCCACGTCACTATCTGGCAGGACAGTAGCGAGGCCAAGTAGTACTCGACTGGATTCGGAGCTGTGTTCTCCCCGCCGAGGGTGGGTGGCTCATCGACCTCGACACTGTATTTGCCCACCGTGACGGTGCTGGCAACGGCATCGTGGGCGACGGCAGCGGCACGGAAAACGGCGTTCGCGTTTTTCGGATCTTTGGCGATGGCGTCGCGGGTGGCCGAGGTGACCGAATTCAAATGGGACAGAGCTGTGGACATGAGTGACCCTTCGTATGTGTGAACCTGGACCTGATTGGGTGAATCAGGACAGGCGACAAGCAGAAGAGCAAACGAAACCATAGTCGATGGTGCGCCGCCGAACCAGCAGCCAGTCAGCGGCTGTCACATGGGTTGCGATCACGGTGATGAGAGTAGCTTACGAGAAATCTGCGGCTCGAAGGTCCGTCTCGTCGTTCACGATTGCGGCGACAATCCGATCGGCCACGTGGCCTGGGGCCAGTCCGTGCGGAAGTTTCGGGGCGCCGCCTGCGATCGGCCGGTCGGCGAGTCCGGTTTCGGTGTGCGGTGGACGGACGTCGATGATCCGGATTTTCGACGCGCGAGCCTCGGAGCGCACACTCGTCAAGAAGGCACTGACAGCGGCCTTGCTGGCTGAATACGCCGCCATTCCCGGCATGGGTTTGTCTGCAACGACGGCACTGATGTTCAACACGAAGCCGCCCGGGCCGAGGGCGTTCAAAGCCTCCCGGACTATCCGCACGGGCGCCAGATAGTTGACGAGGAGCAGATCATCGACCGTATCGTCGTCGACCTCTGCTGCAGCCCCGAACGCGACGACGCCGGCCGCGATGACGATGCCGTCGAGCCCGCCCAGGTCCTGTGTGGCCTCGGCGACGGCGCGCTGAGCCGCATCCGGTTCACGGAGGTCCGCTTTCGCCCGCCCACTGAGCGATAGCCTCGCGCCAGCGCGCTCGAGCCGGCTGACTATTGGCTTCCCGAGCCCGCCGCCGGCACCGAACACGAGGATTCGGGCCGCGTTCAGGTCGGTCATTTTTCACCCACAGTGTCCATGGATTCCAGGCTAGCCCTCGCGATTGGCACGACCGTCGTGGTCACTTCTCGAGTTCGCGATCAGTAAGCAGAGTTGACGTTGTCCATCGAGCCATACCGGTGGGCGGCATAGTTGCAGGCAGCAACAATGTTGGCAACCGGGTCGTAGATGTCCTCGGAGGTTCCTGTGACGTGGTAGGCCTGAAAAGTCGGGGCAATCACTTGGAGGAGGCCCTTGGATGGGATGCCGGCGGCGGCGTTCGAGTCCCACAGGTTGATGGCCTGCGGGTTGCCGGTCGATTCGCGCATGACATTGCGCATGATGCCGTCATAGCTGGCTGGAATACTGTTCGCGCCGAGAATGTCCAGCGCCTCCCGGATCCAGCCATCGAGGTTGTTTGCATAGGCCGGCGCGGGGGGCTCGGGCAACACCACCGGGGCCGGCTGCAGGGCAGGAACTTGATCGATGGTCTGAACTGCCTGCTGCTCGACGGCATCCTGCGTTGCCTGCTGCTCGACAAGGGCGACCTGTTCGATGGCGGGCGGCGTCTCCTCGCCGCGTGCGACGTACGCATTGGCTGAGGTGACCGACAAGACTGCGGCAATGGTCAACCCCACTGCGCTGAGGGCAACTCCGGCCGAGGGGGTCTGGCGATTCTTCCGGCTGAGGGTTGAGGGCAGGATGTTTACTGGCATGACGGGATGGATTCCTAAGCAGCTGTGGGCCGCGAACGGCCGGACAACAGGCAGCACTGATCAGCTGCGGTGCGCTCAGAGCATCACCGGCATTTTTGTGTGCTGTTGTTGGATTGGTTGTGAGTAATGGGGATTTCCTTCCCCTGTCGCCGTGACGCGACCGGAGCCGACTGCTCGATAAGCAACCGCGTTGGCAGTCGTATGCTCACGGCATTACGATCCTGGCGGACGTACGTGGGTCGGCACCTCATCGCGATGGACGCGTGCGAAAACGACGTTACGACACTTGACGGTTACTGCTCGGCGGTGGCTCCGGGCGCTGCACATGCGAGATGAATCCGCATGGAGCACCAACTCCTCGTTCTTGTCGGACATTCCGACGGTTCACTATGACAGGTCACAGAGTCATCTCGAATGGTTAACAGAAGATGAACGACAAACCTGTAATTATCGGCATGAAGTAGCTGCACGGCAAATCCGCCTGGCGTGAATACGTCCACTCACCTGCAGGAACCCCAGCCAGAGCAAGCAGTGACGACCATCACAAAACTATGTCAAGACATTGGCACGTTTTGTGACCATTTCGCAATATAACTGCGGTTTCAGCGGTTCCGGCCCACGGTACTTCGCACTATCGGGACCGGCAGGGTTCCGATCTGCCCGGTACATTCGAAAAATGAGCCTCGATTCCCCCGCCCGACCGCGTCGACGCATCGGCCGGTGGATTGCGGGGATCCTCGCTGCCGTCGTCGCAAGCGCGGCGGCTGTATGGATTGCTCCGAGCCGGTACCTCCCCTGGGACACGACGCCGTTTCCGGACGTCGACACCTCGATTCTCAGCCCCGAGCAGGCGACCGTCGTAAATCTTCTTCGCGCCGAACACGAGCAGCAACGTCCAGGCACCTTCTACTCCGACGGAGTCGAGGAAGCGTGGTGCGCGAATTTCGTCAGCTGGATCATGCGTGAGGCCGAGCAGCCTTTGAACAATCCGAACTCGGGCGGCTGGCGAATACCTGGCGTCTATACCCTCACCGAGTTCTACCAGGATCAGGATCGATTCGAACCCAAGGGATACGTGCCGAACATCGGCGATGTGGTGTTGTACGACAACAGCAGCTGGATCGGCCAACACACCAACATCGTCGTGGCAGTCGACGGCGACACCGCAACCACCGTCGGCGGCAACGAGCTCGGCAAGATCCGTGTGCACTCCGTCGACGTAGTCTCTGACTCCGCGATCGTCGGCTTCGGGCGAATGGCTAGCTGAGCCCCAGCTGCTTTTTCTGGACTTTGCCCATCGCATTGCGTGGAAGCGAAGTGACGACGCGAATTTCCCTCGGCCGCTTGTGAATCGACAGCATCGAGGCGACCAGATCGATGAGGACCTGCTCCTCGACTTCGTTGCCGACTACGAATGCAACGACCCGCTGACCCAAATCGTCGTCAGGAATACCGACGACCGCGACTTCGTCGACGCTGGGATGCCCCAACAACACCGTCTCGACCTCACCTGCGCCGACCCGGTAGCCCCCGGTCTTGATCAAGTCGGTCGATGCACGCCCGACGATTCGGTGGAAGCCGTCGGGCTCGATGACCGCCACGTCGCCGGTATCGAACCAACCATCCTCGGTGAAGGATTTCGCCGTTGCCTCCGGGTTGTTCAGGTAGCCGTCGAACAGCATGGGTCCGCGCACCTGCAGGGCGCCGATAGCCTGACCGTCGTGCGGTAGCGACTCGCCATCCTCACCGCGCAACCGAGTTTCGACGCCTTCCAGCGGTAGCCCAACGGAGCCAGGTCGGCGCTCTCCGTCAGCGCGGGTACTGAGCGTGATCAGCGTTTCGCTCATGCCGTAGCGCTCGACCGGGGCCTGGCCTGTGAGCAGGCGGAGCTTCTCGAAGACCGGAATCGGTAGCGGAGCACTACCGGACACCAGAAGCCGCGCCGAGGACAGCGCACTCGCCAATTCCTCGTCGGCAGCGATGCGCGACCACACCGTCGGAACACCGAAATACATGGTGCCGCGGGCTGCCGCGTACCGCACAGGAGTCGGCTTGCCGGTGTGAATCACTGGGCTGCCGACCCGCAACGGTCCCAGCAATCCCAGAATCAACCCGTGTACATGGAACAGCGGAAGGCCATGCACCAGAATATCTTTCGACGTCCACTGCCATGCCTGAGCCAAGGCATCGATGCCCGCGGCGACGGCGTCGCGCGAGAGCAACACTCCCTTTGGCGGGCCGGTCGTGCCTGAGGTGTATAAAATGAAGGCCGTCGACGACGGGTGTGGATTCGGGTGACTGTGCCACGACCGAGCATGTTGCCGGACCGGCAGAACCTGAAGTCCTTCCGTGTCCTCGGGCGCTTCGCCGAGCCAGGCCTGTGCCCCGGAGTCGCGCAGGATGTACTCGCGCTCAGCGGGGCCCGCGTCGGGCGGAACCGGAACGACCGTCACTCCCGCGATGAGACATCCCACGACAGCGAGGACCGTCTGGATCGATGGGCTTGCCAGCACAGCCAGTCGGTCTGCCTTCAAGATCCGCTCTGCCGTCGACGTCGCGGCTCCGAGGATGTCCGCGCGAGAGAGCGCAACTCCTTCGATGGTGACAGCGTCGGGAATATCGTGCCCCTGGGCAACGGCAAGTGGATTCAGTGAACGAAGCAGCACATGGTTACCGTACATACATGGATGCGGATGGAATCGACACTGACGACTACGCCGAATACATGACGGTCCCCGCCGGCGACCTGCAACCGGGGGTCTATCTGATCGGTACCGACGCAGAGCAGGGCGCGGACACCGATGAAGAACTCGATGGTGACTCGAACCGCGACGACCTCGAGGACATGGAGGACCTGCGGGACGATGACAAACACATCACCGACAGCACCCCGCGATTGGTCTACTCGGTGCAATTCGACGACTTCTGGACCCGAGTGGAGCTTGCAGATCTGCGCGCAACACAGATCTACGAGGAAGACCACGCCCGCAATCCGACGACGAACAGCGAACCGAAACGGTTCAGCACGGTGGAAGCATTCGGCTCCAATGAGCTCGTGTACATTTTGCGGATCAGACGCGGAGGTTGGGACGCGCGTCAGCGGTAGAACCGTCGGTTGCGGCCCGTCCAGCTGCTATACCGAGGATGCAACGGTCCCGATGCCAAGTACGACGAGAATTCCAGCACTGACGCGGTCGAGCCAGTCGGTGACTTTCGGTCGACGCAGAAGCACAACAGCCCGGGATGCCAGCACAGCGAATATTCCCATCACGATCGCTGCGACAAAGACTTCTACGATTCCAAGCGTCATGGCCCCGCCGAAGGTGACGACGGTAAGGAACTGAGGAACGACGGCCAGATAGAACAAACCGACTTTCGGGTTGAGGAGGCACGAAAGCACACCGGCACCGAATGCGGACCACACCGAAACCGCGGCCGGTGCCATCGTCTCCGGATCGACCTTGCTCTTACGTCGCGCCAGAAACGCTTTCAGCCCCAGGTACAGCAGGTAGAGGCCACCAAGAATTTTGATCGTACGGTAGGCCGTCGCCGACTGTTCTACGATTGCCGCCAGTCCCACTGCGACGAGAACTGCCCAAAAAAGTCCGCCGATCGCGACGCCCATCGCGGCGGCGATCCCGGCCTTCAGGCCGCCGATGCTGTATCGCAGGACCAGAAACGAATCGGGCCCGGGAAGTATCGCCAGCAGGAAGCACACACCAGCGAAACTCCACAGCAGGCCGACGGTCACGGATGTATGAGAACACCCAGGCCAGGTGGGACGCAACTGGACAAAAGAACTAGATCGAGAGTCTCTCGGCAGCGGCGTGGATACGCTCGTCGGTGGCCGTCAGTGCGATCCGCACGTGTTGCGAGCCCGCCAAACCGTAGAACTCCCCCGGTGCGGCGAGGATTCCCCGGTCGGCGAGCCAGTCGACGGTGGTACGGCAGGGCTCTCCGCGCGTGGCCCAGAGGTACAGACCTGCTTCGGAGTGGTCGACGGTGAAGCCTGCTTTCTCGACGGCAGTCTTCAATTCTCGTCGGCGAGCTCGGTACCGTTCACGTTGCAGAGTTTCGTGTTCGTCGTCGGTCAACGCGACAGTCATTGCGGCCTGAACCGGCAATGGCACGATCATTCCCGCATGCTTGCGCACCTCGAGGAGTTCTTTGACAAGTACGGGGTCGCCGGCGACGAATCCGGCGCGGTAACTAGCCAGGTTCGATGTCTTCGACAGCGAGTGCACGGCAAGAAGATTCGTGTGATCGTCGTCACTGACCCGAGGGTCGAGAATCGATACAGCCTCGACGTCCCACGTCAGTCCCAAATAGCATTCGTCGGAAACGACGACAGCGCCGCGCTCACGGGCCCACGCGACGACCTTGCGCAGATGATCCACCGGGAGAACCTTGCCGGTGGGATTGGACGGCGAGTTCACGAAGACAAGAGCAGCGTTCTCAGGTCCGAGACGATTGAGCCCATCGGTTCGGGCCACTCTTGCACCGGCGAGCAACGCGCCTACTTCGTAAGTCGGATACGCGAGTTCGGGGATCACGACGAGATCGCGTGCGCCGAGTCCCAGCAGCGTCGGCAACCAGGCGATCATTTCCTTGGTCCCGATGGCTGGCAGAACGGCCTCCACGGAAACCCCGGTCACTCCGTATCGTCGCACCAATGCTGCCACTGCGGCTTCGCGAAGCGCGACGGTCCCGACAGTCGTCGGGTATCCCGGTTCGCCCGAGACCGACGCAAGCGCATCGCGGATGATCTGTGCAACCGGATCGACGGGAGTACCCACCGACAGATTCACGATCCCGTCAGGATGCGCCTGCGCCTTCTCCTTGGCGGCAGTCAGTGAGTCCCACGGGAAGTCGGGAAGCCCGGCTGATACACCAATACGAGGCAATTTCAGCTCTCGCCCATGGGTGGCAACGCCTTGATGAACGGCGGGTCGTTGTCGGTCTTGCCGAGCTTGGCGGCACCGCCTGGTGATCCGAGTTCGTCGAAGAAATCGACGTTCGCCGAGATGTATGCGTTCCACTGTTCGGGAACGTCGTCCTCGTAAAAAATGGCCTCGACGGGGCAAACCGGCTCACAGGCACCGCAGTCGACGCACTCGTCAGGGTGGATGTACAACATGCGATTGCCCTCGTAGATGCAGTCCACCGGGCATTCTTCGATGCACGCCTTGTCGAGCACATCCACGCACGGTTCTGCAATCGTGTAGGTCACCGCTGCTCCCCCTACCTTTCCACTAAGCGGCGCCGAGGCATGTTGGTTACCACCCTCTGGCGCCTTGAGCGTTTTATTATCGCGCCGAAGACTTTCGGCAATCTGCGCAGGGTGTCCTCACTTACGCAGACTCGCAAAGCTCATCACATCGTCCCGCAGGGCTTTGCCTACGAATCCGACACCTCCGAGCCTACGTGTATCCCAGTTGTTGTGTACCCCTCCACCCACCGACGACCTTTCTTCGCTGCGCGAGAGAGTGCGCCCCGCTCCCCGATGTAGCTTGCGACACCGCCGATCAATGGGATGGCACTCAACACACGAAAGATGCCGCGGCTGTGCGGACGCTTGGCGAGCTCACTCGACACGCCCCTGAGTACCGTCGCAACGTCCCACATGGCATGCAGCAATGCGAACGGGCCGCGGTCACGGGTAGGGCCGGGTTCCTCAGGTACCCGATCGAGCGCCGCGAGATCGATCTCGCGTCCGGTCAGTACCGACGCCAGCAATCGCACGTGCGCCGACTTCTCGGTCACGCCGCGTTCACGAGCTACCGCTACCAGGACCATGGATTGATTGGCGAATCCGAGCAGATCCTGCAATGGCAGCCGGTTCACCAGTAGCCCGAAGACCCCGGGGAACGCGACAGCAACAGTGTTGAGGGCACCGATACGCGCGACCCACCACTGCGACCTGGCCTCGACGTCGAGCTTCTGCCACGCCTGCGTGCCCGGAAAGTCAGTAGCGTTCAACGCCCGCGCAAGCGGATCGAGAACCTTGTCCAAGGCAGTGTCGTTCTCGGTCTGCTGCCGAAAAGTACGCGACTTGAGCCCCACCGGATCGCGGGTGGCAAGGACGTCGAGGACGGGGTCGATAATGGAGACGGCCCGGCTCAGGGCAGCCGCGACGGTGCGATCGTCAATACTCATGCGAGCCCCACCGTCGGAACTCGGAGCGACGACGCAGCGCGGCCCGCGGTATCGACATCCCCGTACGTCGTCGTGCGCTCACGTGCCGTCCTACCTATTCCGTTCGCGATCTCATGAAGCTCGGCGACGGTCTTCTCCGAGCCGTTCTGACTACCTGCCATTCGCGAAATCGTCTCCTCCATCAACGTGCCCCCCAGATCATTGGCCCCACCGTTGAGCATCACTCGGGTGCCGGTGACGCCGAGCTTGACCCAAGAAGTCTGGACGCTGTTTATGCGTCCGTGCAACATGATCCGCGCCAACGCATGCACAGCACGATTGTCACGATTCGTCGGCCCAGGGCGGGACGCCCCGGCCAGGTACAACGGTGAGGACTGGTGCACGAACGGCAACGGCACAAACTCGGTGAAACCGCCGGTCTTGTCCTGAATTCCCTTGAGAACATTCATGTGTCCGACCCAGTGTGACGGGTTGTCCACGTGCCCGTACATCATCGTCGAGGACGAGCGCAGACCGATCTCATGCGCTGTAGTGACCACTTCGATCCACTCCGCCGCAGGCAGCTTTCCTTTGGTGAGAACCCACCGCACCTCATCGTCGAGGATCTCCGCTGCCGTGCCGGGGATGGAACCGAGGCCGGCAGCGCGAAGTTCGGTCAGCCAGTCCCGGATGGACACCCCGCCGCGCGAGGCTCCGTTGACGATCTCCATCGGCGAGAACGCGTGCACGTGCATCGACGGCACCCGAGCTTTCACTGCACGCACCAGGTCCGAGTAGCCGGTCACCGGCAACTCGGGGTCGATACCGCCCTGCATGCAAACCTCGGTTGCGCCCACCACGTGGGCCTGAAACGCGCGTTCGGCAACCTCCGCCGTCGACAACGTAAAAGCATCCGCATCGCCTTTGCGCTGTGCGAATGCACAGAATCTACAGCCGGTGTAGCAAATGTTGGTGAAGTTGATGTTGCGGTTCACCACATAGGTGACGGCGTCGCCGTTGACTTGCTTGCGCAGGTCGTCCGCCAAAGCAGCCACGGCATCCATTCCGGGGCCTTCGGCGGTAGCGAGCGCGAGGTATTGCTCATCGCTACATCCGGCTGGGTCGTTCTCGGCGGCCTTCAACGCAGCCACGAGGTCGCGGTCGACGCGTTCGAGACCAGTGAGGTCGCGAACCTGCTCGCGGATGGAGTCCCAGTCGCCGAACGCGTTGGCGAGGTCACTGCGGGTTTCGGTGTTGCGCCCCTCGGTATCGATCTCGGTATTGAGGTCCACGCGTCCCGAAGACTCCCACGCCTCGTCGGGTTCCTGCCACGGCAACCCGGACGGGATGACATCCGCACGGGCCATCCCTGTGTGGGGGTCCGCCAGTGCAGATACGTGGGCCGAGATGCGGGGGTCGATCCACGGAGCTCCGGCGAGCACGTACTGAGGCTGCGCCGCAGTGCGCTCGACGAGCGTGTATCCAGCGTTCCGACTGAGTTCGGCAAGGGTATCCAGGTTCGGCCACGGGCGCTCGGGATTGACGTGGTCGGGAGTCAAGGGCGACACCCCGCCCCAATCGTCGACGCCCGCTCCCAGCAGTGCCGCAGTCTGTTCGGGTTCGACGAGATTCGGCGGTGCCTGAATGCGCATCGCCGGGCCGAGAAGGATTCGGGTGACTGCGATGGTGGCCAGGAATTCTTCCATGTCGGCGTTCGGAGCGGAGCGCATCGCCGTGTCGTCCTTGGCGAGGAAGTTTTGAACAATAATTTCTTGCACGTGCCCGAAGGCTTTGTGCACCTTACGAATAGCCAAAATCGACTCGGCGCGATCACGGATGGTCTCGCCGATTCCCACAAGGATGCCCGTCGTGAACGGGATGGTGAGACGGCCCGCGTCCGTGAGAGTGCGCAGCCGAACCTCTGGATCTTTGTCGGGACTGCCGTAGTGCGCTTGCCCCTTCTCCTCGAAGACACGACGCGAGGTGGTCTCGAGCATCATCCCCATCGACGGCGCGACCGGCTTGAGGCGCGAAAGTTCCTGCCAGGACATGACACCAGGGTTCAGATGCGGCAGCAGACCGGTCTCCTCGAGCACCCGGATGGACATCGCCCGCACGTAGTCCAGCGTCGAGTCGTAACCCCTCGAATCGAGCCATTCCTTCGCCTCGGGCCAGCGATCCTCTGGACGGTCACCGAGGGTGAACAGCGCTTCCTTGCAACCGAGTTCGGCACCTTTGCGGGCAACCTCGACGATCTCGTCGGGATCCATGAACATTCCATGCCCCGCGGCGTTCAGCTTGCCCGGCACCGTTACGAACGTGCAGTAGTGACACTTGTCCCGGCACAACCGAGTGATCGGCACGAACACCTTGCGCGAGTAGCTGACAGTATTCTCACGCCCCGCTGCAAGGAGGCCGGCATCACGAACCCGCGACGCCGACGCCATCAAATCCACCAGGTCCGCGCCGCGCGCATGCAGCAGCACGGCGGCTTCGTCGACATTGAGACTGACCCCGTCGCGGGCACGACGCAGCACACGGCGCATGGCAGACGGGGCGGGAGCTTTCTCTTCCGGGCGAGCGGCGGCAGAAGCGGGGTCAGGCAACATGGTCACCAGTCGATCATGCCCCTCCGACGCGTCTGCATGCCACCGGCACTTAGCAGGACGTGGGCATTCATGGCAGTGAGCGGATGACCCGGCACGGATTACCCGCGGCAAAAGTGTGCGCTGGAACATCTCGGGTGACGATGCTGCCCGCCCCGACCACCGAGTTGTCGCCGATGGTTACACCCGGGCAGACGATGACGCCTGCGCCCAGCCACACGTTGTCGCCGATGACCACCGGCGCGGCACTTTCCCACCGGTTTCGTCGAGCCTCATGGTCTTCCATCGGGTGCAGGGCTGTCAGCAGCTGGACACGCGGACCGATCGATACGTCGTCACCGATCGTGATGGGTGCACAGTCGAGCAAAATCGCGTCGTAGTTCAGAAAACTGTTCGATCCGATTGTGATGAGCGACCCGTAGTCGCACTGAAACCTCGGCATGATCCACGATGACTCGCCGAACGCCCCGAGCAACCCGGTCAGCAAGTCTCGGCGGCGATCATCCTCGTCGGCGCTCGTTACATTGAATTCGTCGAGCACCCGTTGACATGCCCCGCGTTCGGCGATCAGATCCGGGTCGCTGTCCTTGTACAACTCGCCCCGGAGCATTGCGTCACGTTGAGTTCCCATGGGACCGACGTTAGCGGCACGTATCGATACCGCCGCAGACAGTGGGGTCTACCCGCGGAATGCCCATTGGGGACAGGCGTGGAGCCCGCGGAATGCCCATTGGGGACAGGCGTGGAGCCCGCGGAATGCCCATTGGGGACAGGCGTGGAGCCCGCGGAATGCCCATTGGAGACAGGCGTGGAGCCCGCGGCGAGATCCACTAGGTTGGTAACCATGATCACGATGACCGACCCAGCGTGGCGTCCGAGTCCTCGTGCGCGCCAATTGTGGGCGATCAATGGGGCCCTGATGTGGGCCCCATTGTTCGTCGCACAGATCGTGTGGGCGTTCATCGACGGCACATGGACGACGTGGCCGCATACGAGTGCTGGCGCAGTATCTGTCGTACTCGCGGCTTTCCACGTCGGCTTGGTGCCGCTGTGGCGCTATCGGGTGCATCGTTGGGAGATCAGCGACACCGCGGTGTACACGCTGACCGGTTGGTTCGATCAGGAACGACGCATCGCCCCGATCTCGCGCGTACAGACGGTCGATACGGAGCGTGGCCCGCTCGATCGCATGCTTGGACTTGCGACGGTCACCGTGACTACGGCGTCGTCGGCTGGTGCGGTGAAGATTACGGCGCTCGACAAAGAGGTCGCGGACACGACCGTCGCGCAGCTGACCGACATTGCCGGACGGACGCTGGGCGACGCGACATGAGTGCCGACACGGAACTGGCGGCTCTGGAGGAACAGCAACCCTGGCTTCGTTTGGACAAACGAATGTTGCTGGTTCATCCGGTGAACGAGGGCATCAGGGTGTTGCCTGTTCTGCTGGTGTCGTTCGTACTCGGCAGCCAGAGCGGCAACCATTTGTGGGGTTTCATCATCGTCGCTGTCGTTGTGGTGTTCGCGATTCTTCGGTGGTTCACCACGAGCTATCGGATCGGCCCGGTCCACGTGCAATTACGAACTGGAGTGTTCCAAAAGAAGCTGCTGTCGGTGCCGCGCAGCCGAATTCGATCGGTAGATATCGAGGCAGGAGTTCTGCACCGTGCACTGGGCCTGTCGATTCTAAGAATCGGTACCGGCCAACAAGCGGGCAAGGGCGAGAAGTTCGAGCTGAACGCTCTCGATTCGAAGTTCGTTCCGGCGCTGCGCGAGGACTTGTTGCAACGCGTCACCAGGATGACCGAGACACCCGGCGCGGCCCCACCCGTCGAGACCGAAATCGGACACTGGCGAACATCATGGGTCCGTTATGCACCGTTTTCGCTCACCGGCGTCGTCGCTGTCGCCGCTACGGTCGGTGTGCTGTTCCAGTACGGCATAGGCGCACGACTCGCAGATTCATCGCTGGTGAGCAGCAGCATCGAGTCGGCTGAACGCTTGGGTATCGCGCTGGTCATCGCCGTCGGACTTCTGATTCTGCTGGTTTTCGCGAGCGTATTCGCATGTGCGCGCTACCTGATCGCCTACGGCAATCTGACGGTCACCGATGACGGCACCCGGTTGCACGTCAGTCACGGACTGCTGAGGACCCGGTCTACGACGCTCGATCGGGGGCGTCTACGAGGAACTTCACTGTCGGAGCCGCTACTGCTGCGCCTTGTGAGAGGGGCCCGGCTCGACGCGATAATGACCGGCGTCAGCGCCGAAAAGAAGGAGTCGTCGCTGCTGCTCCCGCAGGCACCGGAATCCGAGGCCCAACGACTGATGACCGTCGTCCTCGGTGATGCCAGATTGAAGGCCGACGTGCAGAAGCCGCTGCTCAGACACGGTTCGAATGCGCGGCGTCGGCGATACACGCGTGCCGTCGTCCCCGTTGTTGTCGTCGGCGCGGCCCTCGGCGCGGCCGAGGCTCTGGGCGCATCGATTCCGAGGCTCGCGTGGGTGGCCGTCGCGGCATTAGTCCTCGGCGCAACGACCCTGGCGTGGGATCGGTACCGCGGGCTCGGTCATGCCGTCCTTCCAGGCTGGCTCATCACACGCCACGGCTCACTCGACCGCGCTCGCCACAGCCTCGAAGCGGCCGGCATCATCGGCTGGACCGTCCGTCAAAGCTTCTTCCAGCGCCGCGCAGGGGTCGCTACGATCGTTGCGGCGACACCAGCAGGCGTCGGACATTACGAGGTGCTCGACATCCCGATCGAACAGGCATGGGCTCTGGTCGAGGCCGTCACGCCGGGAGCGGGAGACACGTGGGCGCGTTGATACCTCCAGGCCCGGGGTCAGGCCTTCCCCCCGACCCTGCCCCACAGACTCTCGACGAACTCGACACCGCGGTCAGCTCGTGTAGGGCATGCCCCCGGCTCGTGCAGTGGCGCGAGAAGGTAGCCGTCGAAAAGCGAGCTGCGTTTCGTGACCAGACTTACTGGGGTCGAGCTGTTCCTGGGTTCGGACCTGCGGACGCTCGTGTTCTCATCGTCGGTCTCGCCCCCGCTGCCCACGGCGCGAACCGCACCGGCCGCATGTTCACCGGGGACCGTAGCGGAGATTTTCTGTATGCGGCGCTCCACGCTGTTGGCCTGGCCAGCCAACCCACGGCGACGCACATCGGTGACGGCCTCGAATTGTATGGAGTACGCATCACCTCACCGGTTCACTGCGCTCCCCCGGACAACAAGCCAACGATCACCGAGCGCGATCGTTGCCGCACTTGGCTGGATATCGAACTCGGATTGTTGAAGCCGACGCTGCGATCGGTCATCGTGCTGGGCGGGTTCGGATGGCAATCACTGATGCCGGTACTGGAAAAGAACGGCTGGGAAATCCCTCGTCCGCGACCGAAGTTCGGCCATGGCGCAGAGGTGGATCTTGGAACGATCAGGGTGTTCGGCAGCTACCACGTCAGTCAGCAGAACACGTTCACCGGACGTTTGACGCCGGGGATGTTCGAGGAGGTAGTCCGCGCTGCGGCGTCGCATGCGGAATTGCTGTGAGCGCCTCGAGGCGCCAACTGAACAGTAAAAATCCGGGAGGACCCAAGCCTCCGACCAGGAGCAGCGCGGTGCGCCAGTCCGCAAGCACGAGGATATCTCCGCCGGGGCCGCCCATCATGCACAGCAACACCGCGACAAACCAGCCGATCAACGGCGAGGCTATTGCCAATGGCTTTTCGGCCACTCTGCGTGCCGAGAAAAGCAACGTCACGTTGGCCGCTCCGGCCAGCAGTGCACTCACCGGAAACGGAACCGGACCGAGATAGGCCGGCAAGAACAGGACGGCCAAAATGCCACACAGGAAGCCGTCGAACATCAGTACTGCGACAGTGGCCCTCGATACGAGGACGACAGCATTGGATGCGGCCTTCGAGATCATGCAGCCAATACTGTCGTATCCAGCACGATCACGAGACCGGCGGGTATCCCAAAGAGGTCAGCAGGTTGCTCAGCAAATCCGCAAAATCGGTGAGTCCGGACTGGTAGAGCATTTCCTGACGCGGAAAGTCCGGCATCAACGAGTTCACGAACGCGACGATGGCGTCCTGCACGATCCAGTTGTACATCCCTGTGTCCTACCCCTGCTGTTCGATCCCGATAAGAAAGATCTAGTGATCCAGGTCATACCCTAGTACGCCGGAGAAAAGGTCGCGCTCCCTGCCCGACTCGTCGAGCTCGCCCAACTCCCCGCGCACCAGAACGTATTGCTCGTCCGTCAGGATCGGTTGCACGATGTTGTTCGACAACGCATATTCGCCACCCGACGATGCAACGCTCACCTGGGTTGCGTGGGCCTGCAGCGCCTGACACTTGAGCCCGATGACGCCCTCGACATCGAGCGAGGTCGTTACCATCTCGTCAGGCACGCTCGCGAGTTCCCCGGGCCGCGGCATACGCCAGCCCGGCGGAACTTCTGAGATCGCGGCGATTCCTTCGCGTAGCTGCTGCTCACCGGTGACCGTCCAATAGAGTTTCTGCGGCGCCCAGGGCTCACCCGAATCGGGATAACGCCGGCCACCGGCACTGTCGAATGCCTCGGTGACGAGCGTGTGCACCAGCACATGATCGGGATGGCCATAGCCACCGTCTGGATCGTATCCGACTATCACATTCGGACGCAGGTCCCGGATCACCGCCACCATCGCTGACACCGCCTCGTCGTGGTCGGCATTGACGAAAGCTCTCGGGTTCGACGCGGCTCGCGTGCCCGCCATCCCCGAATCTCGCCACCGGCCCGCGCCGCCGAGAAATCGAGGAGCATTCGCGCCGAGAACAGCAAGCGCTCTGCTCAATTCGAGTATCCGATACCCGCCGAGCTGATCGGCTTCGTCGACGACGAGGTGGGCCCATCGGTCGCCGATGACCTCACCCTCTTCGCCCAGCGAACAGGTCAGGACGGTGACGTCTACCCCGGCCTGGGCGTAATACGCGATGGTGCCGCCGGTGGTGATGGTCTCGTCGTCGGGGTGCGCGTGAACGAGCAACAGTCTCACTTGCTTTTGATTCGCATCCAAGTAGCTGCATCACCGAAGATGCCGGCCTCGATCGGACCCGTCAGCGAGACACCTTCCACGCCACTGCTCGCGGCCACCACAGAGGAATCTTGCATGATCGGCAGCACTGCCGAGAGCTCCCACAGCATCGGTTCCGCCTCAGCGACAAGTTGCTCGATCGAAAGGTCTCCTTGCAAAGCGCTTTTCATCGACCACTCGAGCTCAGGGACGCAGAGTCCAGAAAGGTTGCTCGGCGCTTTCGCAATCACGTCGTCGTCCGACGCACCGGCTGCGGGCGGCAACAACACCGACGGGCACCCGAAACGTGAGGCCATGACCGTCGCTGCATCCATTCCGGTACTGGACCATCCGACGATGGCGTCGACCTTCGGACCGGTCAGCGCTTCGCCGTACAGCACTTCTGGCGCCAGAGGCTCGACGACCGCAACGATGCCTGCGCTCGCGAGCTGATCCGCTGCGGTGTTGGCAACCGCCAGTGCGGTCGAATCGTTTTCGACTGCACCGATCACGAAGTTGACTGGCAAACCATCTTTTCTCAAACCACCATCGGTCGTCGGAACGTAGCCAGCGCCGGCGAGCAAGGCCAGCGCCGCGGACCGACCGATCGCGGCAGGTGCGGTAGGTGCGTAGTAGGGGTCGGATGGACTCGACAACTGAGCCCGGACGGGGTGGTCCGCCGAGCCCGAACCGGCCGCGACCGTCGAGAGCAAAACAGGATCGAGCACACCCAGAATCCCTTTACGCACGGCGGGATCGGCCAGCATCGGCACCCGTCCGTTGAGCGTCAAATCCAGCACACGGGGTTGAAGCCGAGTCTCGGTCCGTACCCCAGGAATCGCTGCGAGTTGCGCCTTGGTGGCAATACTCGCCCGAACCTGCGCTACCTGAGAGTCTTTCGACCGAATCGAGTCCGCGAGCTGATCCGCACTACCACCGCGCCGAAGTCGAATTCGATCCGGCAGCGCCGGTTCGTCCCAAAACCGGTCGTTGCGTTCGAGCAGGATTTCGTCGCGGCCACGGTCAACCGTTTTGATGTTGAACTGACCGCCGGAGACAGGCACGTTGTCCTTCAAACCGGTCTCGAAGCCACCCGGGGAATCCTTGAGAAGGTGACTGGGCACCAGATTCGTGAACAGCCGTTGCCAGTTTCGGTACGGCGCCGCGAACGTCACGTTCACGGTTTTGCCGCCGCCCGCAGAGGCAACGTCTTGGATCAACGAGTAACCGGCGGGATCGACGACGCCGGGCTGCGAGATCATCTGCTGCCACAGGTACCAAAAGTCCTCGGCGGCTATAGGTGCCCCATCGGACCACTGGGCGTCGTCGCGAAGCTGATAGGTGATCGTGAACGGGCTCCGCGACGTCACCTCCGCCGAGACAAGCACCGTGGCATCCGGGACCCATACCGTGCGCCTCGGATCTGCGGGGTCGGCTGCAGGCCGAAACGTGCTGGGAAGGACAAGAGAACTTACAGCGACATTCGCCGGCGACTGGTCGGACATCAGGTGCGGATTGAACCCGATACCGACGTCATCGATCGCGACGACTACGGGATCACCGGTCTCGACGGGCGCCACCATCGTCGTGGTGAGCGGAGTCTCGATGCTCTCGACAGGAGGCGGCGGATTTGCTGTGCAGGCAGCCAAAACCAGAACGATAGTTCCAATACCCAGGCAGGGCATCCGCCGCAATTGACACTCCTTAGTCATGGGCCGGTATGTGCGCAATAGGCAGTTACACCCATTACGCACATACAGGCGCCTAGCTCAATTTAGAGAGCAGCCTTGTCGCGCGACTTAGTGCGTGAACGCTCACGTGCGCGTTCGTTGGAATCGAGGTGCAGCTTACGGACCCGAATGACCTCGGGGGTGACCTCGACGCACTCGTCGACGGCACAGAACTCCATGGCCAGTTCCAGGTCCATCTTCTTCGGCTTGGCCAAAGTCTCCATGACGTCTGCGGATGACTGACGCATATTGGTCAGTTTCTTCTCGCGAGTGACGTTGATATCGAGATCTTCATGACGCGGGTTGATGCCCACGACCATGCCCTCGTATGTATCCACCCCAGGCTCGACGAAGAACGTGCCACGGTCGGCCAGCTGAATCATGGCGAACGGAGTGACGCTTCCGTGACGGTCCGAGACAAGCGAACCTGTGTGGCGTGCACGGATCTCACCGGACCACGGTGCGTAACCATGGAACACAGCGTTTGCGATGCCGGTGCCTCGGGTCTCGGTGAGGAAGTCGGTACGGAAGCCGATCAGGCCACGAGAGGGAACAATGAACTCCATGCGAACCCAGCCTGCGCCGTGATTCGTCATCTGCACCATCTTGCCCTTGCGCGCTGCGAGCAGCTGCGTGACGCTGCCGAGGTACTCCTCCGGAGAATCGATCGTCAGCTCTTCGAACGGCTCGTGCAGCTTGCCGTCGACCTCGCGGGTGACCACCTGCGGCTTGCCGACGGTAAGCTCGAAGCCTTCCCGACGCATCTGCTCGACGAGGATAGCGAGGGCGAGCTCACCACGGCCCTGAACCTCCCACGCGTCCGGGCGACCGATGTCGAGGACCTTCAGTGAGACGTTGCCGATGAGTTCCTGATCGAGACGACTCTTGACCATGCGGGAGGTCAGCTTGTGGCCACTGACGCGTCCGACGAGCGGGCTCGTGTTGGTACCGATGGTCACCGAGATTGCCGGCTGATCGACGGTGATCCGCGGCAACGCGACAGGGTTCTCGAGATCGGCGAGAGTGTCACCGATCATGATGTCCGGGAACCCGGCGACGGCGACGATATCGCCTGCCACGCCTTTTTGACCGGGGACGCGCTCGACACCGATCGTGTTGAGCAGCTCCGTGATCTTGGTCTTCTGGACGACGGGCTCGCCATCGATCTCGCGCATCCAGCTGACGGTCTGCCCCTTGCTGAGCTGACCGTTGTGGATGCGGATTAGAGCGAGACGGCCGAGGAATGACGACGCGTCGAGGTTGGTGACGTGTGCCTGCAGCGGTGCGTCGACGTTGCCCTTGGGCGCGGGAACGTAGCTGAGCAGAACCTCGAACAATTCGTCGAGGTTTTCTGCGTCGGGGGCATTGCCGTTCTCAGGCTGAACCCGCGATGCCTTGCCCTCACGGCCGGAGGCATAGAGAACCGGAAGATCGAGCGCCAGTTCGGCAGCCTCGGACGCTTCGTCATCGAGGTCGGAGGCGAGGTCGAGCAGTAGGTCATGGCTCTCGGAGACGACCTCTTCGATACGCGCGTCGGGACGGTCTGTCTTGTTGACGACCAGGATGACGGGCAGCGATGCAGCGAGCGCCTTGCGGAGCACGAAGCGGGTCTGCGGCAGCGGACCCTCGGACGCGTCGACGAGCAGGACGACACCGTCCACCATCGACAGACCGCGCTCGACCTCTCCACCGAAGTCGGCGTGGCCGGGGGTATCGATGACATTGATGACTGTCATGGTGCCGTCGGGGTTGCGTCGATGAACGGCCGTGTTCTTGGCCAGAATCGTGA
Organism: Mycobacteriales bacterium; assembly: GCA_038242295.1. Classification (GTDB taxonomy): domain Bacteria; phylum Actinomycetota; class Actinomycetes; order Mycobacteriales; family Mycobacteriaceae; genus Rhodococcoides. The sequence continues at coordinate 17 of JBBSSG010000027.1, read as the reverse complement.
TGCCTTTTTCCTTCTCG
>JBBSSG010000026.1:0-29465 GCA_038242295.1 Mycobacteriales bacterium | reverse complement strand
GCACTCGAGGACTCCCGGCATCCACAACGCACAACAGCGGAGTCAGCACTCCCGATCCACCCCACAGAACCGCGTGAAAACAGACGGAATCAATCGGCCGATAACACGCACTCGCACAGCAAACAGGCGGGCTGTCGACGAACTATCCGGAGGTTGGGACGACGTACGGCCGGCCGAATTGCGTGGCCACACCTGGCGAATACAGTACTGAGTCCGGTGGCCGATCCGCTATGTTCGGTAGCCCGGCAGCGTCGATGAGTTGGTCGGAGCATCCAGTGAGTTCGGCCTCCAGCAGTCGCCAGCGACGGTGGACGTTCGGCACATAGATGAGGCGTCCGGCTATTGAAGTATGCAAACCCCATCGTGCTGTGAGAAATTGGGCCAGTGCTGTGTCGGACGCATCTCGAGATCCGTGGACGATGCTGAAGGCCGTCGTTGCTCCGCGGTGGGGAGGTGCAATGCGTCTGCTCCGATAACTGATCGAGGACCTGTCTTCATCGACCGTGATGGACGACCAGCGGTAGGGCACACCCCCGAGGTTCGCGCCTACTACGACAGCAAGACGGTCTGCCTCCAAGGAACGGAAGACCACGCCTCGGCAACCCTTGGTATCTACCGAGTACAAACGAACGTTGATCTCGGCGAAGGTACCGAAGTATGGGACGGGATGCCGGTATCCGAGACCGGCACCGACCATCTTGAATCCGATCAGGCCGACCCAGCTGGAACCGTCGAACTCGTCGGGGACACAGCCGTGCGGAAGCAACTTGGCGACGTGGTGGGATGGGACTCGCCAATGAAGGAAGACCAGCTGTTCCCATCGTTGATCCATGATGATCGGCCGCGGCAGAATTGGCGGCCTCGGCCAGAGGCGTCGTCCCCCATCGTGTCCCACACTTAAAAGAATAGTCGGTCGGGTAGTGGCGAGGAGATGTCCAACGACCCGTAGGCGAATCCGGGCTGGCTGCGTCGATGGGGTGTCGCCGAATCAGGTGGCAGCGAACTTCGCGTGCACCTCGGCACGAAGAGTGATGTTCTGAGGTTTCAGCTCGAACCCCGAACCGTCCCCGCTTTGATACGCGCGTGCCGCCACGGCGTAGTCCGGCTGGCCAGTAGTAACTCCGAGAAGGCCGGGGTCAGCGATAGCGAGTGGGGTGACTGCCAACAGGCCGAAGGTCTGCGCGTACACCTCGGCTTTGGTCACTGCATCCTGCACCGCCAACTTCCGGACGTGGCGCGTGTTTTCGGCGACGCTGTTTTCGGTCAGCGTCCAGTCGAAATTGCCGATGTCGACGCCGTCGAGCGCGGTTACCGCATAAACGAATGCATCGATGACGTCTAGTTGGCTGAACTCCACGTCGATGGACGCCAAGGCTTGGTACAAATAGGGGAGTTGTTCACCCTCGTTACTGAACGGTCGGTGTCTACTGTGCCGCACTTGGTCGAGTGACCAGGTGTCGATCGGACCGGTTGTTTGGTGGTACAGCGGATCGATGAGTCCGGTCAGTTCCTCGACCACTCGGTGCGCAGGTTCGGCAGCGGCCTCCGCCGAACGGCCGTCCGTATTCACCGTCAGCGATACCGTGCAGCGTTCCGGCGCGAACGTGGCTTCACCTCGGCCGACGACGGTGATCTCGACGGGATTGAAGTCCATGGTTCCGAGTCTTTCACAGGCCTCGAGCAGCGAGCGTGTTGTGCGCCCGCCGACCGAGGCGGTGTCGTCAAGAGTGAATGTCGATCGGTGCCTGTGCCAGGTCGACGACTTCCTCTGCAGTGAGCGGACTCTGGGGGTGATAGCTCAGGCATAACGGAGCTTGGATTTTGTTGAAGCCCTCTCCCCCCACCGCAGCGTAGAACTGGCCCGTTTTCAGGCGTCCAATGTCTGTTGCAGAACTACCTTTCGCCTGGGCCATCTCCTTTGCCGCGTCAATCTGCGCGGGACTGTTGAGGAATCCGAAGAACTGGGTTGCGGCATTCCCCGGGATGCGGTTGTTCAAGCCCTTCGGTGCCTGAGTGGCAAAGACAAGACCTAATCCGTACTTACGGGCCTGCGAGGCGAGTGCGAGCGTGCTCTGGGTGCATGCAGTCATCGCGCCTGATGGTGCAAGTGTCTGAGCTTCGTCCATGACGAACAAACCCCCGAGGGGTTTCTCACCCGCTGGGTTCTTTTTGATCCACGCGAACAACGCCATCTGCAACTGGTTGACGAAGCTCTGTCGTTGCTCGTCGGAGGGCAGGCCGATCATGCTGATGACGGAGATGCGTGCACGCTTGCCAGGCGAGGGTGTCAGAAGCAGCCCTGGATCGACGGGCGTGCCTTCGCCTCCGAACATTGGATCCGTCACCATCGAGGCGCGAAGAGTTTGAGCGATGTCGGCGGCAATCTTCTCTGAATTGTCGAGATCGCTCAGATGGTCGGGAAACTCAGAAAGTAAGTCGATGAACTGGACCAAATTATTGCCCGAGGTGTGCCCGAAATGCTCCAAAGCCTGCCTCAGGATCGCTTGCTGCTGAAGCGCTTTGGAGGTGTTACCCGCGATTCGAGCTCGGGGAGCCAGAGTGGCGACGGCTGCATCGATCGCTTCGTTGAACTCATCGGCGAAATCCGAGACACTTGCGAAGTCAGGCAGCGGCTGAAAACTGATGGGGCGTCCGGCGGAACGTCGAGGAGTCCAGACGACGACCTCGGTGTTCTGGTGATACTCGGCGGCCCTGTTCACCTCCGCGCTGTCCCAGTGCGGAGGAGGTGTGGGCCACGCAATTCCAAGGCGGGCGAGGTCGTTGTTGGGGTCGAGGACGATCGCAGAGACTCCACGGAGTGCGCACTCTTCAACCAACCGTCTGATCAGGACCGTCTTGCCGGAACCTGATCCTGCGAAGATTGCCGTGTGCTTCCGGAGTGCCAGTAGATCGATCTGAAGCTGGCCGTCGCCGTCTAGACGTTTCCCGAGCGGGAGCGCTCGCGGATCGACTGTGTATTCAGGCTCGGGTGTGGTCGCCTCTTCCGCACCGTCGGTCTCGATCGCCGGCTCCATGTGGGGATCGACTTTTGTATCCTCGACGTTCAACAGTCCCCCTCCCGACTCGGACTGATCTTCCAATGCGTCTGCAAGTACCTTAATTTGGTGAGCTGGTCGTCGAGCCTTCAGCCAGGCATCCAGCAAGGGCGAGCTTTCTTCCAACAACTCGCTCAACGCTGACAGAGATGCCAACTCGTCCTCGGAGATGGTCAGCGTGCGTCCTCCGGCTTGCTCGAACTCGTTGACGGCCTGAGCTGTTTTCGGGCCTTTCGACCACGGAACGTTTCGGACGATGAAGAGCTTGCGTCGTGAAATTCCGGTGTGAAGTCCGGCCGTTGTGCACGCTGCACGCAGCCGATTCAAGACTGCCACAGCGCTTTCCGACGCAATGGCTCGAAATGCCCAGTGTTGCTCGTCTTCCGTTGCGGGATCCAATTTTTGACGCAGGCGAGCGTGCAGGGCAGGCTTCGCACTCGGCAGGTTGTCGAGTGCGAAGGTGTCGCCGAGGTCACCGAGTTCCTTGATCCACGCCGTCAGGCCGGCGGAAAGCAACGGGGGGATCAACCGATCTTCGAACTTGCTACTGGTGGGCAGATTGGTGATCGCTTCCTGGCGGAACTCATCGAACCTAGTGTCGAGAAACTCGAGCTCTGTCTTTTCCCCGCCTTGGTCGATCACGCGTCCTTGATCGCCGACCAGGTCTGTCAACTGGGAGACTTCACCCGATTCCAGGCACCGCCGAATATGTTTGTCCACGTTGATCATCAGCTGACGAGGTGTGATGCCCTCGGCGCTGGAAAATGCTGACTCGGACACCGGCCACGTTGGATGCGGCGGGGTAAAATCGAGCGAGCTGTACTTGGGTTGGAATCGCTTTTCGAGGATCTCTCGCGCGATGGATCCTCTGGGGAGTCCTTTGAGTGGCGTAGTGGGCCTGAATCGATCACTGACGGTGCGGCTGCCCCTGGATTGGATCAATTCCCACACGCTGGGGAGGCATGCCACCACAGACGCAGTGCGTCCCAGATTTTCCCGTAGTGACATCAGTCCATGAGCGACCTGCTCGAGGACCATGTTGTCCGAGGACTCAGGGTCGTCCTGCGCTGTGGTAGCCGAACGTGATTGTGCGAGTAGCGTGTCGATCTGATCCACCGCCAACACGGAGGGGCCGGTGGCTGCGAGTAGTCGGGAAATATCACGAACTACCTGCTGGGGGGTCAGAACAGCCGGCTGAATACCCCACTTTTGGCGAGATCCGGCCAGGACTTCGTCAATCGATTGAAGGAAGGCATTGCCCACATCCAGCACACCCAAATCAGTTGCTGCGTAGAGCGTCAAGGCTCTGAGGGTCGACTGACTTTGGTTGACCAGTCGGGGGTGAGCTGCATGGACTGCGACTATGAACTTGTCCAGTGCTTCGGGCGTCAGCTTGTCTTCGCCGATGATAGCCCGACGCTCCGCGCGAGTGATGTGCGCGGTTGAGGCGAGTCGCCACAAGAACAGTTTGAGCTGGGTGTCCTGCTCCGGGGCGGGGCGTGTCAGATCGTCGAGCATCCCGACGAGCGTCGTCTGCCAGAACGTTGTGGCATCCAACAACCCGATGAGGAAAAAGTACCCGCCTGCGGTTTGCACACGTTCGCGGACCTGACCGAGAAGATGCGTTTTGCCTGAGCCCGCTTCGCCTCGAAGTACGACGCCAATGGGACTGGCATCGTCGCTTGCGTCGGCGTCGTCGAAGGCCTCCATCATGAGATTCAGCGCTACGTCGTGCAGCGTTCGAGCGTGAAGTTCGGATTGCGAACGCCACACGTCGTCGGGCGTTGGAGCCCAGTTGAGCCTGATGGATCTCAGTGCTTTTCTTTCGAGATTGTCCATTATCCCTCGATTGCGATCATGTGGACTGGCCTGCCGGCGATGGTGATGGCCGCACCTCGAACCGAGTCTTCCAGCGCCTTCTGGTTCTCTTCGGCGATCAGGCTGACATCATCTTCCCGGTACATATCACCGAGTGCTCTGTCCAACTTGGGCTTTGGAATATCGTGCAATTCGCTACGAATGTCGCGGAGTGATACCCAGGCGCCAGCTCTCGAGCACATTCGTGAGTAGGCAGCTCGGACTTGACCCTCGATGCTCGTGGTAGGCAGCGCTGTTGCACTCGATGGTGGACGGACTCCGGTTCGTTCGCGCTCATTCGAGGGCAGGTCGGCCTTGGCCGCAGGGGAATTGGCGCGGAAAACGTGGGCGGGTCGTAGATCCTCCCTGTCGAGGTATCGCTGGAGTCCGGAAAGGACGGCGTAAAACCCTCTCGCTTGTGGCGCAGCGCCACGAGGGGCCCCGTTTTTCAGCTCGCGCGCGCACTCGGCCCAACCTTTGTCCGTCAGCGTGTGGACCATCGGCCTTTTCGTAGTGTCACTTTCGATGAGCCGCAGCCGATTGAGTTTGGCTCTGCTGGGCTTGTCGAGTTTAGGACCCAACTCTGACAGTCGAGTGTTCGACGTCTCTTCCGTCTGAGCCATCAGTACCAAGAGAATCAATCTCTCGGAACCTGTCAGTTCGTCACTCGCCACCGGGTATCCCTTCGATATATGCATCACGAGACATCGAGCCCCGCTTGTTCTTGATGAAGCTCTCGATTGCGGAGACTACAGCGGCGACATCGTCGAGGATCTGTGCGTTGGTGAAGCGCAGGACGGCATAGCCATGTACCTGCAACATGACGTCCCGCGCACGGTCTCGCGCGAATTTGATCTTCTGTCGATGCTCGTCGCCATCGATCTCGACCACGCATTTATCGCTCGGCCACCGGAGGTCGACCACCATTCGTTCGTGAAGGGGCGTGGGCTGGAACGGCTGGTTCCACTCCCGTCCAGATGCCCACGCGCACCGCACAAGTGCCCGCTCTAGCTTCTTCTCCGCTTCGCTTCCGGGGTGGGGTTGTCCGGCGATTGCGGGAATGCGCACGCGCTGGTCATCCTCGGCCGGTTCGTCCCGACGCGGAGGATGGAGAGACACCCCGACTGCGCGAACTCGGTCGGAGGTGACGTTGTCGAGTCCGGCGAGCCAGATTTCAAAACCGCCTTGCTGTGCAAGCCATTCGCTCGCTCCGATCAGCTGCGTGTGCTGTTCGGGCGTCAGAGCACAATCGACATCGATCAGAACAGTGACCGTCTCTCGCCCGAAGGTGTCGGCGATCAGCCGACGAAGCCCTTCAGCCCGGGTTCGTTCGATGAAGCGTTGTGCCATCGGGCTGTCCAGGAGGGCGGATTCTGCCATCGAGCTGATGAATGGACCGAAGTGGTCAGATTGGGCTGCCAGGTCCAGTGCAAATTTTCGAGCAGACAGCAGGTCGAGCCGATTCGGGCCGTCGAGATACTCGGCCCCGGGCAGCCATGCGGGAAACAGATGACGCGCAGCAATTTCCAAGTTTTCGAGGACGTATGCGACCACCTGCGACTGAGACCGGACGTCGACGATGTGGACGGTGATAAAGGCGGGTGCGTCGGGCGGTAGGGGGTCGAGGTGCGAGCTGACCTCCCAGGCACTGACGCCGCGAAGCAGGGTTACTCGGTTACCCCGAAGAGACCTGTACCAGGAAGCGCTGTCGACGTTTGTCAACAAGAGCTCGGCGACGGTGCTTGCGACCTGGATCGTCCTGTAGTGGAGGTCCACCGATATTGGCTGTCAAAAAATTCGGGCATCTCGGCAAGCTTCGCACGGTTGAGTGCTTCGTGCATTATGCGAGCTAGGACCAGGCTGCAGAGATCAATGCTGTAATGCGACAGAGCCCGAGTAGCCAGCGACCACTCAGACCGCGGCGAACAGCGCCGGCGAAGTTTCGGGGGTCTGAGCAACTAGACCACGTGCAACGAGATGCCTCAGGTGTGCTGCGGCTTCCGACATCGCCATTGTTTTTCCCATCGGCGAGATTGCGTCCCAGGGCTTGTACCATTTCATGCGCTCGGCGACCTGCCACACGGTGATGTGGTCGTCGCCGAAGGCATCGAGCAGAAGGTCGAGTTTTTCTTCGTGATGCTCGATCAACTCGCCTGCGCGAGATGCCACGTCGTCGATTTGGATGCCGTGGGCACCGAGTCCGCGCGTGATGTTCATCGTTTGGACCAGACGGAGCGAGTCCATGAACTCGGCTAGCGCGTCACGCTCCTCCATTGGATAGACGAAGTTGCCGACGTGCGGCGTCGTCTTCTGCAGTACATGATCGCCGGTGAACATCACATCTGATTGCGGCAGGTAGAAGCACACGTGCCCAGGTGTATGGCCCGGGGTGTACACCGCGCGCAGTTCGCGTCCCGCCAGTTGAATTACTTCCTGATCGACCAGAACACGATCGGGGGCGGACTGCTTGCCGGTCGGGGAGGACGAGGCATTGCTCAGCCAGGTTTCGAATTCGGCCTGCGGCGCACCCGCTGCTTTGATGTTGGCCATCTCGCGTTCCAACCACTCCGGGCTACGCTCGGCGGTCATCGCGTCGAACTGGGCGTAGTCGGATTTGTGCATGGCTATCCAGGCGCCGGACGCCTCTCGAACGCGACCGCACAACCCGATGTGATCGGGATGGAAGTGCGTCAGCACGACGCCTTCGATGTCGGAAACCGAGTAACCGATTGCAGCCAGCCCAGAGTTGAGGCCGTTCCATGCGTTCTCGTCGTCCCAACCGGCGTCGACCAGGATCAGTCCGTTAGGTGACTCCATTGCGTATACCAGCGTGTGTCCGAGTGGATTGTCGGTGATGGGGACTGGAATCTGAAAGATTCCGTCACCGATTGCTGCCGCTTCGCTCATCGCGCTACCTCGTTGTTTGGTTCAAGTAATGAGTTCTAATACCTCCATACTGACGTTTCGGTTTGGCGATGCACCACCGGGGTACCGATCTCATGGAATTGGCGCTACATCTTTAATGCCGTGCGGCGGGACGCCCGCCACGAAGCCCAAGCTCCGGTGCACCACAATGCCCAAAGAATCAGCACTGGCTGGAACACGAGCCGAATCCCGCGTGCGGCGTCGGAGTCCAGGCCGAAAGCATCGGAGTGTGTCAGAAATTGCGAAATGTTTCCCGGAAATACAGCCAGGAAGAAACCCGCAACGATCCACCCGACTGCAGCGGCCCATCGGACCAGGAGAATCAGGGCAAGTCCCAGCGTGATCTCGACGATGCCCGACGCCACCACTACGAAGTCGGAGTCGAGGGGTAGCCAGGTCGGGACTTGAGCCTGAAAAGCCTCACGAGCCCAGAGTAAGTGACTGAGCCCGGCAAACAGTAGGAATGCGCCGAGTACGAGGCGAGCGATCGTCTTCACTCCGTGATCGTGCCAGTTGCGACTCTCTGCGCTAGTAGGCGGCAGAGAATCAGTGCGCCGACGCAGCCGAGCGCTAGCACGATCGTGGCGATGACGAAGGCCACCGTGTAAGAGTCGCCGATCGCCGGTGCGACGACCAGCGGCCCCAGCACTTGGCCGACGCCGTACACGGACGTCAATGCTGCAGCGGTCCTGCCGATGGGGAGCCGGGCGGCCGTTGTGAGGGTGAGCATCACGATTCCCATGAAGGTGCCACCGAACAGAATGGCCGACGCGACCGCGACGGCCGAATTCTGCGTCAATGCAGGGAGCAAGGCCGATACGGTCTGCAGAGCGAACGCCGCGACGAGTGCCTGACCGTTGCCGATTCTTCGTCCGATTGCCTGCCAGAGAACTGTTGCCGGGACACCCGCGATTCCCACGACGACCCATACCACCGGCCCCACTGAAGGGTTGTCGTGCCCGCCGACGGCGGCCACCAGGAACGTGCCGATGATGATGTAGCCGAGTCCTTCGAGGAAGTACGTGAGGAGCAGCATGCGCCAGATCCGTCTGATTGCGTCGGTAACCTGCAATGACTTCGATTGGTGCGCAGCAGCTTCGGCATGAATCCGCAATATCCATGCCGGTGCGACGAGGACGGCGGAGAGGATGGTCGAGCACAGCCACAGTCCCTCCCACGACAAGTGCGGAGCGGCAATTAGTACAAGGATGCCCGACGCGGCGATTCCAGCCCCGACGCCGCCGAACGTTATTCCGGGCGAGGTCTTGGCGTGTTTGGCGACCGTGCTGGCGCACGCGAGGAAGATTGCCGCGCTGGCCAGGCCTGCTACGAATCGGAAAACTGAGAACATCGCAATGTTGCCCGCGATAGCCATCGCGGCCTCGCTCGCAACCAGGATTACCGTCCATGCCCGGAACGAGGTTGTGGTGTTGAGTCCGGGGCGGATGGACAGGAGCACTGCGCCGAGCAGGTAGCCCGCGTAATTCGCGGTCGCTATGACGGCGCCGCCGCTCGGCGTGATGTTCGCCGTGTCGACCATGATCGGGAGAATTGGGGTGAAGACGAATCGTCCGACGCCCAGTGCGGCGGCGAGTCCGGCAGCCGCTGCAACCGAGATTTGTCGTCCCCGGTGTAGCTCGTGTGCCCAAACGCCCCCAGATTCTTTCACTAGCTAACGGTACCTGTCGTATCGAGGCTGTTGATTACTGGTGCGACGATGCGGCGTCCGATCAGCCGGACGCTACATTGTCCCGATTCGAACGAGCTCGTAGGTACGCACCGAGCCGGCATGCCTGGCGCTGCAGGTAGTGAGGATGGGCGCAGAGAGACTCTCGCGCAAGATCACCTCGATCGGACCTTCCTCATGATCGAGTCGCACCGTCCACAATTCGCTTTCTCGATCTGCCGCCAGTGGCTGAAACGTGTGTATTCGATTGTCGTCGAAAAGTTCTCGGGCGTGGTGCTGTGCAACCTGCACGGGCGGTTGGAGTGAGCTCCGGCCGCGGAGAAAGCGCGGCTCCACAAGACCTGCTTTGTGCCGCTCCACGATGTCGGCGACATTCGCATCGTCCACGTTGCCGTAGTACAAGCCCTCCGGAAACACGATCATCGTTCCGGCGAATCGGTCGCCGCCGAGGTGTGAGCATTCCCAGGTAATGTCCTCGTTTTGTTCCACCAGCGAAGGAATAGCTTTTCGCCCCCTGACGGCGCAGCACCGGTCGTGGCGACCGTGGGTGCACAGCGCCACGATTGGCTGCGTGGACGGGGTGCCCGACGATCCGTCCAACTCGAGGTCGAGGACATCCTCCGGACGCTCGACTTCACCCCAGTGAATGCTCTCCGATTCGGCTCGCGCATCGACTATGGCCCAACGCCAGCGGCCCTCACCACGTCGACGTCCGGGCCGACGAATGGCCAGCGTGCGCATTTTGGCCGCCTCAATCCTGCGCACGATGCGAAGCCCTAATGCGGGATCGAGTACTTTGTCCGAATTCAGAAAAGCGGAATGGCCCCACGCGCCATCGATCTCGAGCAGGAACCACCTGTTGCCGGGCGAACCGGTTCCGGCAAGGGCGTCGCCGCGTGATCGGGCGCCGTCACTGCAGGGCGGGGTCGGTATGGTCACGGCGCGGGCACCAGGACGCCTTCGCGGAGCAGGCGTCGTGCAACAACCACAGCGCTGTCGTTGTCCAAACCGCTGAGATCACCTACGCGGCAGGGCTTTCCATCCCTCAGCTGGGTGATCGCCGACGCGCATTCGGCCGGTAGCGATACGGTTTTGGATCCGAGTTCGAGATGGATCTTGTCGTCGGTGCGCACACGGGCGAATACGCCTTTCCGCCAGACCACACAGCTCTCGGTATCGAGGGACGCCATGAACGACACAGTACGCAACGGGCCTACCGGCTCGGGGCGAGTGATGTCGACAAACCTTGCACCCAACCGCTCCGCGATGGTGCATCGAGCAGACTCGTCGCCCCGCAGATCGGCCAGCGCGGAAGCGATGTCGTCGATGACGCGGTCGACGTGCGGGAGAACAGCATCGAGGTCGGTCAAATCGAGACCGGCCGGCAGTGGCTCGCGCAGCATGGCGTCGTCCTTCAACAGGCCGAGGACTTGATGCGCCACGTCGTAACGATTGAACGACGCCACCCCGATTGTCAGGTGAATTGTATTCTCGCCCAGTGCCTCTGCGGAGTGGATCCATCCGCGGGGTAGGTAGAGGACATCACCCGGGGTCAGGACAGTGTCGAGCATCGACTTTTCGCGAGCGCGCCGCTCGACATCGTTGCGGCGACCGGACCACGGCTGATCGATAAGTGGGTGCGTGTGGACCGGCGGGTGTAAAACCCAGCGCTTCTCGCCGCTGATCTGCAGCACAAACACGTCGTGAACGTCGTAGTGCGGGGAAAACCCCTTGGACGACGCGGGCGTTATGTATGCGTTGACCTGGGCCGGATGCCCGAGACCATCGACGAGGTCGCGGACCAAGTCGATCAACGGAGGCCAGAGTCGGTGAAGCCCCTGAAGAACAAGGGTATGACCGTCAGCGAAAGCGGACAGCACCGCGGCCGAGTCGAGTTGGTCGGCCATTTCCGCGCCGAATCCGCCAGAAGCAGTGAACTCCGACCGGTCGAGCAAGGAGCCGTCCTTGGCCATTCGAGCGAACGGCGTGCGTACCCCGCGTCGGGAGACCAGCTCATCGACAGAGTCCGCGGTCATCAGATCGTCGAAAGACGTCGGCAATTCGGCAGCACGGGACAGAAGAGGCGCTCGTCCCCAGTATTCATCGGCGAACGCACGCTCCCCGATGGAGATCAGACGACTCAGCGCGGACCGAGAAACCGATCCGCGCTGGTCTGAAGAGGAGGCGATCAAGCCGTGCCGTCCGCCCCGCCGTCGTGGCCGTCAGGGTTGGAACCGCCATCTGCGGGGCCTTCGCCTGAGCCCGCGGTGCCGTCGGCGCCGCCGTCGTGGCCGTTCGGGTTGGAGCCGCCGTCAGCAGGACCTTCACCCGGGCCCGCGGTGCCGTCGGCGCCGCCGTCGTGGCCGTTCGGGTTCGAACCGCCGTCAGCAGGACCCTCGCCGCCGGCTCCGCTTGTGGTGATGTCGTCGTCGTTGATGCTCATCGAATGCCTTTCGGTCGGGACGAACTCGTTTCAGCGAGGGGGCTGCCCCGCTCAGAGAGTGGATTGACCCTTCGCCGAGCTTTTAAACTCTCATTCCAAGGGGTGTGCTGTTCGATCGTTCGAACCGGTCAGCGACGGTCGTCGTTCGGTTCGACACGCAGTCCTGTCAGCACGGCATGACCTGCACTGCGAGTCGACTATTCGGCCGGCCGGCTTTCGCCGACGACCGCCGGACGGGCCAATGCCCACCCGCCGAAAATCAACGCTATTGCCAGCATGACAAGACCGACCCACAGGTTGGCGCTCGTTCCGACGCTCATGTCGACGACATTATTCGACGGCGACGAGTGAGTTTTGTTGCCGAAGACGGACGGAAATATCCCAGCGAGGGTCAGCAGGATTCCGTAGATTCCCAGCAGGGCACCGATGACGGACCTGATATCGAACAGCCGCGCCAGCCCGCTGGGCTTGTTCTCTGGAGTACTCATGAGATTCCTTTTTTCAGGCTCAGTGGAAGATGACGTTGAGGACAATTACCATGCCGAGCGCAAAGCCCGCCAAGGGAACTGGGCGTCGATACCAAGGATTGGTGGCATCTTCAGGGTCAGTAAACATTTCGCGAGGTGTCTCCGAATATACGAACCCGACCAACTCCTTCACCGGCTTCGGCTGCGTAACCATACTGACCCCGATGCTGACCAAGATGTCGACGATGAACGCGGCTGATGCTGCCACGAACGGCATGCCCTGACCTGGCAGGTCGATCACGCCGAACTGGGACAACAAGAACACGAACACCGCAGCGGCGGTGCCGGAAACGAGCCCGATCCAGCCTGCCGCCGGGGTCATCTTCTTCCAAAACATACCGAGGATGAACGTCGCGAACAGGGGAGCGTTGAAGAAACCGAACAGAGTCTGCAGGTAGTCCATCAGGTTGGAATATCCCGACGCGATCAACGCGGTGAAGATGGCGAGGAGCGTGGCGAGGACCGTCGCGACGCGTCCGACGGAGATGTAGTAGCCGTCCTCGCGGTCTTTGACGATGTACTGCTGCCACAGATCGTAGCTGAACACTGTGTTGAAGGCCGAGATGTTGGCCGCCATGCCGGCCATGAATGCGGCCATCAAGCCCGCGATTGCCACGCCCAGTAACCCGTTGGGCAGGATGTCGCGCATCATCAGGAGCATGGCGTCGTTGTAGGTGATATCGCCGGTGCCGTTCTGCTTGAGATTGATCATGTCTCCGATTGCGGAGGCGGCGATCATGCCGGGCACCACGACCACGAAGGGCACAAACATCTTCGGGATCGCGCCGATGATCGGAGCGCGCCTGGCGGCCGACATCGAGCTCGATGCCATGGCGCGCTGAACCTCGACGAAGTTGGTGGTCCAGTAACCGAACGACAGCACGAAACCGAGACCGAAGACGATGCCGATGATCGACAGAATCGGTGAGTCGAATCCACTGAGCGCCTGACCAGGCCACGATGAGAGTTGTTCGCTCGTCGATGCCGTCACGGCTCCGTCGGTGACGGTGGGCACGACCTTGTCCTTGAGTCCGGACCAGCCGCCGACCTTGATCAGGCCGATGATGGTCAGCGGTACCAGAGCCGCGAGGATGACGAAAAACTGCAGGACTTCGTTGTAGATGGCTGCGGACAGTCCACCGAGGACGGTGTACGTCAACACGATGGCCGCCGCGACAATCAGCGACACCCAGAGCGTCCAACCCAGCAGGACTTTCACGACGGTGGCGAGCAAGAAGAGGTTGACACCCGCGATCAGAATCTGCGCGACGGCGAAGCTGATGGCGTTGACGAGGTGCGCTCTGTAGTCGAACCGTTTGCGCATGAACTCGGGGACGCTTCGGACCTTCGATCCGTAATAGAACGGCATCATCACGATTCCGAGGAACAACATCGCGGGGATGGCGCCGATCCAGTAATAGTGCATCGTCGCGATGCCGAGTTGGGCGCCATTGGCGGACATGCCCATGATCTCGACGGCGCCGAGGTTCGCCGAAACGAATGCGATACCGGTGACCCACGCGGGCAATCGGCGGCCGGAGAGGAAGAAGTCGAGACTGGTCGACAGTTGTCGGCGTGCCACGTATCCAATCCCGAGAACGAACACGAAATAGACGGCTATGAGGACGTAGTCCAGCGCGTTCGTATTGAACGAAAGCACGCCTTCCGCCGCAAGGTTCGACGTCACGCGCCAACCTCCCTGATTGAGTGAGCCAGCTCACGGGCGTGAGCAATGTGGACATAAACTAACAGGTTCAAACAAATAAATGCATTAATTTCCGCGGTTTCTTTGATATTTGTTTGGTAATGTTCGTTTTACTCAAGACTGATGTCCCCCGAATACGAGGTAGGTGCCGATGCTCGCAGCAAAGCGGCACGCCAGGATCACCGAAGCGCTCCGCAGTGACGGCGCAGTCAAAGTCGTCGAACTGGCGGAGATGCTCGGTGTGTCCGAGATGACGATCCGCCGCGATCTCGATGCTCTCGACGATCGCGAACTTTTGCGCAAAGTTCACGGAGGTGCGATCGCCCGAGGCAACCGAGGCGTCGAACCTCCCTCTACCGCCAAGGCCGCGCGGCAACACCAGGAGAAAGTCGCGATCGGCCGAGCCGCTCTCGGCGCGGTAGAAAACGGGATGACGATCGCGGTCAGTGCTGGAACCACGACATTGGAACTCGCGCGTCTCCTGCGTGGACGCGCGTCGATAACCGTCGTCACCAACTCGATCTCAATCTTTCAGGAACTGACCGAGCGCACCTCCGAGCCGAATCCGATCGTCTATTTGACCGGAGGTTCGCGTACTCCCTCCGATGCGCTCGTTGGGCCCATCGCCAACGCAGCTCTGGAGACCTTCCGGGTGGATGCGGTATTTCTCGGAGTTCACGGATTTGATATCGAGTCCGGTCTGACGACACCCAATATCGCTGAGGCGGAGACGAATCGACGACTCATCGCAACCGGACGACGACTGTTCGTGCTTGCCGACAACACCAAGTATCGCGAGGTGGGTGCCAACATCTTCGGGAAAATATCGGCGGTGAACACTCTTGTCGTCGACGACGGCCTTGCACCGGCAGACCTGGCGGCGCTGGCCCCGCATGTCGAAAACATCCTTGTAGCCGAGACGGAGAAAATATGACCACTACTTCGCGCCCCGTGCGCAGCGAACTCGCCGACGGCCGCGAAATACTGTTCTTCTCGTTGCCGGGCAATCACGGTAGGCCGGTAGCCGACGTGCGACCGCTGGGTCCTCGCCCCGCAACGCCGCAATCGGAGGTTCGCCGCGATCGACAAACCGGTGACTGGGTCGCGATTGCCGCATTGCGCCAAGACCGTACCTACAAGCCGCCGGCCGATCAGTGCCCGCTGTGCCCCTCGCCGGACGGAGACAGGAGCGAGGTTCCTGCTGCCGACTACGACGTCGTGGTGTTCGAGAACCGTTTCCCAAGCTTGTCTCATGCCGGAAATGACTCACCCGTGCTCGACTCCTCCGCGCTCTCGTGGCCGGGCATCGGGCGTTGCGAGGTCATTTGTTTCTCGAGCGATCACACGACCTCGTTCGCAGAATTGAGTCGCAGTCATGCTCGCCTCGTGGTGGACGTGTGGCGGGAGCGCACCGAGGTCATGTACGGCATGTCGGGGATCGAGCAAGTCTTTTGTTTCGAGAATCGAGGCGAAGAGATCGGCGTGACCCTGTCGCACCCGCACGGCCAGATCTACGGCTATCCCTATCTGACGCCGCGGACGAGGTCGATGTTGCGGGCAGCCGAGGAGTTCTTCGACGCCGAAGGACGAAATCTGTTTGCGGAGATCCTTTCCAGCGAGATTGCGGACGGGCGGCGGATTCTGGTCGCGGATGAGCACTTCACAGCTTTCGTTCCGTTCGCCGCGCGGTGGCCGGTGGAAGTGCACATTTACCCCAATCGTCACGTGCACAATTTGACTGAGCTCACCGAGAACGAACTCGACGGTTTGGCCTCGGTCTACCTCGATATTCTCGGCCGCCTCGACCGGTTGTATCCGACTCCGCTGCCGTACATTTCGGCTCTCCATCAGTATCGGGCGGAGGGGGTGCAGGAGCAGGGCTACTTCCATATCGAACTGATGTCCGTCCGCCGATCTGCAGCGAAGCTCAAATACCTGGCAGGCTCCGAGTCAGCGATGGACGCGTTCATCACCGACATCACTCCCGAGCAGATGGCCGACCGACTGAAGGTGCTATCAGCATGAATACTGTTGTGGCGCAGGCGCCCGGACGCATCAACTTGATCGGTGAGCACACCGACTACAACCAGGGTTTCGCGATGCCGATTGCGCTGACTGCCCGCACGATCGTCCGCTTCGAGCCCGACGACTCCACTCGTATCAACGTCCGGAGCGATGACGAGGAAGAGGACGCCACCTTTGACCTCACGGCGCAGCCCGGGGATGTCGAGGGCTGGCCCGCGTATCCGGCCGGGGTGGTGTGGGCGCTCGCCGATGCCGGACATCCGGTTGTGGGCGGTACGATGGTAGTGAGCAGTGATGTGCCCATCGGTGCTGGGCTGTCCTCCTCAGCGGCTCTCGAATGCGCTGTGTTGTTGGCGATGAACGGCGCGACTGGCATCGAACTCGATCGGCTCGAGGTCGCACGGATCGCTCAACGCGCCGAAAATGACTTCGTCGGAGCACCCACCGGGTTGCTGGATCAACTGGCCTCGCTGCACGGCGAAGTCGATCGAGCGCTGCTCATAGACTTCGGCGATTCGTCGGTGACGCCCGTCGTCTTCGAACTCGATGACCGAGGCCTTGTGCTCCTGGTGGTCAATTCCAATGCCGCGCATCGACATACGAGCGGTGAATACGCGTCACGCCGACTCTCGTGTACCCGTGCCGCGGAAGCCTTGGGTGTCGATTCGCTCCGGCGCGTACAAGGCGCCGACGGGGTCCTCGATCGAATCGAGGATGCCCTCGATCGCAGACGGGCGCGCCACATCCTTACCGAGAATCAGCGTGTGCTCGACTGTGCAGAAGCGCTGACTCACGGAAACTTTCGGCGTGTGGGTGATCTGATGATTCGCTCGCACGAGTCGATGCGCGACGACTTCGAGATCACCACTCCCCACATCGATCTGATAGCCGATTCGGCTATCCGGCACGGTGCGTTCGGCGCCCGGATGACCGGCGGAGGGTTCGGGGGGTGCGTGATCGCCCTTGTCCCGGCCAAGGACGTCGAGGCGATCACCGATGCCATCGAAGCCGACATCGCTCGCGGTGGGTTTCCGGAGCCGACAGTCTTCACGGCGCGGGCGGGGGCCGGCGCTTCACTTATGTGAAGGAGAGGCCTGCCCTGGGACGAATTTCTATTGGATGAATGTTGCGGCGACGTCGACTACCGCCGCGCGGTCCTTGGGGACAAGTCCGATTCGGGTGCGACGGTCAAGGATGTCGGACACGTCGAATGCGGCCTCATGGCTTACTGCGAACTCGAACTCGGCACGGGTTACGTCGATCCCGTCGGCGACCGGTTCGAGCGGACGATCGCATGTTGCATTCTCGATCACCGCCGATGCCTCGCCTCCGTACCTTGCGACAATCGATGCAGGCAATCCGTCGACCGGGGGAGCGAGAGATGTCGCCGGATTCCCCGGAGCTCCTACCAGCGGTAGCGAACGGGTACGGCATGCTGCAAAGTCGAGCCCTCGGGCGCGTCCGGCGCGGTCGAGGACATCCTGCGCCATGTGACGGAACTCGGTAAGTTTCCCACCGACCACGCTGAACATGCCGCTTGGAGACTCCAACACTGCATGGTTACGAGACACATCCGACGTTTTACCTTCGCCGGTATCGATCAACGGCCTCAAACCGGCGAAACTCCCGAGTACGTCGTTTCGGCTGACCGTGCTGCCGAGCGCGGAGTTCACCGTAGCGAGCAGAAAGTCGATCTCCTCGTCCGTCGCCGTCGGTACGTCGGGAATCTGTCCCGGGGCCTCTTCGTCGGTGAGACCCAAGTACACACGGCCAAGCTGCTCTGGCATGGCGAAAACAAATCGATTCGTCTCGCCGGCGATGGGTACCGTCAGCGCCGCGGTCGGGTGGCCGAACGCCGCCGCATCGAACACGAGATGTGTTCCGCGGCTGGGACGCAATCGAATGGACGTGTCGACCTCGCCCGCCCATACACCCGTTGCGTTGATCACGAGGCGAGCTGCGAGATCGAAACTTTCACCGGTCAATTGGTCGGTCAACCGTACTGACGAACCAGTGGCGTGCGATGCAGCCACTTTGGTGAGAATTCGCGCCCCGTATTGGGCCGCCGTACGCGCAACCGCCACCACCAGGCGGGCGTCGTCGACCAGCTGTCCATCGTAGGCGAGCAAGCCGCCGGCAAGACCGTCCCGTTCGATAGTCGGAACCATCTCGATTGCCCGTTCGGCGCTGATCCTGCGCGAGCGCGGCAGTGTCGATGCCGGAGTGCGGGCTGCGAATCGCAGAGCGTCCCCAGCGAGAAATCCCGTCCGCACCAACGCTTTCGAGCCAGTCGACATGGATGGCAACAGTGGCACCAATTGTGGCATTGCCGTCACGAGATGGGGCGCAGTGCGGGTCATCAGTAAGCCGCGTTCGACGGAACTGCGTCGTGCGATCCCGACATTTCCGGTGGCCAGGTACCGGAGGCCTCCGTGGACAAGCTTGGAACTCCACCGACTGGTGCCGAAAGCGAGGTCATGCTTTTCCACAAGTACAACGCTCAGCCCGCGCGAGGCGGCATCGAGCGCAACTCCGGCGCCGGTGATGCCGCCGCCGATGACGACCACGTCGACAGGCTCGGTAGCGCTACCGAGTACGGACAGGTCGTGTTCGCGGCGGGCGCGATCGAGCGAGGCGGGCAGAAATTTCACGAGGCGAGGTATCCGTTTTCAAGTAGCGTTACAGATTGACATCATGTGTAAACTCTAGCATATGACTACTTCGGACCCCCTCGAAAGCAGCTTGCCGTTGCCACCGATGAAGTGGGACGCATGGGGAAGCCCGGATGCTGCGAAGCCTCTCTCGGCCAACATCTCTGGTTTGCTCGAGCAGGTTCTCGGGGTGCAGAAAGCAGATGAAACCGGGCCTGGGTTGCAGCAGGCACGTCTTCGAGCGTCCGCACTCTCCGAAGGTGACCGCACGGCGCTCGCCGACATCGTCGGCGACGATTACATCAGTGCCGCAGACTCCGACCGCCTTTACCGAGCCGGCGGCAAGTCCACGTTGGACTTGTTGCGCCGCAAGAGCACCGGTGAACAGGATGCGCCCGACGTCGTACTCATGCCTGGCAGCGAGGATGAGATCGCCGCCGTGCTTGCACACAGTTCATCCGCGCGGCTGGCGGTCGTTCCGTTCGGCGGGGGTACAAGCGTGGTCGGTGGCCTCGACCCCGATCCCGGAATATGCGCCGCCGTCGTATCCTTGGATTTGCGACGCTTCGATGAACTCCACTCGCTCGACGAGGTGTCCGGAGAGGCGGTGCTCGGCGCTGGTGTTACCGGTCCGAACGCCGAAAGGATGCTGCGTGATCGGGGCTTTTCGCTGGGGCACTTCCCGCAGAGCTTCGAGTTCGCGACCATCGGAGGATTTGCAGCGACCCGGTCCTCGGGGCAGAACTCAGCTGGTTACGGCCGTTTCGACGACATGATTCTGGGTCTGCGGATGGTCACTCCCGCCGGTGTCCTCGATGTCGGCCGCGCACCTGCGTCTGCGGCGGGGCCGGATCTGCGGCAACTACTCATCGGCTCCGAAGGCATTTTCGGGATCATTACACAGGTGCGCGTGCAGGTGCACCGCGAACCCGACACCACCCGCTACGAGGCGTGGAACTTTCCCGATTTCGAGACAGGCGCGGCAGCGTTGCGTGCAGTCGAACAAACCGGCAGCGGCCCCACCGTCATCCGTTTGTCCGACGAAGCCGAGACTGGTGTCAACCTCGCCACTGCAGACAAGATCGGTGGTGAGCAGGTCGCCGGCGGATGCCTGGCAATCACTCTGTTCGAAGGTACTGCCGAGCACACTGCCAGCCGGCATGCAGAGACCCGCGACATACTCGAGGCTCACGGTGGGGCCTCGCTCGGTGAGGACGTTGCTCGCAACTGGCAGCATGGCCGTTTCGGTGCGCCGTACCTGCGGGATGCACTCCTCGACGCGGGTGCGCTGTGCGAGACACTGGAGACCGCAACCACCTGGTCCAACCTCCTGCACCTCAAATCTGTTGTTACCGAAACCTTGTCATCTGCGTTGAGTGAGTCCGGCACGCCGGCCCTGGTTCTGTGCCACATTTCGCACGTTTATCGGTCCGGCGCATCGCTGTACTTCACCGTCGTTGCCGGCCAGCGCGGCGATGCTATCGCTCAGTGGCAGACCGTCAAAGCTGCTGTGTCGCAAGCTATCGTAAACAGTGGGGGCACCATCACGCATCATCATGCTGTCGGCGCCGACCACCGATCCTGGATGAGTGACGAGATCGGCGACCTCGGAATCGAGGTGCTGCGCGCGGTAAAGAAAACTTTGGACCCCGCGGGCATCCTCAACCCGGGTAAGTTGATCCCGTGATCGCGAAAGCTGACCGACGCCCACGCGAGATTCGTCAGATCACCGTTCTGGCCAACCCCGCAGCCGGGCACGGTAATGCGCCGCATGCGGCCAGTCGTGCGGTAGCTCGGTTTCAGCAGTTGGGGATCAACGTGCGGGCGGTCGTCGGGATAGACAGCGCACATGCTCGTGCTCTCGTACGTGAGGCACTCGAACTCGGTACCGATGCGGTCGTCGTCGTCGGTGGTGACGGCGTCGTCTCCATCGCTTTACAGGTGCTCGCTGGTACCGACATCCCGTTGGGCATCATTCCGGCCGGAACAGGAAACGACCACGCCCGCGAATACCAATTGCCGATAGACGATCCTGAGGCTGCGGCCGCGGTAGTAGCCGGAGGCTGGACCGAGCATGTCGATCTCGGGCATATCCGCACTCAGGACGGAACCGAGCGTTGGTTCGGCACGGTTATGGCATCCGGGTTCGATTCGCTTGTCAGCGATCGGACCAACCGGATGCGGTGGCCGCACGGACGTATGCGCTACAACGTCGCTATTGTCGCCGAATTTTTGAACCTGAAGCCGTTGCCATTTCGTCTGGTTCTCGACGGCAGCGAAGTGATCGAGGTCGACGTGACGCTCGTAGCGGTCGGCAATACTCGCTCGTACGGCGGCGGCATGCTCATCTGTCCCGATGCCGATCGAACCGACGGACTGCTCGACATCACCGTTGTCGCCTCGGGTTCGCGCGCCAGGCTGATCCGCTTTTTTCCCACTGTCTTTCGTGGAACCCACGTCGAGCGCGACGAGGTGACTACCTATCGCGCCCGATCCGTAACCGTGGACTCGCCGGGAATCAACGCATACGCGGACGGCGAACGCGTCGGCCTGCTACCTGCCGAAGTCGAGTCGGTGCCCCAGGCGTTGCACGTACTCGTTCCTCGTGGGCGCTAGGTCGTAAAACCTGCAAATATGATTGGACGCCCTATAACCTGGAGAGATGAGTTCTGGAACACGCGTCAACACTGTCGATGGCATCCTGCGACGCTCGGCCGCGCGATTCCCGGACCGGCCAGCGCTGGTGTTCGACGGCCGCAGCCAGACTTATCGGCAGCTCGACGAGACAGTCAACCGGGTCGCCCGGTATCTCCTTTCGCTAGGACTGGTGAAGGGCGATCGCGTCGCTGCCTACGGTGTCAATTCCGACGGATACGTCATCGGCTTCTTGGCCTGCGCGAGGGCGGGCCTTGTGCACGTCCCGGTGAACTACGCGTTGGTGGGCGACGAGCTCGGCTACCTTATCGCTCAGTCGGGGGCGCGCGCAGTGTTGGTCGATCCCGAACTCGCCGACATTCTGCAGGGGGTTCGAAGTGACCACGACATCGATGTGGTTCTCTCCCTTGCCGAGTTGGTAGATCTGGCATTCGACGAAGATGAGTCCGAGCTCGACTCCGCAGCCGACTCCGGTGACCTCGTGCAGCTCCTCTATACCTCGGGAACCACATCGAAACCTAAGGGCGCCATGATGTCTCATGGCGGCCTCGTGACCGAGTATGTGTCCTCGGTGATCGCACTGGGGTTCACCAGTGACGACAATCCGCTCATCGCGATGCCTCTGTATCACTCGGCCGGCATGCACGTGTTCATGTTGCCGTATCTCTCCGTCGGCGCCACAGTGCATCTCATGCGAAAGCCCGACGTTCCGGAGATTCTTCGGCGGATCGAAGCCGATCGAATCGGCTCGCTATTCCTGGCTCCGACCGTCTGGGTGCCCCTCGCGAACCACCCCGACCTCGAGACCCGCGACTTGTCCTCGCTGACCAAAGCGCAATACGGCGCTTCGATCATGCCGGTAACCGTCCTGGGCCGATTGCGGGCCAAGTACCCGGACATCCTGTTTTACAACTGCTTCGGACAATCCGAAATTGGGCCTCTGGCAACGGTGTTGCAACCCGAGGATCACGAGGACAGGCCCGCCTCCTGCGGGCAGGCCGTGTTCTTTGTCGAGACCCGGGTGGTCGACGCCTCAGGTGACGATGTGCCTGACGGCGAACCGGGCGAGGTTCTTTACCGCTCGCCGCAACTGTGCGACGGCTACTGGAACATGCCTGAGGTCACCGCAGATGCATTTCGGGACGGTTGGTTTCACTCCGGTGATTTGGTCACCCGTGACGCCGAAGGGTTCATCACCGTCGTCGATCGCATCAAGGACGTCATCAATACCGGCGGAATACTCGTGGCATCGAGAGAGGTCGAGGATGCAATCTATACCCACCCTGCCGTCGCCGAGGTGGCTGTTATCGGGACACCCGACGATAAATGGATCGAGGCGGTCACAGCCGTAGTCGTGCTCAAAGATGGCCGGGAGGTCACCGCGGAGACGATTATTGCGCATGTCAAAGGGCTGATTGCGCCGTTCAAGGTGCCCAAGACGGTGACCTTCGTCGACGAGTTGCCTCGAAACCAGAGTGGCAAATTGCTCAAGCGTGAACTTCGCACCGGAGCGTGACGCGTCCCGGCGGGCACTGGTGTAGCCGACCTCAGGTGTTGTTTGCCTGCCGGTACGCCTCGGCGAGCAAGTCGTTCGCGAGGTGCTGATTGTGGTAGCGGGCATAAGGAGAACTCTTGTGCGCCAACAATCGAACGTTGAGGGCGTAGGCGAGATCGTCGAAGGTGTCGTCGTCGATCCCCAAATCCACCTCGACATCCTCTTCCCACAGCGCGCCGAGGTCGATCGACCACGACCACACCCGTTCGCTCTTGTACGAGCCTCGCCCAGCGATGACCGAGTCGTTTGAAATCTCCAGATCGCTGTCGCTCTTGCCCTCGGGAACGTCGGTGTTGATCGTCAGGTCGAGTTCGATCTCGTCGCCCTCGTGCGTGATCTCGGTGATGAACAGCGTCTCGAGACCGCCGCAATTGATCGTCAGAAGACGTCGACGTCCCGTCGCCTTGGCCGTCGTGGGCAGGGCGGTGACATTCCATAGATACTTCTGGGTGTTCGCGGGATCTGGAATCGTGGAGTTGATGTAGTCGGCGACGACGCTGCGGATCTCCGGGTACGCGATGTGGTCGGACAATTCCCAGAACCGGTGCGTGCGGTCGTCCGTCCCACCGGAGGTGATGGTGGTCCGCGCCGAACGATCGGCAGGAAAGAGAGTGTCGCTCGACGGGGTGGGCGCTTGCGCGTCTGTGGTGCGGACGCGCAGAACCGTCGTCGGCTCGATCAACGTACTGAGGCTGTCGTAGCCGTCAGTGAGGTTCTCGCCCGGCCATGATGCGAATTCGATGGCAACGATGTCTTTCCACTCGGTGCGATGGATCGAGAACTGGGCGGCGACGTCGGCGGCATGTCCGACGTACGCCTCGCCGTCCGCGAAACGCAGAACGTACAGGCCGGCGGAGTAGCCCTCTGCTGCAAATATCGCACTGATCGAACTGATTTCGGAGACATCGAAGCGTTCGAGGGCAATGGGGCCGGGTGTGGACATGAACGCCAATCTACCTAGTCGACCCACCTGTTCGATCAACGTATGCAAGGGGGCTGACCCCGTCAGCTGTTGGTTGCCGATGGAGACACCTCAGCCGGAGCGAGAGAATCGACCCGGCTGAGGGCTCAGAGGGAATCTACTTCTTGGATACTCTGACGAGTTTCTTGTTGACGAACTCATCCATTCCCCACGGTCCGAGTTCGCGGCCGACACCGGAGCGCTTGACGCCGCCGAACGGCAGGCCCGGAAGTGTGGTGCCGTGCTCGTTGACGAATGCCATTCCGACCTCGAGTTGTTCGGCGACTGCCCGGGCATTGTCGAGGTCGGTGCTCCACACCGAGCCGCTCAAGCCATAGACCGATTCGTTGGCCAGGGCGACTGCTTCGTCGGCGTTCTTCACCTTGTAGACGACTCCTGCAGGGCCGAATAATTCCTCGCTGTAGGCCCGCATGTCGGGGGTGACGTCGGTGAGCAGAGTCGGCTCCATGTATGCGCCCGGTCCGTCGATCTTCTTTCCGCCAGTGCGGACGGTGGCTCCCTTGGCGACAGCGTCGTCGATCTGCTCCATGAGGTTGTCCGCGGCAGTCTGCGACGACAGGGGACCGAGCGTGGTGTTCCCGTCCAGCGGATCGCCGGTCTTCGTCGCGGCGAAAGATGCGGTGAGCCTGGCGACAAATTCGTCGTAGTACGGCTCGGTCACGATGATGCGCTTCGCTCCGTTGCATGCCTGGCCGGCGTTGGAAAGTCGTGCACGAGTTGCGGACTCTACGGTCGAATCCATGTCATCGGTATCGAGAACGATGAAGGCATCGGATCCGCCGAGTTCGAGGACGACCTTCTTCAGATTGCGGCCAGCAGTTTCTCCGACGCTCGTGCCGGCTCGCTCGCTGCCTGTCAGGGAGATGCCCTGCACGCGTGGGTCGGCGATCATGTCGGCAATTTGCTCGTTCGTCGCAAAGATGTTGATGTAGGCGTCAGCCGGAACACCGGCCTGATGGAAGATCTCTTCCATCAGCAGTGCGGACTGTGGGCAGTTCGGCGCATGCTTGAGCAGAATCGTGTTGCCCAACATCAAGTTTGGGGCGGCAAATCGCGCGACCTGGTAGTACGGAAAGTTCCACGGCATTACGCCTACGAGGGCGCCGATCGGTTTGCGTTGAAGCACAGACTCTTCGGCGCCGGGAACATCGAGGCGTTCGTCCTCGAGGATGCCTGGCCCGTGATCGGCGTAGTACTGGTAGATCGCGGCGGACAACTGCACCTCACCTTTGGCTTCCGCCAAAGGTTTGCCCATTTCGATGGAGATGCTCCGCGCTAGTTCGTCGGCTCGCTCGGTATAGATGTCGGCCACTGCGTGCAGGGTTGTTGCACGATGCTGCGGCGATGAGAGGCGCCAAGTTTGATAGCCGACGTGTGCTGAAGCGAGCGCACGCTCCACGCCTGGTGCATCGAGAGTGTCGAACTCCTTCACGGTTTTGCCGTTGGAGGGATTGACAGTCTTGTAGGTTGTCATATTGGTACAACGGGTTCGTCGCTGGCGTTTGTTCCACGGCGGTGGTATCGGGTTCGCTCGTACTGGTCACCGCGGTGGTACGGGCGTTCCAGTTTGAGGTGAGGGGGTGGCGGGGTGGTATCGGCGCTGGAAAGAATCGCAAGGATGTAATTCGTCGCGCTACCAATTTGTCAAGCGGTGGTGCTGCTAAAAGTGTTGCGAACGCAGGGGAAGTGAGTAACACTCACCCCATCAACCACAGACGTAACATCAGTCACAATAATCGGTGAGGTTATGTATGCGCGCTCGAAGTCGTCAGATCGTGGTGGGGGCAGTACTCACGTTGATAGCCAGCGGTCTTACCGTGCTCACCAGCCCTACGGCCTCGGCTGAGCCTTGCGGTGGACTCGGCGGTCCAGGGTCATCGCCTCTGTTCGGGTCCTCCGGGAGCTCCGGAGGCGACCCCGGTAAAAACCCGCAAGGTCCGCAGGGTCGACTCCCGGCAATCTCCGGAAACACATCCTCGGTCGCCTGGGTTACCGGACCTGTCAGCGCGAACAACACATACGACCGCTTCGGAATATCGGGCACCGACCTCGGGATCAGCTGGGACAACGGGGCCGGACAGACACTGATGGCGTTCGGCGACACGTTCGGAAATTGCTCGCTTCCCGACGCGCAGTGGCGCAGCAACGTGTTGATGCGCTCGAGCGACAGGGATCTGGCCGACGGGATCACCATCGCCGACGGCGTACCGGGCGACCGCAATTCGGGCGCAGTCGTTCAAGCAGGCGCCCCGCGCTTTGCCAGTGAGATCATCCCGACTATCGGGTTCGAGGGTGTGGAAAAGACTGTCATCCCCACCGCGGCCATCGCGATCGACGGCGTGCAGTACATAAATTATATGTCCGTGCGCCAGTGGGGGGCCCCTGGCCACTGGGTTACGAATTTCTCTGCCATCGCCACCTCCAACGACAATGGACAAACCTGGGCTACCTCGCTGCCGACCGTGCGCGCAAATGCCGGAGTCACGATTCCCGGACTCGAGCAGTTCGAGGCGAGCAACGGCAAATACCAGATGAACGCCTACGTCAAAGGCCAGGACGGGTACATCTACCAATTCGGCACTCCGAACGGCCGTTTCGGCGCAGCATTCGTTGCCAGGGTCAAACCAGAAAATATGCTCGACCTGGCGAAGTATGAATACTCGACGCAGAATGCAGCGAATCCATGGTCGACCGACGTCGGCGACTCGGAATCGGTTGTGCGAGAGCCGGTGAGCGAAATGTCCGTGGCCTGGAACGACCACCTGAACCGCTACGTCATGATGTACGGCAACGAAATCAACCGAACCATCGTCGCTCGCACGGCCGAAAAGCCGGAAGGGCCGTGGAGCCCGCCGAAGACGGTACTGAACACGCAGCAAACGAACGGCGGTATCTACGCGCCGTACATCCACCCCGTGACAAGTGGGAACGAGCTGTACTTCACCGCCTCACGGTGGTCGGACTACAACGTCCTGCTGCTGAAGACGAACCTCGACGCCCTGGTGCGCTGACGCGCCCGTGTGCGCGTAGTAGGAGCGGGTTCCTACTACGCGCACACGGGCAGCGGAGCTACTACGGCTTTCGGCGAATCCTGATCGGCCCCTTGGCTGTCGACGGATCGACCACGGACCCCTTCTGGGTGATCTCGACCTCGCCCTTCGAGGTCAAACGCCGCGCAGCACGCCGAACTGGTTCCATCAGATCTCGCCAATTGTCGGTCGACATTGCCCTCGCGACATCCGAAGGGCAGATTGTCGCCGTGCGGGCCCGGGCGTCGAGAAGCTCCCGGATCTTGTCCTCGAGATCGCGGTCGGCCTTGGTCACCTTGTTGCGACGGCAGGCGTCGCTGCAATATTTGACGTCATCCCAGTTGCGCTCCCACTTTTTTCGCCACTCGATTCGTCGACCACACGACGCACAAGTTTTGTCCGGTGGAGTCTGCGCGGTCGATCGTCGTGCATGGGCCACAGACCTCACTGTAGCGGCGGCGCGAGGTCACATCCGTTCAGCGCGCTCACACAGCCAAGCGATGACGTCGGCAGTGACCTCGTCGCGGTTGGTCTCGTTGAGGATCTCGTGGCGGGCGCCAGGGTAGATAGTGACCGTCACGTCGCTCATCCCTGCCTCTCGATATCTGGAACCGAGAATCTCGACGAGTTGAACGCCGCCCGCGAGTGGATCGTCGGAGCCTGAAGTGATCAACAGCGGCAGGTCGGATCGAATCTCGCCGAGTCTGCTGAGGTCGGCAAGCTTGTCCGCTTCCGTGAACAGCGCGGGGACCGTCTCCGCCGGGAGATCGAAGCCGCACAGCGAGTTGGCGACGTACGCATCGACCTCGTCCTGGTCTCGCGAGAGCCACTCGTATCCGGTTCGATGCTCGAACTCACTGTTGAAAACGCTGAGGTCGCCGGCCGGGGCGTCGGCCATTCCCGCGGCGAGGACATCGATAGCGGACGACCCCGAGAGCACCACACCTTCGTAGAGATCGGAACGCTCGATCAAGACATGTTGAGCGGCAAACGATCCCATCGAGTGTGCAAACAGAAACAGCGGCAACCCGGAATAGTCCGACAGAAGTGATTCGCCGAATTGCTCGATGTCGGCCCATAGTGCGGGAAATCCGATCGATCCCAGATCGCCCGGTGTCTCGATGATGGTCGAGCCATGCCCGCGGTGATCGGACGCCACCGCATGGAACCCGGCATCGTTCAGTGCTGCGGCAAAACGCGCGTACCGGCTACCGTGCTCGGCGAGACCATGTGCGATCTGAACGACGCCAAGAGCCGGCTCCGCCGAGGTAGCCCAGGTGTAGGTGCTGATTTCCAGGTTGTCCTGGTTCGAGATGTACGACGATGCGTTGGCCACGGACTTCTCCTTCGGCGCTGAGGGGGTCGATTCGAAGATATCGGTCGATCGGAGATAGCGGGACCGAATGCCATGCTGCTCGCCCGTGTGTGCGTAGTAGGAATCCGCACCTACTACGCGCACACCGGCAGCGGAGCTGCATCGCTAGGCGCGTAGCACCGGCGTGAAATGTTCGACGACGGGAAACGGATCGTAGAAGTGATGCAGCAGGGTTTTCCACTCCAAATATTGCGTCGATCGGCGAAATCCGACGGTGTGGTCTTGGAGCGTCTCCCACTCGACCAGCAGCAGGTAGACGTCAGGATGTTCAATTCCGCGTGACATTGTCAGCTTCACGAATCCGCGCATCGACGAAATAATCGACTTGGCTCGAGCGAAGGCAACTTCGAACTCCACGGTGCGCGTCGGCGTCACATGCAGTAGAGCGTGCTCCAAGATCATCGCCACAGTATGCGGCTTCGCCGCCGGTGTGTGTGTAGTAGGAGCCCACACCTACTACGCACACACCGGCAGCGGAGCTGCAAAATCAACCGACGCTCAGGGCCAATTCGTCACCGGTGACGTCGACCGACACGGTCCCGCCTTCGGTGAGGGTGTCGTCGAGCAGCAGGTCGGCGATCCGGTCGTCGAGTGCTCGCTGGATGGACCGACGCAACGGGCGTGCACCGAACTCGGGCTGGTGACCGTTGAGCGCCAACCAGTCAACAGCCGAAGCGCTGACGTTGATCGCGATCCCCTTCGCCGACAAACGCTCCCGACTTTCCTGCAGCATCAGGTCGGTGATGCGGCGCAGTTGTTCGGTGTCGAGCTTGCGGAACACGACGATCTCGTCGATGCGGTTGAGGAACTCGGGCCGCATGGCCTCACGAAGCCGTCCCATGACCCGATCGCGCAGCGGCTTCTCGTCGTCGTTACCCGTCGTGAAACCGAGGCCACCGGACTTGCTCGAGATGATGTCCGAGCCCAGGTTGCTCGTCATGATCACCACGGTGTTCCGGAAGTTCACGGTGCGGCCCTGGCCGTCGGTGAGTC
>JBBSSG010000025.1:0-29888 GCA_038242295.1 Mycobacteriales bacterium | reverse complement strand
GCGTCGGTCTTCACGGCTGCCTTTTTCGTAGTGTCAGCAGGTGTGTAACCCGGCTCGGACACCTTGATCAGAACTTGAAGGAAAGTCTCGTCACCGGCGAGCCAGTTGTCCTGGCTCACGATGTCGCTGAATGCGGCAACGGCGATGCGTCCGAGCACCAAGGCCATGTCGACTCCGGTCGCATGGGTGATCGTGTTGTCGCGTTGGAGTGCATCGATGTCGAGCTGACGGCCGACGTTGGCAGCCAGACGCAGCAGCGATGTGTTCTCGGGCATCGCGCAGGTCAGGTCGCCTTCGGAGCAGAAGGAAGCGACTTTGCCGTCGAGGACGCCGAAGCCGCCCGATGTCCCAGGCAGGGCGCCGCCCCCGGCTGCTCCACGCGCGTCTTTCTGGTACTTGGTTCCGAATCCGTCGGGGTTGGTTCCCGATTGCGATCCTGGGAACGGGTTGTCTCCGTTGCCTCGTCCGGCGTCGGCCAGGATCACCACGCCGATGACCTTGGCCGGATCGACGATGCCGTACTTGCCGTTTGCATCGGCGGTCTGCGTACCGATCGCCTGTGCTGCCCGGCGCGTCACATCGGCGCCTTCGCTGTAGCCGACGATGGCGAAGCGGGTGTTGGGGCAGGTGGTGGCGATGGCCTTCATGACGGTCTGAGAGTTCTTCACACCGGTCTCTACCGAAGACTCGTACGTCGCCATGTCAGCCGGGTACTCGATGTAGACCGCCGCGTAGGACCCCTGTCGGACGGAGCCGTTGGGTGCCCCGACCATCTGGTCGATCCAGTCGCTTTGGAAATCTCCTGCAAGCGCGGCGGGCAGGAGTGTGCCGTCGGGTGTCGTCAGCATTTTCGTCTCGCCGGTGCGGGGGGTGTCACTGCGTCCGCCGACAGCGATGCTGACCATGTCGTAGCACGTCGCGGTCGATGCGAGCTCGACCTCGGCATCGGAGCTGTTCATCGAAGAGGTCGTCAATACTGCAGCACCGACAGTCAGCGCTCCCAGAGAAGCGAATGCGACTGCGCTCGTGGTGAGCCGTCGGCGATTCGCGGGTCGGCGAGCCGAAACGCTACTGGACATAGTTTTTCCCATCAGTTTTCTCGAACCGATTCCCGTACCGAAACTCCGCGCGGGTTACTCCGAATTTCGCCTCGAGAGCATCATGCGTTACAAAGTGACCGCACGCGTCGGATTTATACCCTAGGGGGGTATGGTAAAAAGATGCGACGACAGAGGTGCGATACATGAATACGACGGTCAAACTCGTGGGCTTCGTCCTGGGGATCACCATGGTTTTCTTCGCTGCCTACCTCATCGGAACCGCTGTCGGACCCATCGGTGACCAGTCGCCGGTCAGCCATCACGCGCAGGTGACGCAATGAGTGAGACGGAACTGCTTCTCGGCGGTATGACGTGCGCATCGTGCGCCAATCGGATCGAGCGCAAGCTCAACAAGATCGACGGCGTTTCGGCGACGGTCAACTACGCCACGGAGAAGGCGCGCGTCACTGCTGACGGCGTGCCCACCGCGGACCTGATCAAGGCCGTGGAAGCAGCGGGATACACCGCGACCCTCCCGGAGCAGGATCCGGAACCGGCCGACAGCACCGCGACGGACCCCCTGGCGCAGCGTCTGCTGGTTTCGACGATCCTCTCGGTTCCGGTGATCGCGATGGCAATGATCCCCGCGCTGCAGTTCACCAACTGGCAGTGGTTGTCGCTCACACTCGCGGCCCCGGTCGTCGTCTGGGGAGCCTGGCCGTTCCACAAGGCCGCCTGGACCAACCTGCGCCACGGCACCTCCACGATGGACACCCTCGTCTCGATGGGCACCCTCGCAGCTCTCGGTTGGTCGCTGTACGCATTGTTCTTCGGAACCGCAGGTGAACCCGGCTTGAAGCATGCGTTCGAGTTGACCATCGCGCGAATCGACGGCTCCGCCAACATCTACCTCGAGGCGGCGGCCGGAGTCACCACGTTCATCCTGGCCGGACGCTACTTCGAATCCCGTTCCAAGCGTCAAGCAGGTGCTGCGCTGCGAGCGCTTCTCGACCTCGGAGCAAAAGACGTCACCCTGCTCGCGGACGGCGTCGAGAAGCAAATTCCCGTCGCGGATCTTGCCGTCGGGGACGTTTTCGTCGTACGGCCGGGGGAGAAGATAGCGACCGACGGCATCGTCGTGTCCGGAGCATCTGCTGTCGATGCGTCCATGCTGACGGGTGAGTCGGTTCCGGTGGAGGTCGCGGGCGGCGACACCGTAGTCGGCGCGACGGTCAACGTCGGTGGCCGACTCGTCGTCGAGGCCAGCCGGATCGGCTCGGACACGCAACTGGCACAGATGGCCAAGCTCGTAGAGGACGCACAGACGGGCAAGGCGCAGGCCCAAAAACTGGCTGACCGCATCTCGGGAATCTTCGTTCCCATCGTCATCGCCATCGCGGCGGCCACGCTCGGGTTCTGGCTCGGTACAGGAGGCGCCGTCGCCGCGGCTTTCACAGCAGCGGTTGCAGTCCTCATCATCGCCTGCCCGTGCGCTCTCGGCCTGGCAACGCCGACGGCTCTCATGGTCGGAACGGGCCGCGCCGCGCAACTCGGCATTCTGATCAAGGGGCCGGAGATCCTCGAATCGACCCGGCGCATCGACACCGTTGTTCTCGATAAAACAGGCACCGTGACCACCGGTGAAATGACCTTGCTCGAGGTGCATCCTGCCGAGGGTGAAAATGCGGACGAGGTCTTGACGGTGGCCGGCGCGATCGAATCAGGCTCCGAGCATCCCATCGCCAAGGCGATCACGACCGCCGCCCGTGAGAAAGCCTCGTTGCCTGCCCTCGACGACTTCGCCAACTCGGCTGGATTGGGAGTCACCGGAATTGTCGACGGTCGGGCCGTGGTTCTGGGACGCGCACGGCTTCTGAAGGACTGGTCGCAACCGCTGCCTTCCGAGTTGGAGAAGGCCATGCGCGAGGCCGAGAACGACGGCCGAACAGCCATTGCCATCGGCTGGGACGGGCGTGCACGGGGTGTTCTCGTGGTCGCCGACACCATCAAACCAACGTCGAAGCAGGCCGTCGCAGAACTGCGCGAGCTCGGCTTGACGCCGGTGATGCTGACAGGAGACAACGAGGCGGCGGCGAAGAAGATTGCCGCCGAGGTCGGAATCGACGAGGTCTTCGCGGGCGTCATGCCGCAGGGCAAAGTCGACGTCATCGCGGCGTTGCAGGCAGAAGGCAAGGTCGTCGCGATGGTCGGCGACGGAGTCAACGACGCGGCTGCGTTGGCCACCGCAGATCTCGGGCTGTCCATGGGCACCGGCACCGATGTCGCCATCGAGGCCAGCGATTTGACACTCGTTCGCGGCGACCTACGCGCCGTCGGTGATGCAATCAGACTCGCCCGGAGGACGCTTTCGACGATCAAGGGGAACCTGTTCTGGGCTTTCGCGTACAACGTCGCAGCGATTCCGCTCGCCGCTGCGGGCCTGCTCAACCCGATGCTTGCCGGGGCCGCGATGGCATTCTCGTCGGTGTTCGTGGTGACCAACAGCCTGCGGCTGCGACGGTTCTCCGCCGCATAGGTAAAGATGGAGACATGGCAGATGCAGTTGATGTCCCGATCCGTGACGAGTCGATCAGACTCGGGCAATTTCTCAAGCTAGCGAGCCTCATCGAGTCAGGGGCAGAGGCGAAGACCTTCATCGCCGATGGCCTCGTCAGCGTCAACGGTGAGGTCGATGTCAGGCGGGGGCGCCAGCTACATCAGGGCGATATCGTCTCGTTCGATGGCGGTCCGTCAGCGCGGGTCGTCAGCGAGTCGGGCCTGTGACGGCTATCGGCCGTCGCGGTCTGCCCAGAGACGAAGTGCCGGGAGCGTTCGACGTCGGCGCCCGGGCGTACGACAAGCTTGTCGGCGCCAACCCCGGCTACCACGACCATCTTGCAAAATCTGCCGAGCGACTACGTATCCCAGGCCTCGGCGACGGTCTTCTGCTTCTCGACATCGGGTGCGGCACCGGTGCATCGACGGCGGCGCTACTGAAAGCGGCGCCGCACGCACAGATCGTGGCCGCGGATGCGTCGGGAGAAATGCTCGAGGTGGCGCGCAGCAAGCAGTGGCCGTCGAATGTCACATTCGTCCACAGTCGCGTCGAGGATTTAGGCGTGAACGGGGTCGACGGTCCGTTCGACGGCATCCTCGCGGCCTACTTGATCCGGAACGTCGACGACCCGGACAACGAGCTCAAGTCGCTTCTTTCCCTGCTCAAGCCCGGTTCCTCCATCGCATTCCACGAGTACTCGGTGAAGGATTCCGTTCGAGCCAAGGTGCTGTGGACAGCCGTGTGCTGGGCGGTCATCATTCCGCTCGGCTGGCTCGCCACTCGCAATACCGTTCTCTATCAACATCTGTGGCGGAGCGTGGTCAGCTTCGACGGTGCCGGACAGTTCTCGAGTCGTATGCAGCGTGCCGGCTTCACCGGCCTCGCCACCGAGTCCATGACGGGCTGGCAGAATGGCGTGGTGCACACCTTCTTAGGAGCTAGACCGGAGGAAACGACATGAGTGATCGTCGACGCGTCGTTCATCCGGCGCAGACGGGGTACGCCGATGCCGGATCGCTGGCCAAGGTGCCACGCACCGCTGTTATCGGCGGCGGTATTGCCGGAATAAGTGCTGCAGCCGCGTTGGCTGAGCGAGGCATCAAGGTGACGCTGTTCGAGCGTGAGGATTACCTGGGTGGCCGCGTCGGGGGCTGGCCGACCACGCTCGATGACGGTACGCCGGCGACCATGAGCCGGGGCTTTCATGCGTTCTTCCGCCAGTACTACAATCTTCGAAACCTGTTGGAGCGCAGTGATCCTGGACTGACACGGTTGCATGCGGTGGACGATTACCCCTTGATCGACGGCGACGGCCGGATCGACGGTTTCAAGGGATTGCCGGAGACCCCGCCACTCAACGCGATCGCGTTCGTCAAGCGCAGTCCGACATTCAAGATGCGAGAGCTGTTCTCTCTCCGAGGTGTTGCTGCATTGCCGCTGATGACCGTCAGTGTGCCGAAGACATTCGAGGAACTCGACACAGTCCCGGCCGCAGAGTTCCTCCGCCGCATCAACTTCCCCGAAGCAGCGCGACATCTTGCATTCGGAGTCTTTTCTCGAAGTTTCTTCGCCGATCCAGAGAAGATGTCGGCCGCCGAGCTGGCGATGATGTTCCACATCTACTTCCTCGGCTCTTCCGAGGGGCTCGTATTCGATGTGCCGACCGGGCCCTACCCGCAGGCGTTGTGGAACCCGCTCGGGAAGTATCTGGAAAGTCTCGGAGTCGAAATCAGAACCGGGACAGCGGTCGAGAGCATCGAACGTGGATTCGGTGTGAACGACGAGCAGTTCGACGCCGTGGTTCTCGCGGCCGACGTCGGGGGCTTGAAGAAGATCGTCGCTGCCTCGCCAGAGTTGGGCACCGAGCAGTGGCGGACCGAGGTGGCAGCACTGCAGAACACACCTCCGTTCCTCGTGCACCGCATATGGCTGGACAAGCCCGTCAACGCCGACCGCCCGGCATTCATCGGAACCGGTGGCATGCCGCCGATCGACAACATCAGTGTTCTCGAACGCTTCGAGGACGAGGCTGCGCAGTGGGCAGCGCGCACCGGCGGCTCGGTCGTCGAACTACACGCGTACGCCGCAGTCGACTCCGAAGAGGACACCCGTGCCCAACTGATGGCGCGGATGCATGAGATCTATCCCGAGACTGCTTCTGCAACAGTGGTGTCGGAGAAGACCGAGTGGCGCGACGACTGCCCGATGTTCGGCCTCGGACAGTTCGCCAATCGGCCGACCGTCAGGACACCCGAAGTCAGGTTGGTGCTCGCCGGTGACGGTATCAGAATCGACCTTCCCGTCGCACTGATGGAGCGAGCAGCCACCACCGGTCTACATGCAGCCAATATTCTGCTCTCAGGCTGGGGAATCAGGGGGCACGACATCGAGACGGTACCGGTGACCGGCCGCTACCGCGTGTTCGATGTCCTCGCGAAACTAGTTGCTCGGCGTCGCAAAGGTACCGGTTCAGCGGCCCTTCGAACGTAGTTCGTAGCGGCGCTCGGCGTAGTCCAGGTCGTCCTTCCACAGTCGCGCTGCGGTCCACCCCATGGCGGGCCGCAGCGCAGGCGCGACCTTGCGAGCCATCCGGAAACCGGGCCGATCAGAACTCGCGATCGTCGCCTCGATCACGGACGTGCGTGGTTTGCCGTCCGGTCCGGGGCCGATGGGCGTCGCATGAGTCTCGACGACACTTCCAACTCCTTCACCGTCGAGAATCCGCATGATGATGGTGCGCGGGCCTGGGCAGACAAACTCCACGCGTACCGGAACTCCGACGCGTTTGCTGACGCGGAAAGTGACATCGACGAGGAATCGATCGTCTTCGTCGGGGACATCTACATCGGTCGGAGCATCGATGACCTTCAACCGCGCGAACGAGTACGGATGGAACCAGGCGCCGTGCCAAGGGTCGAGGCGATTGGCGATGATATCGTCCGGGTCGCACTTGCCGGTCAGCGTCACCACGGCGTCCACACTCGTGGAGGCCGGCGGACGGATGGGAACTATGGGGACTGGCGTCGGCTCCTCGCCGCCGAGTTCGTCCATGCGAACCCAGACCAGGACGCCGTCGTCGAATGCCGGTAGGGGGCGCCAGCCCGGGCGACCTTTCGGCCCGAGCGGCATGCCGTGCCACAAGCAGATCAGGGTGTCGCATTCGACCTTCGCCTTGTCGAGCGGAGCACCCAGGTGTGGGCAGGCACCGGGAGCGATGTGAATGCCACCCTTTTCGTCTCGCCACGCGACCAGTTCGGTGCCGCCGACATCGCGGCCGAACGGCTTGGTGCTGCCGATGTCGCGGCTCGCGGCGAAGACGAACCAGTTGCCCGAAGGCCTGGTCTTCGCTCGTTTGAGAGCCGATTCGATCACCTGCGGATTGGCGTCCTTCCAGGTCGGAAGTTGTTTCGACCAGTCTTCAGCAGGCAGGGGTTGCAGCGGCAGGCTCTTCGGCCAGCGTCCGCGGAAAGCGTCGAGTGTAGCCACGTGTTCCACAGTAGTGGCGCTTCGCGCCCGGTGTGTGCGTAGTAGGTCCAGAGTCCTACTACGCACACACGGCCCGGGGTTGACGGCGTGCTGCCAATTACTAGAATGACAGCACACTGTCAATCAGGGAGAGCAATGAAAACCATCGCGCTGTATGCAACCGACACCATGGCCGACTGGGAATACGGCTACCTGGTGGCAGGAATCGCCATGGCCCGGCAGCAAGGGTCCAATCGATACCAGTTGAAGGTAGTTTCCGACGGCGGCGGCGAGGTTACGACAGCCGGGGGAATGCACGTTCGCCCCGACGGCGACCTCGCCGACCTCGACGCCGATGAGTTGGCCTCGTTGATTCTTCCCGGCGGCGACACCTGGGGTGAAGGGCACGCGTCGGTGCTCGGAGTGGCGGTCGATCTCTTGGAACGTGGAGTGCCCGTCGGCGCCATCTGCGGCGCTACGCTCGGACTTGCTCGGGTAGGTGTGCTGAACTCCAGGCCGCACACGAGCAATGCGCCTGAATTCGTCTCGATGGCAGCCGAATACTCCGGCGGTAGCCACTACCAAGACGCCCGAACTGCGTCCGACGGCACCCTGGTGACGGCGCCCGGCACGGCGCCACTCGAGTTCGCGAAGGCACTGTTCGAAATCCTCGAACTATTTCCCCAGAGCGTGATCGATGCCTGGTACGGGCTCTACACGACGGGTGAGAAGAAGTACTACGACCTACTCGTGGGTGCGCAGTGAGGTCGGCTGCAGGTGATGCGCTCACAGCAGTTGTTCTCCCCGCATTCGAACTGAACGGTGAATTCCTCAGCGCAGCAAAGGCTATCGCCGAACCAGTTGGTCTGACACCCGCCGGGTGGCAGGTGCTCGGAGCGACTCTCGACGAGCCCCTGGTCGTTGCTGAGATCGCGCGCCGCGTCGGGCTCGGGCTCGCTCGCCAAAGTGTGCAGCGAACCGCAGACCTACTGGTCGACAAGGGCTGGGCCGAATATGTCAAGAATCCGAAGCACCGCCGAGCAAAGCTGCTGCAGCCCACTGCAGCTGGCCGCGAAACCGTCGCGAAGCTACGTGAAGACCAGCACGCCTGGGCAGATGCCGTCGGACAAGCGGTGGGCGAGCACGAGATTCAACGCGTTCTCGATGGGATGACCAAAATAATCCGAGCGTCGCGACACTACCGGGGCGATAGCGACTCGTAATATCCCTGCTGAGCAGGGTAATACTCGTCGAAACTAGGCAGAGCAGCGCCATCACGGAGCCATCGCGTCAGTATGCAATGCCGACGGGCGTAGCGGTGGTTGGTGCGACTTCAATGTTTGCTCGCAGCGCCGCAGTGATTTTGCTCCCCAATCGGCCGAGATTTACGGGATCCCGTCGATTGAGCCAATTAGTGGAGCAAAATTCACTGGTCGCCTCGAGTCACCGAAAGAGCTCACACCATAAATACCGTGGAAACAAAAGCGCTGCCAGCCTGCTGCCTCGCCCAGGTCAGCGGCACAGCTGCAGGACTCGGAAACGAGAACATCGGACCGGTCATCGAACCGATGACCGCCCTCCTTGCCCAGCGTTTGGAGCTGACGGGTATCGAATTCGGTCCGACGGCCATCGCTACCTACGAGGAACTCGATGACGCTGGATCCGGCGTCCGCGTCAACGCAGCTTGCGAGGTTTCGCCTGGCACCCAGGGAGGGCAGGGGTTCGATGTCGTCGATCTGCCGGCGGTCGAGTTGGCTGCGACAACGGTTCATCTCGGCTCGATGGACACGATCGACAAAACCTGGGAGTCGCTGGTCGCGTGGATCACTGCGAACGGATATCAGCTGGCCGGAGTGTGTCGCGAGCATTACCTCGTCTCCGAGCCGAAGCCTCAGGACGAGTGGTTCACCGAACTGCAGCAGCCCGTCGTCCGGGCCTGATGAGTTCGCCGACCTCGCAAATCAGGATGCCTGCATCAAGTCGATTTCGGCGACACACCGGCATCCACCGGTGATGTCCACGCACTCGAGTACGAGAAAGTGGCGGACGTATTCGAGGTCCACGCAGCCCGATTCGGTGCACTCCGGCAACCCAGCCGAGTGGATCAACAGCGTTCCGTGGCAGTGGTCTATTGCTGCGTCGCAGTCTCTGCATGTCATTCGGGCGCTCCTTTCGCGTGTTTCCATTCTTTCTATCACCGGGCTCCGACAAGCTCGGGAAGCGTGGGGCGTGTTCGACGTCTGACCTGCGCCAAGCGCCGGAGGTCAGTAGCGAGCAGCGCGCCGACCCTACCGCGCAATATTCGGGGTCGCTGGACGCAGCGAGGCCGCTAACATCACAGGCATGGCGACTCCACACGACAAAGTCTTCTTCGGCGACCGCATCATCGATGCACAGAATGCGACGCTCGGAGTTGCCACGTCGGCCGTTCTGTACGGCCTCAGCGTCTACACGGTGTTCCCGGTGCAGGTATCGGGAAGTTCGAGGACGGCCTTCCGCCTCCGCGACCACTACCAGCGCCTCATCGAGTCCTGCAAGATCATCGGGATCGACACCTTCGCTCCGCAGTGGTCGTTCGAGCGTTTCGTGGACGTCGTCCGTGAGGTGGTGGAGGTCAACGATCCGCAACACGAGGTGTACGTCCGCGCCACTGTGCACGTGGACGAGTCCATTCCCGGCACTCGCGTACGCGGATTGCACACCACTGTCAGCATCTTTCTCTACGACGCCATACCCATTGTCCCGCAGGACGGCATGCGATTGAAAACCAGTGTGTGGCGCCGTATTCCGGACAACGCGATTCCCTCGCGGGCCAAGGTGAACGGCGCCTACGTCAACTCCGTTCTTGCGAAACAAGATGCTATCGACAGCGGATTCGACGACTGCATCTTCCTCGACATCAACGGGCACGTCTGTGAACTCAGTGCCGCCAACATCTTTTTGGTGCGCAACGGCGTCCTGATCACACCCGACGCCACGAGCGACATCCTCGACGGCATCAACCGTCGTACAATTTTGACCCTTGCACGCGAAGAAGGAATCCCCGTGCAGGAGAGGACCGTCGACCTCACCGAGCTATATATCGCCGACGAGGTCTTCGTGTGCGGAACGTCGGCCGGGGTGGCGCCGGTTTACGAGATCGACGGCCGCACCGTCGGGGAGCGCGGCACATGCCCCGTGACGGCGACCTTGCGCAAGCGGCATCAAGCAGCACTGTCCGGCGACGAGGCGCATGGCTGGGTAACCGCCCTCTGATCGAGTCGTTCTTTACGGTAGTTAATGCTCGCCTCACGACGGGTCGAAAGTGCGTTGCAACGTCGTGTGTGGACCTACTCGGTGCTTCAGCGTCGGCCTTCACGAAGTAGTTGTCTGTGCGACCATGAACCGGTGAAAGGTGACGAAAAGTCGACCGTCGTGACCTCCGAGTCCGTACGCCTCGGCGTTCTGCTCGCGGCGGTCGGTGGGTTCCTGGACGTCTACACATTTGTTACTCGTGATGGAGTGTTCGCGAATGCGCAGACGGCAAACGTCATCCTTGCCGGAATCGACGCAGCGTCCGGTCAGTGGCGATCTGCTTTCGGATACATTCCACCTCTCGTAGCATTCATCTTCGGAGTGTTCACCGCTGAGTTCATTTCCAGGCCGGCCGTTGCGCGTGTAGTGCGGCGACCGGTTCGAGTTGTACTCGTCATCGAGATCCTGGTGATTACGGTAGTCGGGTTTCTTCCGGCGTCGGCTCCGAATGCCATTGTGACAGTTACTATTTCGTTTGTTGCCGCCGTGCAGGTCGCGACCTTCAGAGTGCTCGTGGACTCGGCGTACAACACGACGATGACCACCGGAAACATCCGTAGCTTCTCGCAAGCCCTGTTCAATCGAGTCGTCGACGGGGACAGAGCAGCCGGGACCAGGGCGTTGAACTTCGGTTCCGTTATCGCAGGCTTTCTCGGAGGTGCGATTCTCGGTGCTGTGATTTCGGAAATCCTGCAAGGTCGTGCAGTCTGGATCGCCGCGGGAATGCTGGCCTTGGCATTGACGCTCTTCGTGATCGACGAGTGGCGCGGGACGGCCCGCATGCGTCACCCGTAACAGTGACGGTGGGCCGCGGCAGATGTACTCCCCGGTTATGCGCCGTTATGCCTCCAGACGCACAACAGGGGAGTTTTTAGCCGAACTAGACGACGACAACCCCATCCGAATCGCTGTAGACGATCTCGCCCGGGTTGAACGTGATTCCGCCGAACTCGACGGGTACGTTCTTCTCCCCTGAACCGGTCTGGGTGCTCTTGCGCGGATTGGTGCCGAGTGCTTTGACGCCGATGTCGAGGGTGCGAAGGATCTCGGAGTCGCGGATCGCACCGTTGACGATCACCCCGACCCAGCCGTTGGTGACGCCTCTACCTGCGATGATGTCGCCGACGAGAGCTGTGTGGACGCTCGCATCGCCGTCGACGACGAGAACGCCACCGTTGCCGGGCCCACTCAAGGTCTGCTTGACGAGCAGATTGTCCTGAAAGCACTTGATGGTGGTGATCGGCCCGGCGAATTCGGAGTGCTTCCCAAACTGAATTAGTTGGGTGTCGCAGCTCCGAATCTCGGGTCCGATCTCGTCGGCCAGGTCTGCAGTTGCCTTGAATTCGACGGAAGTCATGGCCAAGAGCCTAGTCCAGGCGACCGTAGCGTCTTTCGTAGTCATCGTGGGCGTCATCGATTTTGCGCTGCGCGTCGACGTTCAGGAGTTCCGGATCCAGGTCATGGACCAACAACCGGTGTCTGCGGTAGACGTCCACCAGCGCGATGGCGAAGTAGACCAGCGGAATGAGCAGCAAGGACATCATCGCCAGACCAATCCACAACGGACCGGGCAAAAGTAGAAACAGACACAGTAGCGGAATAAGCGGGAGGGTGAATCGAACCAGGTAGCGGAACTGAGCGCCTTTGCCGACGAGGTCTTCGAGAACCCAGTCATGCAAGGGCGGAGGGAGCACTCGCCCGAACTGATAGCCCAGATACTGCCAGAAATTCGGTTTCACATATCGGACCTTACTCCAGTAGCTCGGACAATACGGTCGCACCGATCGACAGTGTGATAAGACTCCTCGACGCCCCCCTACACCGCCCGCCCTGATTCGCCCACGAAGTATGAAGGATCAGCAATATCTACTCGACGGTGACGCGACTACTGCCCGGAATACCGTGACGGTGCGACAAAGGCGCTTACCGGAATGACAGGACGTAACGGAGTCGATGTGCCGACGGCAGCCTTCGAGGCCAGTCGTCAGGCTGAGCTGATTTTTCGGCACGAGCCCGACGATCCGATAGAAATTGAGTACTCGGAGCCGATCTCCTTCGAGATCGACGGCGCACCCGCTGTCCGATATACGGCGAACGCCTCGAACATCGCCCAGAAGTATGACTGCGACCCCGCAGATT
Organism: Mycobacteriales bacterium; assembly: GCA_038242295.1. Taxonomy (GTDB): domain Bacteria; phylum Actinomycetota; class Actinomycetes; order Mycobacteriales; family Mycobacteriaceae; genus Rhodococcoides. Next base: position 17,393 of record JBBSSG010000025.1, on the reverse strand, counting down.
CTTCGTTCGATGTCGTTGCTACTGAGGGGTATTCGAACGCAACAGTCGCGGTGTTCATGGTTCAAGCTGACCAGCATATTGATGGCGCACTCGTGCGGAACGACATCGATCAGATCGTGTCCAGTCTCCGCCGGCAAAGCAAAGAGAGGCTCGCAATGGATCAAGAATTTAGTGCGATGCCCAACGAGGTGTCCGGTCTCGGCCGTCTCGTCTCCGAGGTCGGCCTGCAAACGCACCCCTCGTACAAGTACTTCAATGAGCACGCGATGCCACTGAGTGAATATTCGGGCGAAATATTGCAGTCACTGCTCACACCCTTCAACTCCCTGCGAGATGTATGGCGAGACAGGCATGTTCATTTGTCTGACAATTGCTCCGATCTCGGTGAAAAGCTCAATGTCGCTGCGTGGCTCTATGCGCATCAGGAGAAGCAAAACTACGAGGCGCTGAACGCTCACACCCAACTTGTTCCAGCCGGATTTCCTGGAGCGGACCCCGGCGATTCGAATCGCCCGGCGGCGGGAACCGTCGAGCTCTACTTCGACCCGAAAAATTACGGGCAACCGGACGGAGTCGACTACCCAGCGCCGGAGACGCTGCCGAACGACGTAGCGCAAGTCATTGCGGATGCCGCTGGCTGGCTGGCTGGGTGACGTGGATGATGCTATCGAATAACGGATCGGGCGCAGTCCGCTTCGGGGCCTCATCGCGCCGATCGGGGGAAACTGGAACGACCTGAAGCGTCTCGGTGGCGCGTATCGCATCGCGGGCGACGCAATGGAGAAGGGCGGAGACGCGCTGGCCGGTGGGACCACTCGGGTCGACGAGTTCTGGAACGGCATGGCAGCCGTCGCCTACGAGGAGTTTGCGGCGAAGCAGGTCGACGCGATGCGGTGGGAGGGATCATGCGGACGCGTCATCGAGGCGGTTGCCGAACGTGCTGCCGAGGAAATACGGTCTTCGGTATACACACTCGTGTCGACTCTGCGAGAGAAGATCGAAGCTGAAATCGACGTCCAGCGGAGCAAAGGTAGTCGATTTCTTGCTCAAGAAGGTTCCCGTCTTTGGCAACCTCTACCAGTTGTACAGAGTGTTGGAAATTCTCAACACTGGATACGACTTGTGCATGAAGCTCGTCGATTCGATCCGGATGGTCACCGATGCGTTTCAGGAGTTTCTGTCGTTGGTGGCGAGCCCCAGCGGATACTTGAACGAACAGTTCGAGCAAAAGCTAGCCCCGGTCACAGAAACTCTGGAGGACGCGAAGCTCTTGTTGGATGTGAAGAACACTGCGGACGCTTCTCCTGTGTATGAGTTGCCGAAGGATCCCTATTCACTCGGAACCGGTGATAAGCCCTGGGCGGATGCATGATCGAGCCGGATGATCCAGTTCTGCGCCAAGCGCTCCGTCGTTCGATGAAGCTCGCGTCGTCAACAGTTCGATGATGTACGACATTGCCGCTTTTCCGGATGCGTCACCGGAATTGAAGGCGTATGCGATGCGTGTAAGCGCCGGGGAGTGCTTGTGGAGAGACATCGAGAGTCTGTGTGTACCTGTGCCGCCGGAGGTTATCGAACTCAAACGTGAGCCGCTTCTCATCTGGTTCCCACCCCCGCCGCCACCTCCGCCAGATGATGACGAGCCGTACAGGATCCCGTGGCAATGATTGCCGACATCTACTCCCCGAATGTGCGTGCGGACCTGCAGCTCCCGCACATTCGGGGAGTAAATCACGAACCGTCCTGCGCCCGCCTGGCAGCGTTGGCCACGATCGCATCTCGGATGTATTGCGCGAGCCCGGGTGCGACGTCGTCGTAATGCTTGGTGAACCGGGCGTCGGCGATGTACATCTCACCGAGGCAGACGTGCATCTCGTACCCGCAGTCGTAGTGCCGCTCGATGCTTGCGCGGTGTCTCTCCGCCAATACTGACGCCTTGTCGGAATCGGCTGCCACCCCGGCCTTCATCGCAGCCGCGAAATCTGTTTCCAAAGAATCGCTTTCGGCCTTGATTCGGATCCAGTCCTCCTTGGAGTAGGAAGCGGTTTTTGCTTGCGACTGCTTCCATTCCTCGGTTTGGCCCCAGCGCTGTTCGGCCTCTTCTGCGTATTGATCACCGAGCCAGTTGTCGCCGAACACTTCGCGCTGCTCCCCAGGGGTCAATTGGATTCCCATTTTTTTTGCCTCCATCATCTTGTCCACGGCCGCAGCCATTCGATGCAAGCGATCGATCCGTGCGTCCAGCAACTCGCGTTGACGACGTAGATGCGCCATCGAATCGACGGACGGATCATCGAGAAGGACGCTGATGTTGTCCAGCGCGAAGCCGAGTTCGCGGTAGGTCAACACCTGGTGTAGCCGCTCGACGTCTTTCGCCGAGTAACTGCGATAGCCCTTAGGGGTGCGGCCGGACGGCACCACCAACGAGATGTTGTCGTAGTGGTGCAGGGTCCGAATGCTGATCCCCACGAGGCGGGCAAGTCCGCCTACCATCATTTCTTCCGAATCGCTCACAGAAGACAAGGGTGGTACCTCCCGCGGCGTGAGGGTCAAGTCTTGATCAGCGAACTACGCGTTCGCAGCCGCCGGTGGGTACTCCCGCCAACCGCTGTGACATCCAGTCGAATGCGCCTGGGCGGCCGTTGCCCTGGGCGGTGGTGTGGTCACCGGGAACTTCTTCGAGGTGCACGGACGCACCTAGGGCGCACCACTGATCCTGTACAGCTTCGGCACCTTCCTTGGGGATCAAATCATCCTGCAATCCCTGGTAGATGTAGACAGGCGCTGCTGGCTTGAGCTGGCCCATTCGGTTCTCCTCGATCACGGTCTGGGTGATGGGGTGATCGAAGACGTTCGGAACGTTGGACAGATTCTGCTGATCCAACAGCAACAGACCGCTGTAGGAGAGCACGTCGACGCACTGGTCTTTCTGTAGCAAGGCCAGGCGCTTGCCGTTGTCGTTGGCCAACGAGCGCATCTCTGGGTATTCCCTGGAGAGTCCGATGGTGGCTGCCGTGAACAGGCCGGACCCGATGCCGCCGTTGAGCGAACGCTGAAGAATCTTGTAGTCCGTCGGAGGCCCACCGAAGGCGACGCCGACGATGTTCAGTTCCGGCGCGTACTCCGGTGCCAATTGGCCTGCCCAGCCGGAGGCGATAGCGCCGCCGGAGTAGCCGGTGATCGCGGCTGGAGCGTCAGAGTCGACGCCAACACTGTGCGAAGCCCGAAGACCGTCGAGCACGGTGTGGCCGGCGACCAGACCGGCAGAGTATGCCTGGCGGGGGCCTTGATAGTCGGTATCCACGACGGAGTAACCGCGGCCGAGGAGGTCCTGAACTCGGTCGATTTCTTTGTTGGTGCCGCGCGGAAGCGTGTACGACGGCGCGCAGGTGTTGCCGAGGGAATCGGTCGCTTCGTTGTACGCCACAACAGGTCGGGGGCCATTGCCAGTCCACGGTGCGTCCGGAACAATGACCGTCGTCGATGCGGCGATGGGGTTGTTCTTGGAGTCCGTGGAGCGGAAAAGCAGTTGCGTCGACGTCGAACCTGGTTGTACAGCAACACCTCTGGCATTCAGAACGGTTCCGGGCTCCAGTGCTTCGAAACCGGCCGGTGGGTCGAACCACGGATCGCCGAGCGGGGTGGGAAGGTAGGCGGCAGGATCGGACGGCGGAGTTGCAAGATCTCCGACCGGGTCTGCTTGGGCCGCTGGTGTCAGCCCCAGCAGCAATGCTGCCGCGCCTGCGAGAACGAGTGCTCTGCGCAAATGAAATCCCCACCCTGAATTGCTTTCGAGCGCCCCGACGCCTAGGAAAGACCGAGCTCCATGGTGCCACAGGTCATCGAATGGCGCTTGCGTTCCAGTTGCGTATACGCCGGCGGTGATCTTTGTAGTTCTCGGCGAAACAAGGGTGCAGAGCGCAATCGACACTAAGCCTGAATGCACCGATGCACTGATTTGCTGAAGTCGAATTGTGTTGTGCGGTATAGGTCGGGTGTGGACGTGGTTGATCCCCCAATCTCGGCTATCGGGTTGTTCCACTGGGTTTTTCGTGTCGTGGGCGGGCGGGGATCGTCTGGTTAGGTGAGGATGTGAGCGTTTCGTCCGAACATGCTGTTGAACAATGTGACCCAGGCTTTCTCCCAGGGCCATTTCTGCGGTAGATGCAGGGTGAGCTTGCGTGCGGAGGAGGCGATGCGGGTCGGCACCGAGATCAGGGTGCGCCGGATGGTGCCGGTGGTTGCCTTGGCCAGTGTTTTCTCCCCGGTCAGTGTCGCGGCGGCGCGGGTGAGGTTGAACGTGATCACTGCGCAGACCAGCCAGGCGGCGTTGGCACAGAAATGTCCCGACGGCATGTGGGCGAGGGCGGAGTTCTTCAGATCTGCGTGGACTTGCTCGATGATCGCGTGCCGGCGGTGAATCTGGTCGGCTGTGACGGTGTCGAGCTCGGTCGGGTCGGTGGTGGTGAAGAAGGCATGGAACCGCCAGACGTCGAACAGTTCACCCTGCCCTTGATCTTTCTTCGGTCTCAGGTTTGGGATGCGGCGCACGACGAGCCGGCCGGGAACGTGGTGGGACTTCTTTTTGGATGTGAATGCGATGAACGGGATTTCAGCGACTTCCGCCACCGAGATCCACTGCTGGCTGTCGGTGTCGTAGAGGGCGTTGGTGTATCGGATCGGTGTCCAGGCATCATCGGCGATCGAGCTGATCGCGGTCTTGATGACCGAGTTCAGCCCGGTGGTGATCGAGACGTCCGCCCCGCCGCGCAGCGCAGCACCGATTGTCGGATACCCGAAGTAGGCGGAATCCGCCCGCACCAGCGGCTTGGGTGAGTCCGACGGCCGCACGGCGCCGGTCCCGCGGAGTCGGCCGACGGTGGCGAGGGTATCGGCGATCATTCGTGCTGCTCCACGGGCGGAGCCGCAGGCACCTTTCCGGAGACGTTGGGCGGTGATCACCGGTGCCGCGCTGTCGGTGGTGACGGTGGTGATCAGCGAGTTGAGGCCGCGGATGCCGGAGTATCCGTAACAGGGTCCTTGTTTGCTGTGGCCGTGAACTTCGATGATGGAGTCGTCGATGTCGACCATCACCCGTTCGGTATCGATGCCGGCGAGTACAGGAGTGCGTTCGCCGAGCGAGCAGAGGAGCCTGGAGGCGACGGCGTCGAGTTGTCGGACATGCCCGAACCGAAACTCCCGCAGAAACGATCCCAGTGTCGAGGGTGCGTACGGGTGCTCGAAGAGCGTCCCCATCGCACCGTGCCGAAGAATCGCCATGTCAGAGACGCTGTCGGCACCGGCGACCATGCCTGCGACCAGTGATCCGATCTTGCGGCCGGCATGCGATCCCTTGTCGGTCGGCACCGACAGATGCTCCTGCGCCAGTGTCTGCAGGCCCGATCGCTGCGCCAACGCCATGACCGGAACCAACCCCGCGGCGGATACGAGATTAGGGTCGTCGAACCTCGCGGCAGCGACAGGACGGGTGTGAGATAGTTGCATCTGCGAGATGCCCTTCGTGTGTGGTCAGAATTTGTTCTGTGAGAAGTCTTATTCTCCACCACGACAGGGTATTTCGTATCGACGGCTCGCGACCCGCGGTCAGATAATCGGTGTATTCAGGTTTAGTGACAATTAGCAAAGGTCTGTGCAACGGAGTCGCATTGTCGGCTGTAATGGGTCGACGAGGTGTTATGGAGGCTCACGAGGAGACCTATCTCGGGGGCACCTTCTTAAGGGAAATATCCCCCTACGCAGGAGCGTTGGCGTCGCTGGACCACCTGAACGACGATGGTATTCGACGAATGGCCTATAACGGTGAGCAGCTCAGGACTGGGATAAATCGTGTTTTCAGCAAACATGAGATACCGGCGGCGGCTATCGGCCGTGGCTCGCTCTTTCATGTGATCTTTGCCGAGGAGAACGTCGGACGAGAATGTTATGTACGTCTGCGCTCGGTGGGGATTCATGCTGAATATGCAGGCACACACATGATTAGCGCGGCCCTGACACCCGAGCACTGCAAATCCGTCATCATGGCCTTTGACGAAGTCTGCCGCACCATGGTTTCCGACGGTGCAGTCCGCGTCTCGTCCGACGTGGACGTCCCAAGCCTGCGGTTTGCCGTTGAACAATTCATGCAAAAGGCGTTCAACATGACTGCCGAGGTCGCACAGCGCTGGTCAAAGACTGGTCTACCCGCTGAGGCGATTGACGGTCGTCAGTGACCGGCTCGACTTTCACAGACGCGACACCGATAGGAGTAGTTATGCAAACGCGACGTCCGTACCCGATTTTACTGGGTGGCGAGCAACGGTCCGGTACGACTCTTCTAAGCGTGGTCCTTGATTCCCACCATCTGTTAGACGTTGGACCTGAACTTGACTTCACAGCACCGGTAGATCTGGGCAGTTCAATACTCGAGGCGTGCGACCTACTCTGTCGGCGCGATCCGCGGGTGCTGGGTGAGGGCACCGCCACGCAAGACCAGAAATACTATGACGCCGCTCATTTCGTAAAACAGTGTCAGCGCTACGGTATCGAATTTGAGATTCTGGCTGAGCTTGTTCAAGCGCAGATAGCCGAAAATCATCGCGAAATTGTATCGCTTGAGGATCGCTGCATGCTGGTTGAGGCGATTGGTCAAACGAAACTCGCATCGTCGGGAAAGTGGACATGGGGTATTAAGTTGCAACGCAAGATTATCGACATCGACGTCTACGCTCGGATCTGGCCTGAAGCCCGTTTCGTTCACATTGTCCGCGACGGTCGTGACGTGGCTGCATCGCACCTGCATACGGTCCCGGACTGGGGGTACTCGTCCATTCATCAGACTGCATACCAGTGGCGGAACCTCATCGAGCAGGCGCGTCTACGAGCGCCCGCCGAACGATATCTTGAGATCAACTACGAAGAGTTGGTCAGTAACCCTGAGCCCGTGTGTAAAAACATGTGCAACTTTCTCGAAATCCCTTACGGCGAGGCGATGACGACGCACGAACGGAAGATCCACAGCGTCCACCTCAACACTTGGGGTCACCCAGCCGCGAAGGCCACTGCTGAGGCATTGAGTACCGTCGCAATCGGCCGCTACAAGCAGGATCTCTCACCAGAACAGACCCGCGAGTTCGAGCAGGCAGCAGGCCCAACCCTTCTCGCACAACCGATTACCTCTAAGGCATCAACGAACGACCGCGCCACGTGCATGTGAGGATTAGATCTCACGCCACTGCGGCACCAGAGTGCCGACAGATCAATTACAGAATGATAGAGGCGAACTGTGGTATCGATGCTTGCCCAGCTTCGACCGCTCATGCCCGATTTGTTTATCGGGTTGGATTTTGACGGGCCGATAGCACCGATCGTCGATCACCCAGACCAGTCGCGGCCCGTGCCTGGTGCTGTTCAGACGATCCGAGAGCTCCTCGAACGGGGTGTTCAGGTGGCGATAATTACCGGACGGGACGTGCGAACCGTCCTGAAGCTCGGGGAGTTCAGTGATCTGCCCGGGCTTGTGGTGAGTGGTCTCTACGGTGCCGAACTCTGGCGTGATGGCGAGCTGGTTGCAGATGAGGAGGTGGCTGGCATTTCTGAGCTGCGTCACAGTCTCCCCGCGATCCTCCACATGGTCGATGATCGGTTGTGGATCGAAGACAAAGGTCTCTCGCTCGTCGTCCACTCCCGCAGGACCCATGCGCCAGAACAGGTGTTGACTGAGATCCGCCCAATCCTCGATCGGTTGGCCGGAGAACTTCTTCTCGGGGTGCACCCAGGTAAATGTGTCCTCGAAATGCGCGCACCCGGCTACGACAAGGCGCGAGCAATCGGATTGCTGCTCAGCGCGTATTCCCCCAGTGGAGCACTGTTCGCCGGCGACGACCTCGGCGATATTCCAGGGTTCGAGGGGCTGCGTGCGTGGTCTCAGAAGCACGCGGCGCCCGCCGTCTGCGTGGCGGTCGGCGAGAGGGCCGAAGTACGCGCCGCTGCGGATGTCACTGTCGGCCGCGCAGAAGTTCTGTTCCAGGAGTTGGCAGGGCTGCTCTGAAAACCTGTGCTCGTTTGACGTTTAACGATCCGAACCTAGTTACAGCACTGACGTTTACCGGTCGCAGTTGTGAAGGAGTCGCTTGGATATCGCGATGATAGTCGCGTGCATGCTGTTTGTCGGCGCGATAGCACAGACCGTTACAGGTTTTGGGTTTGCCATCGTTTGCGTCCCTCTGCTTACGCTGATGTTGGAGCCTGGAGAAACGGTATCGACGATCGTGGCGACCGGCATCCTCGTTGACATATCGATCATGGTAGCCAGCGGGCGCGTTCCCCAGCCTCGGTGGCGCGATGTCGGTGTCCTCGCTCTCTGGTCCGTCCCAGGTCTAGCGCTGGGTGGCATTGGCCTGAAGTATCTTCCCGATAAAGTCATCGAAACGTTGATGTCCTTAGCAGTGCTTCTGATCGTGGTTCGCCGTTTACGGGCGATCCGTGGAGGGACAGACGTCGACGATCACAGCACGGATGCACGTTGGTGGATGCCTGCGTCTGCAGGCATTCTGCCAGGCGCGCTGAGCACGGCCACCACTCTCGGCGGGCCACCTGTAGTCCTATATCTGACCTGGAAGTACCGCTCATCGCGTCTTATTCGAGATACCCTCGTGGCGCTATCTCTGGTTCGGCTGCCTCTGAGCATTGTCGTCTTGCTCGTCTCCGACACGTGGGTCACGCCACACTCGCTACCCCTTCTTTGGGTGGGGGCAGCTTTAGGCTTTGCGGCAGGCCGCGTGATCTTCAGTCGTTTGACCTGGACAGGGTACGAACGCGCCAGCCTTGTGCTCTTGGTAGTTGCCGCTGTTGGTGCTATTGGCTCCGCCTTCGCACCCTGATAGCCGTCCTTGGTCATCTGCCGCAAGAGATTGCCGATTGCAGGTAAGCAGCTCACTCGATCATGCACGACCCGAGCGTCATCGGCGACGATGCACGCCAGAACCTGCACCGAGGCCGCATGGAAGTCGAAGCAGAATCCGTCGCCTACGTCCTCGCCGGAACCCTCGGACTCGACACCAGCGCATACAGCGTCGGCTACATCGCCGGATGGTCAAAAGGAGACACCGAGACCGTGGCCGATACCGCCCGCGCCGTCCTCACCGCAGTCCACGACCTCGCCGACGCACTCGAAAACAAAACAACCGAGGAAGAACCGGCCACCGCCGCGTAACCCCCAGTGGACCTGGGGTTGATGGGCCTCGATACCGACGGCCGCGACCGCGGCGATGCGCGCGGCCGTAACGGGCAGCGTGATGGCGCGTTCGCTGAGGGTCTCTACGGTACTGGTCTGAGGTTGCAGGAGTGGGGTTCGATCTTGCTGATCGAGCTACCTGCCGATGATCTTGGGCGTCAGTTCAGGACGTGTTTGCTTGCGTCGGCCACTGCGAAGTACGGACGTGGGCGTCAGTATTGGATGCCTCGTCCAGTGTTGTCGGCGGTGCTCAGCTACGTCGAGGGGGAGAGGGCGACGGCAGTGCGCCGTGCTCAGCGTTCAGGTAGGTACGCGCGGTTGGCCGATGCCGAGCTGGTGACGGACGTGCTGGGCGCGCGGCGTCTGCGGCTACGGAACACCGGCGGGCATGCGTCCGAGGTGTCGATCGATTCACTCGATCCTGTGGCTCGGCGCAGGTTGTTCGTCGACACGTCGGCTGGCCGGGAGCCGGCGGCGTTGTGGCTCAACGAAGACGGGATACCGCGTGATCCGCACGGGTGGTCGCATACTTTCCAGACCGCCAATGCACGGTTGGGGGCGATGGGGTTCGCGGGTTTCGCAGGGTCGGCGCATATGCTCCGCCACAGTTTCGCCCTGCGGTGGTACTCGGTGGGGCGGCTACTGTTCGAGGCGCGATACGGGTATCTCTCGGAACAGGAGACCCGCGACTTTCGGGAACAGTTCGGCAGTGCATGGGATTTGGTGCAGCTGATGCTCGGTCATGCTGATCCGCGCACGACCCAGGAGATCTACCTCGAACCGTTCCGTTCTTTGGAGTTGGAGCTGTTGATGCTGCACGCCGCTCAGGCGGCGGTTCCGCAGTTGATGTCCACGGTTCTGTCCGGGGACAGGCGAGTGCTGACCGACCCTGTCCAGGGTGCGGAGTGAGCGCCGGCCGCTCTGCCGGGCAGCCCGCGTCAGGTTATCGGCCACCGCAGCGGTTGTTCGTCGACGATGACCGGTGCACGGTCCGTGTCATCGGTGAGCGAGACGGCCGCACCGCCGACTTCGACTTCACGACACTGCCGATCGAGCGGGCGCTGCAGAAGGCGTTCGCGCTTGCTTTCCACGAGCGGACGGGTCCGGCAGGGACCATCAAGGCGGTGTCGTCGGCGCGGGCGCTGTGGGTGTATCTGAGGGCGTTCAGTCGTGTTCTGGCGTCTCTTTCGGTGCCGCCGCGTCGTGTTGCGGATCTGACGCCGGCGCATCTGAGCCAGTACGTGTTGATCCGGGGCTCGAAGGCCAACGGTCCGGTCGAGTTGGGCATGATCATGGGATTGTTGGCTGAGGTCGAGGAGTTGCCACCGGCTGTCGCAGCGCGGTGCGCACTGGGTCATGCCAAGCGTCCGCAGCGGCCGGTGACGTCGAGTTACACCCGATCCGAGGAGGAGCGGATCATGAACGCGGCCCGCGCCACCGTGCGTGCAGCTGCACGGCGGATCCGCGGTAATCACGAGTTGTTGCGGAGGTGGCGAGCGTACGACCCCGAGCTGATCGCAGACCCGGTGCAGTCTCTGTTCTGCGAGATCGTCGACGGTGTCGAGCGGTCCGTCGATGTCCCGCGCTACGACAGCGGCAAGACCCAGGATTGGCTGCAGGCACACGGCGGCGTCGCTGATCTGATGTTGACAGTGCATTTGAGCCGCTTCGAAGTGGCCGCGTTCACGGTGCTGCTCGTGCGGCTCACCGGCCATAACTGGGGCACCATCATGGCTGCGCCGGCCGCGCACCACCGGCCCGACGGGCACACGGATTCGATCGCATCGGCGCAGATCGATGTGGTGAAACCGCGCCGTGGTCGGCGCAGTCACATGACCGTCTCGCTCGCCGATCTGCCGGATTGGGCGAAAACCACTGCGGCGAGGAATGATACCGGCAGTGCACGAACGGAATTGCATACTCCCTTCGGCCTCTACATGTTGGCGCATGAGTTGACCGAGTCGGCACGCCGCATCACCGGCAGCGATCGGCTCTTCCACTTCTGGGGTATCACTCGGCCCCGTGGTCTGCGGACTCAGATGGCCGAGGGGCAGACCGGAGTGACCGCATGGGGCCGCGAGCAGGGCCTGCTCGCCGCCCCGGCAGACGACGGCGAGGCTCGTCTACTCGATGTTCGAGTGACACGACTACGTAAGACCTTCCTCGAACGTGAACAACGGCCCGTCGCGCACACCACCCGCACCCTGGCTGACACCTATTTGAGACGAGATCGCACCACAGTCCTTGAATACCAAACCCTGGTGGCAGAGGTGCTCGTCGCCGAAGCCCAGAAGGCACGAAAGCTGGGAACCATAGCACAGCTGAGCGCATCCGATCTAGCTCTAGCGCAGCGTGATCCAGCGACCGTGGCGACGCGCTTCGGTGTCACCGAGGACATGCTGAGACTGCTTGTCGCGCGCGACGCCGACACTGTCTTGGCCGGCTGCTCGGACCACTTACATGGTCCGCACGAACCAGGGTAGCCGTGCACCGCGTCGTTCCTGAAATGTCTGGACTGTCCGTGCGCTCGCGCACTGCCACACCATCTGCCGATACAAGTGGCGGCGCTGGACCTGTTGACCCGCAAACGGCAGGAAATGCCCGCCCTGAAGTGGGCGCAGAAGTTCGCCCGACCCGCCCAGCAACTCGAAGATCTTCTCGAGCAGGCAGGGCCGGCGGCAGACACTGCAGCCGATGCCGCGACCGACGACGACCGGACCTTGGTCGCCCGCCTACTGAACAGAGAGTTCGATCGACCATGACCGACAACGCGCGTGCCCACGGCCAGACGCAGCCATCCATCACTATCCCGAACGCACAGACGCCGGTGTTGTTCAACAGACAACTGCGCGCCGGCGCCGACCTAGCGGCCATCTCCCGGTTCGCTGACAACCGCTGGGATCTAACCCCGGCGATCCACGAGGCGCACTACAGCTCCGTCAGCGTGAACTTCGCTCTCGTCCCGCCGGACTTTCGCCACGCCATCAAAATCTACGTGTGGATGGAATTGAACAGCGACCGCGAATCAGCGGGTCTGCGCCGCTCAGGTGTCGAAGGCCCGACCGCCGTCTATTCCATGCGCTACCGACTCGTGTTCATCTGCAAATTTTTGGAATGGTTGACCACCAACGCAATACGGTCACTCGGCGATGTCACTGCGGGCGATCTCGACCTCTATCTCCAGACGGTACTGTCTGCCGAAGACGACGTGCGCAGGCAAGGGCATCTACTCAACGGAGTCCGTCGACTCTGGCTGTTCCGGGACCTGCTACCACTGCAAAATCGGCTGCCGGAGGCTCCGCCGTGGAAAGGTAAAGACAACCGAGTCCTACTCGGCCGTGCGCGACCAGGGATAGAAAACCGGACCCGGCGGATCCCGGAAACCACCATGAGTGCCCTGCTGTGTTGGGCGCTACGGTTCGTCGAAGACTTCAGCGCCGACATCACCGCCGCGTGGAGCGAGTACCGGTTGCTGGTCGGTAGGACCGAGAAACGGACCAGCCTCGCCGACGCTGCACAGACGACCGTCGACGCGGGCAAGGCGGCTTGGCTGGAAGCGGCTATCGACGCATTGCTCGAGCACCACCGCGTGAACGGAGAAGCGCTGCCGGGAAGAGCCATTGGCCCAGAATCCGCAGACCTCGAACCGGACTGGATGCACCTTGCCCGCCTCATCGGATGCGGGCACGCCATCTTCACCCGCAGGCGCACTCGACATCGGCAGCGGGTCCTCGACTCCGGTCTACCCATAGCTGACGCGACTTACCTGTGGAGTCGGCCCCGAGGTCTCCTCGATGACTCCCCATGGCTGCGCCGAATCCGATACGAGCAGGTCCCCCGGCTGGTGCGGGCTTTACATACCGCTGCCTACATCGTGATTGCATACCTGTCAGGAATGCGGCCCGGAGAAGTGCTCACCCTCGAACGCGGTTGCGTGACCACGGATCCGCGCACCGGGTTGTGGCAGATCACCGGCCGCGAATGGAAAGCCGTCACCGATGCCGCGGGGGTAAAGATCCCGCAAGGGCGCCTACGTTCGGATCCGTGGATCGTCATCGAGCCGGTCGCACGAGCGGTCGCCGTCCTCGAACAGCTCCACCACGAGCGGTTGCTTTTTCCGGTGTCGATTCTGGGAGCCAAGGGCACCGACCGACGCGGCGGAGCGAAGGCCAGCGGCACCATCGCCAACGACTTGAACTTCTTCGTTGGGTGGGTCAACAACTACTGCGCCTCACAAGAGCGCACGGACAGCATCCCGGTGCCGGACTTTCGTCTGAACGGCTCCCAGCTGCGTCGCACGTTGGCCTGGTTCATCTGCCGTCGTCCACGCGGACTCGTTGCCGCGGCAATCCAGTACGGTCACGTGCACGTTCAGATCACCCAAGGTTACGGTGGCAATTACGCATCCGGATTCCCCGACGAGATGGCGTTCGAACAGTGGCTTGCCCGCCTCGACGAACTCGACACCGCCGACCGCTCGCTCACAGCGGGTTCTCACGTCAGTGGCCCTGCAGCAGATGCCTACCGCGACCGGGTGGCTGGTGGCTCCAGCAGGTTCGCTGGTCGGGTGGTACGCAGCAGTAAACAGGCGCGCCATATGCTGGCGAATCCGTCACTACAAATATATCCAGGCAAGGGGATGACCTGCGTTTTCGACGCGGCGTCGGCATTGTGTGATGCGGCGTCGAGCCACGACGATGCCCGCACCACACCAGACACCGACGACTGCCGGTCTGCCTGCCGCAACATCGCACGCACCGACAACGACATGGCCGATATCCAGCGAGAAGCAGCTGAACTACGTTGCATCGTTGATGATCTCGTGAGCCCGCCGCTGCGTCTCGAACGCGAAAAGCGCCGCCTGGCATACCTGAATAAGATCATCGACACACACTCAATGCCCGCGCAGCGGCCGGGGGTGCCAGATGAACGCCGCAACTGGTGAGCTGACACCGCCGCCACAATTGTGCGATGCACTCGCCGCAGCCGCCGATCGACTCCTCGCGGGCACTCCTCTGCACACGGATGGGGCGTTGACCATCGTTGGGCTCGCTCGCGAAGCTGGGATCAAGCGGTGGCTACTCACACACAAATACCCCCATCAGTTGAAGAACAAGTATCAGGCGATGTTCGCCGCCGCGGGCAACAAATCGGCACCGGTGCAGGCTGCAGAACAAGACTCTCGATCATTGCGCCACGACCTTTTACGGGCCCGCGCCGACATCCGCCGCCTCGAACACTTGACACAGACCTACGCAACGATCATTGGACAGCTCACAGAAGAACTCGCCCACGCTGAAGCCGAAATCCGCATTATCGACAGAAGAAGTCGAGCGGTTGAGGCACTACCTCGGATTCGATGACTGCGGAAGGCGCAATGACGCGAACAGTTCTGGATTACCTTCGTGGACAGGTTCATTTGGCCTATAGGAACCCACCAGCACAGGCCCCAACGTCACAGGCAATCGACGAGGCTCACGGTCTCGTTGCGGACATAGCCGTGTCCGCGGCGCTCTCGCCGGTTATCGCCGTCGTCGATCTGCTGATCACGGCTGCAACCAGGCCGATGGCAGCAATCGTGGTCAAGGTGGCCATAGCGGTGGTGTAGCTGAGGGTGGACCGATTTCCGATGTCGAGCACCGCCCCGACGATCTGTTGCAGGACAGCGACGAACAAAAATACCGCGCCATTGACCACAGCGAGAGCTGATGCGCCACCGCGGTCGCCGAGGTAGTCGTTGACCAGTGAGAACACGACGACGACGCTGCCAGCGGCGATTGCTGAGAGTAAGAGACCGACGACAGCAATGACCGGCCCTCCTGGGGTCACTGTGGCGATGGTGATCAGGACCCAGCCCACGACTCCGGCAACGCTAACGGTAACCATGATTGTCCCGTTGCCTCCCATTCGGTCGGACAGGAGTCCGATCGCCAACGAGACCAGTCCGTAGACGAGCAGAGATACCGACACGATCGTCGCGGCGACTCCGATTGGTACGCCGAGAGTTCCCAGATACGGTGTTCCCCAGAGACTGCTGAAGGTATAGAAAGTCGAGTTGGTTCCGACCGCGATGAGGGCGTACCCGATGAGGCGACGGTCGCGAATCATCTCGGTCAGTGGGGTTCGGTCCCCGCTTGGGGTTTCCTGCGCCCGGCAGGGAACGTGGCTGCGCAACACCAGGACCGCTGCCGCGGCTGCCAGTGACACTCCGGCTGTGATGGCGAGCAACTCACGCCATGACATCAAGGTCAGCAACGAAGTGAGCGGCCCCCCCGCGGCGACGCTGCCGATATTGCCGACAAGCATGGTAACTCCTGACATCAGAGCGAATGCTGTTCCGGTGAACCAGAATCCGACGGCACGTAGAATTCCCAGGAACGTCGTAGAGCTTCCGAGGCCTATTATCGCCGAGGCCGCAATAGCGATCACGATCGTCTGCGCAGCGGAGTAGAGCAGCAGCCCGCCGGCGGACACCACGGTGCCTGCTCCTACTGCCCAACGGATCCCGATGCGATCGATCAAGGCCCCGGCGGGAAGCTGCATGAGCGTGTAGACGTAGAAGTACGTCCCGGTTGCCAAGGCCAGTTCGGTTGCAGAAAAGTTCAATTCGTCGACGATAGGTTCTGCGAGGCTGCCGGGCGCAAAACGAGTGAAGAAACTCAACACGAACGGCACGACCAGGGCTATATATCCGATCCGGTAGCCGGTTCGGCTGGGCGCGCCGGTCATTCGCCGATTTCGTCGTCGGGCCCGTCGGCCATTCGGTCGAGGATCCAGCTGTCGAGCCGGTGGACCATCGACTCGGGTTCGCAATACCGGCCTGGCCGGTGGAATGCGATGCCCTTCTGCTGTACCTCGGTGATGCGGTCGTCTTCGCCGATGACCTGGTCCAACCTACGGATGTACAGCTGGACGACGGTATCGAAGTCGTCGCGTTCGACTGTCTCCGGTGGGAAGCAGTACCCGACGTCGACACGGGTGCGAGTCGGCGAGATAGGCGACTTGTTGATCCACCACGTCACATCGGGGGCTGCGATGACAAAGAACCCGGGCAACACGATGGAGAAGTAGGTGGTGTCGCGCAATTCTGGAGCCAGACCTTCGCGCGCAGGGAACCCGGAATGACGGTCAGGAGGCGCCAACGCTGGACTGATGTCGCTGGTGTGGCGCACACTGACCCAGTTGTCGCTGGTCTGGACCAACTCCACTGGTTGCGAGCCGATACTGTCGGGATGGACGAAGTCGGTGTGTAGCGTTTCCATGTCGATCTCGACATATGTCTTCCAGTTCGACTCCACCGTATAGGTGCGATGGTGCACGCATCGATCTCGGTCCACTCGATAGGGTTCGAACACTGTCGAAGTGAAAGAACCGAGGTATTCGTCTAACTCGGGTCCGTTGGCGGCGAAGCGGACGAAGACGAATCCACCAGCCATCTGACAAGCGACTGTCGTCAAACCCTCAGTACCGCGGTCGAAGTCGGGCAACGTCCGGGTTCCGGGCGCGCTGCGAAGATCGCCATCGATGGTATATGTCCAGTGATGGACGGGGCACTTGATCCGCGCACATGTTCCGTCTCCGTCAAGCAGTTGCGAACCCCGGTGCCTGCAACTGTTGACGAACGCACGCACTACGCCGTCCGAACCGCGCATGACAATCAATGGAACGCCGGTGATCTGCACCGTCACGTAATCGCCCGGGTACTCGACACGGTCGGCCCGAGCGGCGAACAGCCAACCGGGCCGGAAAATACGTTCCAGCTCCCGATCGAACCAATCTTGATCGACGTAACACCGACCAGGCAAAGATCGCGCCCTCAGATGTGGCGACTTTGAATCAAGAATCGATGAGGGTGCGCCTGGGTCGATGGACATTCTCGAACCGTACCGTCCGGTTCCTACTGAGTGCTGACCGCCACTTGATATTCATGTTTCAGCCACGATCGGAACCGCGTAAGCCTCTGAAGTTTGTGGCCGATATGGAACGGCCCAAGCCATCGTTGTACCCGGAGGTAGAAATGTGAGGTTCACCCCGAAAAGTGGACAGTGGTTATGCGGCCATGAGGGCCGCGTTCAGTGACTGTTCGTACTGCGTGGGGTTGAGCATCCCGATCGTCGAATGCCTGCGGCGAGTGTTGTAGAAATCCATCCAGTTGTCAACT
>JBBSSG010000024.1:0-30505 GCA_038242295.1 Mycobacteriales bacterium | reverse complement strand
CCTTGTTCTCGCTCTTACCTGACTTCTGGGCAGCCACGGTCGGTTTGTTCTCCTTTGCGCGTCTTCACTCCCCCTCGCAGCAAACGGTACTGCCGCGCAGGACTCGAGCGTTATAGGTCCATACTACTGGTACCTATAGACGACATGGGGACAAAGACCCCTCGAAATACCCTCTGAATGCCTCGCAGACGGATTTTCTTGCCATATTGCGACAAAGATGGACACCCGAGTCAGCTCTGGACTGCTACAGGTCCAGAACGATCCGGCCGCCGTGCGCGCGAGAGACACAGATCAACATTTCGTCCTTCTGTTCGTCCGTCGTCAATCTGTTCTCACGATGGTCGGGATAGCCATTGAGAACCCGGGTGCGGCACGTCCCACAGAACCCCTGTTGACACGAGTACGCGACGTCGGGTCGAACTTCGCGGATCGCTTGGAGCGCAGACTTGTCAGGAGGGACGGTGATAATCGTGCCGGAATCGACCAGCTGAACCTCGAACTCGACTCCGTCGCGCACCGGCGGCGCCGAGAAACGTTCGAAATACAGGTGTGTCGCCGGGACCTCGTCGAACGCCGCAGCCACGGCACTGATCATGGGCGGCGGACCGCAGCAATAGACGGCACCCCCTATGACCGGGGACAACAACTCCCTGCCGGTCGGAAGTCCGTCTACGTCGTCGGTGCGGACGGTGACTCTGCTGGAATCGAGACTCTCGATCTCGTTCAGAAATGGCAGCGACTGTCGTGATCTGCCGCAGTAGATCAAGTGCCAGTCCATTCCAGCGGCGCGAGCAGCGCGGACCATCGGGAGGATTGCGGTGATCCCTATCCCGCCCGCGACGAACACTGCCTTCCCTTTCGCCACGAAGGGGAACCCATTGCGAGGTCCACGTACCGTCACCCGAGTGCCGACATCGAGTGAGTGCATCTCTTCGCTGCCGCCACCGCCGTCCGAAATATGCCGAACCGCAACGGAATACGTATGCACGTCGGCGGGGTTTCCACACAGTGAGTATTGGCGACGGCGTCCAGAAGGTAGATGGAAGTCGAGGTGCATGCCTGCTACCCAGGCTGGAAGTACGTCACCGTCGGAAGAGGCGAACGTCAACATGACCACCTGCTGATCGACGCAGAGAACCTCGCGTCGCTCGAGGACCAAAGTCACAGCGTGGACGACCGCTGGCGCCCCGTATTCAGCGACGTATTCACCGTCGTCGAGGAGCGCGAACCACTTGTCCAGCGCATCCGTTATCAGGGACACAGTCTGATCCGGAGCACCGCGGCCATACAGATCTTGCGGAATGAGTCGGTCCTCTCGGAACGATTCCACGGCCTGCGCCATGTTCGACAACCTGCGCCGAAGCCCCATTCTCACCACCACCGAACTGTCACCACGCGGCAGCCCGCGCCGCAGGTGAGGACGCCAGGTACTGCACGGCTTGTTCGGTCGACCCCTCCTGGGACGGGTGATAATCGGATTTGAAATAACGTACGGATGCTCTACAGATTTGCATCGGCCCAGGGAACAAGCCTCGCCGGGAGACTCGCAGGTACTCACGGAGGGAGGGCTTCCGCTCTTTCGGCGACAGGTGAGCAAGCGTCGGATCCTGATCCATCAAGTACCGAACGCCCCTCGTCCAGAACCACACCATTGTCGGTGCAATAACCAAATACGTGCGGATGCGTCGCGCCGGACGAACGTCGAAGTAGCGCATGACCTCGAAGGCAACCGAGCGGTGTTCGACCTCCTCGGCACCGTGCCATCGGAGTAGGTCGAGCATCGTGGGGTCGACATCGACGCGATCGAGTTCGCTGGCGTTGAGCACCCAATCACCCAGAAACGCTGTCAGATGTTCGACGGCCGCAATCAACGCGACGCGCTCGATCAGACTGTTGCGCCCGTGACTGGATCGATTACCCAAGGCACGCCCGAAGATGAACTGCATCTGCTCGACGTACGGAGCCACATCCATTCCATAGGCAGTGAGCTGGCCCAAAAGCTGGCCGTGTGCTTGGGCGTGAACGGCTTCCTGGCCGATGAAGCCAATGACGTCGTCACGAAGTCGATCGTCGTGAATCAGCGGCAGAGCTTCTTTGAAGGTGCGTACAAACCACTCCTCGCCCTCGGGAAGAAGCAGATGCATGACGTTGAACAGGTGTGTCGCCAGCGGATCTTTGTCGACATAGTGCAACGGAAGCGATCCCCAGTCGAACGTTACGTTTCGTGCCTGAAGCACGACGCGATCCTCTGGAGTCCTGCTGTTTCCGGTGGTGTCGGATGTCTTGGCTTGCGCGGCAGAAAACATACTGGCCCTTCGTCGATACCGTGTCCACAGCTTCCGCGCTCCCGACACTTGTTCGCGGTCACAAGAACGCTACGCATCGAACACCAACAGAGCAATAAACCTCACAATTGCCCTATCGTATTACATCTGGTATTGAAATCAACTAAAGTTTACCCGTAGGTGTCTCGCGGACCGCGGCCTTTGACGTGTCGTTCCCCTTTGCGCCAACTCTTGGTAGTCGGTCCATGAATCTTCAGGGTCTTGACCACGCCATGACCGACCGCCGCTGCGATCTTGGCCAGAATTTGCGGCTGCATCAAACGCAATTGCGTTGCCCACGCAGTCGACTCGGCGGTCACACTGAGGACGCCATCCTCGAGTTTCGTGGGAACAGCGTGCGAGGCGATATCCTCACCCACGACGGCAGGCCAACGTCCGAGGACCGTGCCCTCGGCAACTCTGTCCGACCATCCGCGTTTCTTTGCGATCACCCCTGCCACCGAGCCGAGGGTCTGCGGGTCGCGATCATCAGGACCAGGTCCAGACCACCCTTTTTTGCGGCGACCACGAAGCGCCCGCACGCCACCACTGGGCGACGATCGGCCCTGACCGACCGACTTTCCACTGGCTTTCGCTGCCGCACGAGCATCCTCGAGGGCACGGCGAGCCAAGTCGACTCCTCGTAACTCGGGAGCCGATGTGGCATTACTGGCGTTTACTGTTGAATCGTTCTCGTCGTTCATCAAGTTGGACCCTCGCTAGTCTCGACGGACGATATCGATGAGACTCGTTCCGAAACATGTTGTAGTGCTAGCACATTCCACCTTTTTGCATTCAACTCAGGTGGTACATCCTCGGCAACCGCAGCCGTGATCAACACCTGTTCAGCATTTGCCGCGACACGGGCCAGAGCGCTACGACGCTTACGGTCGAGCTCGGCGAACACGTCGTCGAGCATCAAAACGGGATCGGTACCTTCGGCGCGAAGCAAAGCAAAGGATGCCAACCGAAGGGAGAGTGCAAAAGACCAAGACTCTCCATGACTAGCAAAGCCTTTCGTCGGTTGATCTCCGAGAGCAAGCTCGAGGTCGTCGCGGTGCGGACCGACGAGACAGACGCCGCGTTCGATCTCTCGCTGACGCATCTGCGAAAGCTGGTGCAGGAAACATGCTTCCAAGACCTCGACATCGTCAGGCTCGGGTGATCTGTGCGGCTCAGCGAACTCCGGTGGTAGAGCTTCGGCCAGACTGCTGCGATAACGTATTGCTGCAGAACGAGATTCAGGTGCGATCGCCGAATAGGATTCGGCGACAAACGGTGCAAGTTCGTGTACCAAACCAATTCGAGCAGCAAGCAGATGCGCCCCGTGTGCGGCAAGATGCCCATCCCATACGTCGAGGGTCGCCAATGCGCTCGAGCCGTCGGACGACTGAGAGCCTCGGCGCAGCGCACCACCGGCGGACTTGAGCAACGCTGCTCGCTGGCGAAGGACTTTCTCGTAATCTGCTTTCACACCAGCCATTCGCGGCCGTCTGGTGATCAGCAATTCGTCGAGGTATCGACGACGTTCACCCGGATCGCCACGGATAAGTGATAAATCTTCAGGCGCGAACAAGACACTCTGCAGAACGCCGAGAATGTCGCGTGGCCGTCGCACCGGCGAGCGATTCATCCTCGCCTTGTTCGCTTTACCCTCGAGGATCTCGACGTCGACGGTCAATTCGCGTCCAAGATTGACCACCGATGCACCCGCGAACGCACGCTCCGCGCCGGCGCGGATCAACGGTGCATCCGACGACACCCGATGCGAGGACAGAGTCGACAGATAACCGAGTGACTCGATCAGGTTGGTTTTACCGTGCCCGTTAGGACCGACGAACACCGTCGAACCCGGTTCGAGGTCGATGGTGACGTTGTCCCATGATCGGAAATCACGCAGAGTGAAAGAGCGGACGAACAAAGCTTATTTCTTAGGATCTGCTGCTCGAAGGGTTTCTTCAGCGCCCGAACGCTTGACGGCGTGACCACCGAACTGATTTCGCAGCGCCGACACGGCCTTCATCGCCGGCGAATCCCCCTGCCTCGATGCAAAGCGCGCGAACAGTGCAGCCGAAATCACCGGTGCCGGGACCGCATGGCGAATTGCTTCCTCGACCGTCCAGCGACCCTCTCCGGAATCCTCTGTGTAACCGGAGATTTCGGTAAAATCAGGATCCTCCGCAAGCGCCTGCACCAACAAGTCCAACAGCCATGATCGGACAACGGTGCCCTTGCTCCAGGCACGCAACACGCCATGAGTGTCCTGCACCAGTTCCTCGGCCTCGAGGAGTTCATATCCCTCCGCGTATGCCTGCATCAATCCATATTCGATGCCGTTGTGCACCATCTTGGAGTAGTGACCGGCACCGACCGGCCCGGCATGAACGAATCCATCGGCGCGCTCCCCTTCCGGGCGGAGTGCATCGAAGATTGGAAGCGCACGCTCGACGTCAGCCTCCGAACCGCCGACCATCAACCCGTATCCGTTCTCGAGGCCCCACACACCGCCGGAGACTCCTGCATCGATATAGCCGATACCTTGCTTCGCGAGAAGTTCCGCGTTGGGCGCATCGTCGGTGAACCGCGAGTTCCCGCCGTCGATGACAAGATCGCCCTCCTCGAGGGCATCGGCAAGACCGGTGATCGTCGAGCGGGTGATATCCCCGGACGGGACCATTACCCAGACGACTCGTGGTGCTGCCAGGGCACTCGCCAGACCCTCGAGCGACGGGGTGTCCGTCACCTCGGGCCGTGGATCGTAACCAATGACTTCGTGGCCGTGAGCACGCAAGCGCTCACGCATGTTGAAGCCCATTTTCCCGAGTCCGACGAGTCCCATCTGCATCCGGAGTGTCCTTCTCTAATCTGCGTTCGTGGTGGTGCGTCCGTGGGCGAAATAACCCGAGTTCGCTACATACCCGATCAGCCCGGGAGTCGAACCGGCATCAGCAGATAGGTATATGCGCTCTGCGGTGCTGCAAACTTGCCGGACTCGTCAGGTACCAGCTCATCATCCGTCGTCGGGCGCAAAACCGCAGGTCTACTTGGAGTCGTGAATCCGAATGTGACTTTCTCGCTGTGCAACGACGACAATCCATCGATCAAATATCCTGGGTTGAACGCGATGGTCAACGCTTCGCCCTGAAAGTCAGCGAGCAAACCTTCCTCCGCCCGGCCTGCATCGTCACCGCCGGCGGACAACATCACACCCTCGGAAGAGAACTCGAGGCGAACTTGTGCGCCACGCTCGGCGACCAACGCCACTCGCTTGATCGCTTCGACGAGCGGAGCAATCTCGACGACCGCAACCGCCGTATGTTCCGGCGGCAGCAGCTGACGGAACTTCGGGAAATCCGCGTCGAGCAGCCTCGTCGTAGTTCGACGACCTTCACTGATGATGCCGAGGAGCCCATCAGCGCCGATGGATGAGCCGGAGCCGAGCGCTAACTCGACGAGCGACGAGGCGTTGCCTCCCAAAGTTTTCGCAGAGTCGGAGAGGGTACGCGCGGGGATCAGAACCTCGGTCTTCGTCTCACCACCGACTGGAGACCACTCGAGTTCGCGCACGGCAAGACGGAATCGATCGGTAGCGGCGAGCACAACGGAGGTGCCGTGAATTTCGACGCGAATTCCAGTCAGCATCGGCAGGGTGTCGTCCTTACCTGCAGCGACAGCAACCTGGGCGATCGCTTCCGAGAACACCTCCGCAGGAATCGAGCCGGTCTGAGTCGGAAGCTCGGGAAGTTGGGGATAATCCTCGACCGGCATCGTCGGCAATGAGAACTTGGCGCTGCCGCAGGCAATGAGAACCCGGGTGCCATCGACGCTCACATCCACCGGCCTGTTCGGCAAGGACTTGGTGATGTCGGCCAAAAGTTTGCCCGAGACCAGAACTCGACCTGAGGTAGCGACCTCGGCAGAGACGCGTACCTGAGCTGACACCTCGTAGTCGAATCCGGACACAGTAAGACCCTGCTCATCGGCGGCTAAAAGTACACCGCCGAGAACTGGAACAGGCGGCCTGGACGGCAGGCTTCGGGCAACCCAGGCAACGGAATCGGAAAAATCTTCGCGAGCAACGCGAAACTTCAGACTTCCAAGCTCCATCGCTCGGTTTTTCCTCTCGTTCGGCAGCGGTTCATCTCGAAAAGTGGTTTTCGGTGAGTGCCGTATGCGCTCAGTACCGGTGCATCGATGAGTCTTACACAACCGGGGTGAAGCACACCGTATGCCCTATGAGACGAACTTGAAAGCCGAACGTGTGGTCAGACGGGGCGACTGGATACGTGCCGAGCTGCTGTGGACGGATCTGTCCCCAACACCGGTTTTCAAAAGATTTATTTCTAGAGAAATTCTTAGTATTAATAGGTCCTGTGGAATCTGTGCACACGACCCATCCGAGCCTGGTCGTCAGGCGTGGTGGCGTGGGGATGAATTCGGGACCAATCAGGGGTTACCGTCGGACGGCCTGTGGACGAATCACAGCGGTGCACAAGCTCTAACAATTTATCCACAGATGTGAGTAGTTATCCACAGGTCTATACACAGGTGTGAATCAACGGCGCAAAGTCTGAAAAAAAGGTGTGGAAATGGCCGAGTGGACCGCCCGGCTACTCCAGAAAAAACTCGAGGACGGATTCTCGAGGATGTCTCGAAAATCCGTCCTGATGGTTGTGAGCTTCTGATTACCTACCGCTTGGAGTGCTGCTTGATCCGGGCTGTGAGCTCCTGTACCTGGTCGTACACCTTGCGCCGCTCGGTCATCTCTTTTCGGATTTTCTTGTCCGCGTACATGACCGTGGTGTGATCACGCCCGAATGTCTGACCGATCTTGGGCAACGACAGGTCCGTGAGCTCGCGACACAGGTACATCGCGATCTGCCGAGCCATAGCCAGTGCACGAGCCTTACCAGGACCGCAGAGGTCATCGATCGACGTGTTGAAGTACTCGGCCGTGACCGCCATGATCGTGGCCGCATTGATCTCGAGGCTCGCCGAGTCGGGCATCAGATCGCGTAGAACGACCTCGGCGAGCGTCAGGTCGAGTGCTTGGCCGTTGAGCGATGCAAATGCGGTGACCCGAATCAGCGCGCCCTCCAATTCACGAATATTTCGCTCGATCCGACTGGCTATCAGCTCGAGGACGTCGTGCGGAACGTCAAGTCGATCCATCCGAGCCTTTTTACTGAGAATCGCGATACGAGTCTCGAGCTCGGGTGGTTGAACATCGGTGATCAGGCCCCATTCGAAACGCGTGCGTAGGCGTTCCTCGAGGGTGGCGAGCTGTTTCGGCGGACGATCGGACGAAACCACGATTTGTTTGTTCGCATTGTGGAGAGTGTTGAAGGTGTGGAAGAACTCCTCTTGAATACCTTCTTTGCCCTCGATGAACTGGATGTCGTCGACGAGGAGCACATCGGTCTCGCGGTAGCGGCGTTTGAACGCCACTTTTCGGTCGTCGCGAAGACTGTTGATGAAGTCGTTGGTGAATTCCTCGGTGGACACGTACTTGACCCGCATGCCCGGAAACAGACGCTGAGCGTAGTGACCTGCGGCGTGGAGCAGGTGAGTCTTGCCGAGTCCGGATGCTCCCCATATGAACAACGGGTTGTAGGCGCGAGCCGGCGCTTCGGCGATCGCGACTGCTGCAGCGTGAGCGAAGCGATTCGACGCACCGATGACGAAAGTGTCGAACGTGTATTTCGAATTGAGGCTTCCGGCGCTGGCCTTGGACGTCGAGGTCGCCGGCGGCTTGGTGAAATAGGTCGGCCACGAGTTCTGCACGCTAGCCAGTGCTTCACGCTCGTCGTCGACTTCCTCGTAGTCCGCTGTCTCGGAATCGGAAGGTTCTTCGTCGGTGCTCAGAAACCGTCGACGGTACGTCGGGGAACTTGGAGCTTCGGGGTAGGTCATGCGGCTGGGTTCGGGCTTGACTTCCTCGGGCGCGGATATTCGAACACCGAGCCCTTCCACGCCTTGACCGAGGTGACGACCGAGGGCCTGAAGAATCGGCTCGCGAAGGTCGCGCTCAATCGCTTCCTGGGCAAAAGACGAAGGCACAGCGAGCAGTGCGAAGCCTTGAGTGAGAGTAAGTGGCTCGACCAGTGCGAGCCATGCTTTCTGACCCTTCGTCAGCGGTTGCCCGCTGTGTCGGTCGGACGTCAACTCCGTGACAACCTCTGGCCAGACGCGCTCCAGCGCACCCGGATCGTCGTTCACGGTGCCTCCCATTCGGACTATTCGGACTTCCTGGACTTCAGTTGCGCAGACAGTGAATTTTTAGATGCTTTTTCACCCCCGTGGCGCCGGGCCTCGACTATCGTGCCCACTCATGAGCTTGTCGGGGAATCATGGATCGAGCCGAGCACGTGCGCCTGCTACGAATATGCCACTTGATCCGTCTTTCCACACAATTATCCACAGGTGTGGATGAACGACATCAGTGTCACCCAAAAGTGTCTTCAGAGCCAGTTTCTCCGGATGGAATGCCTTCTGACCTGCTGTGTTGCACAAACGGAAATTCTCGAGCTACGACAAGTCGCTGTGGATGAATCGAACGCAAGCGAGAAAAGTAGTTATCAACATGGCGTTGTCCCCAAGGCTGTGGATGAATTACACCGATGTAGTCTCGGTGCTCAAGCAGCACGGGTTTGACCACCATCGACTCGATCAGTACTCTCGAACAGTCACCCAAGGCGAGGTGGCCGATGCATGCTGGCTGCCTACAGTCCGCTTTCACTCGGGTACTCGCTCTGAGGATGTAGCTCGAGTTCGACCGAACTCATACCACCTGTTTCTGACGCCACAAGGGCGTCGATGATTTTCGAGGAGTGTTGACCGTGGCCAAGGGCAAGCGGACGTTCCAGCCGAACAACCGACGCCGCGCGCGTGTTCACGGCTTCCGTCTTCGTATGCGTACGCGTGCGGGCCGTGGAATCGTTTCTGCACGTCGCGGCAAGGGCCGCAAGGAACTTACCGCCTAAATCATGTTCGTCTGAGTTTACGGAGCTCGGGGTGTTACCTGAGCCGCATAGATTGCACCGAAACGCTGATTTTTCCCGCGTGGTGCGTCGAGGCCGCCGAATGGGTAGACAAGACTTGGTTATCCACGCTTTTGCGCGTGATGATGCAAGTTTCATAGCCAGCGTCGGTGAACCCAGACTTGGATTGATCGTGAGTAAAGCTGTCGGGCCGGCGGTAACTCGTCATCGAGTTGCGCGCCGGCTTCGGCATATCTATGCCGAGATTCTGTTTGAAGTGCCGACTACTACTGATGTGGTCATCAGAGCACTACCCGGTGCGAGCAGGATGTCATCGAAGGATTTGAATCGTCAGGTCCGGTCCGGCTTGAAGAAGCTGGGCTTCATCGGAACGCCCGATACTGCGGCATCGAAAGATGTATATCAATGACCCCTCTTCGTTTCATTCGTTCGTTACCTGCACAAACCCTCATTTTCTGCATCGAGCTGTACCGCGCATATGTGTCTCCCCTACGTCTGCCCACCTGCCGTTTCTTTCCAACGTGCAGTGAGTACGCAGTCGAGTCGTTGAAGACACACGGTGCCGTCAAAGGCTCTCTTCTTGCCGTCGCTCGACTACTCAAGTGCGCTCCCTGGCACTCTGGAGGTTGGGACCCGGTTCCTGAACGCGGTTCATGGCGCGCCGGCAAGCAGACATCGACCGAAGAACTCCACGATTGCATAAGCGTGGACGAACAGAGGGGTACATAGAGCCGTGCTCGATTTCATCTACTATCCGGTCTCCTGGATTCTCTGGGTATGGCACAGGGTGTTCGGGTTCCTCCTGGGCGACGACAACGGATTCGCCTGGGCACTGTCCGTGGTGTTCCTCGTGTTCACCCTGCGTCTGATCCTGTACAAGCCCTTCGTCAAACAGGTTCGAACAACTCGTCAGATGCAAGAGTTGCAGCCGCAGATCAAGGCATTGCAGAAAAAGTACGGCAAGGACAAACAGCGCCTGGCCGTCGAGATGCAGAAGCTGCAGAAAGAGCACGGCTTCAACCCGATCATGGGTTGCCTCCCGGTGCTGGCGCAGGCGCCGGTGTTCATCGGTCTGTTCCACGTGCTGCGGTCGTTCAACCGTACCGGCACCGGAGTCGGCCAACTCGGGCTCGACCCGGCCGACAACCGCACTCTTCCCAACTATGCGTTCGATGTCGCGGACGTCAACTCTTTCCTCGATGCGCGATTGTTCGGGGCGCCCATCTCGGCATGGATAACGATGCCGAAAGCTCAGCTGGATGCATACGCAAACCCCGCATTGGGTCTCGGCATCCCGTCTGTCTGGACTATCGCGGTAGTCTCGATACCCCTGATGATCATCGCTGCGATCGCAACGCACATGAACTCGCGTGCGTCTGTTGCTCGTCAGAGCGCGGCTGCTGCGGCCAACCCGCAGTCCGCCATCATGAACAAGCTTGCTCTCTATGTGTTCCCACTCGGTGTGCTTGCGTTCGGTGCCTTCCTGCCGATTGCCATCCTTCTGTACTGGGTGAGCAACAATGCGTGGACCTACGCGCAGCAGCACCTGGTATTTGGCAAGATCGACAAAGAAGAAGAAGCAAAGAAGCTGGTTTCGCTCGAGAAGCGTTCGGAGAATGCCCCCAAGCCTGGTGCTAAGCCCACCGCCAAGCCGAAGCCGGGAGCACGACCGAAACTTTCGAAGCCCCTACCGACTGCCACAGCTTCTAGTTCGGCGTCGAACGATGCTGGAGCTGCGAGTTCGCCGTCTTCCACGAACGGTTCGGCGGACGGTGCCAACAAGAACAAGCCCACCCCGCAGGGAACTCGAGCGAACCGCAATAAGTCCAAGCGCAAGCGCCGCTGACCCGTCGAAGATCAAGGATTACAGATGTCTGCAGATACAGATGAAGTGTCGAACACGGTCGATGAAGTAGCCGCTGGGGACGGGGCGGTTGAAGTCGTGGACACCGCGACAGAGAGTTCGCCGACAAAATCGACGGATGATGACCCGGAAAATGGGAAGTCAAAGGGCGTCCAGGACTCCGAAGATGATGAAGACTCCGACGACGACTTGGTCGAAGAGGGCGAAATCGCCGGCGACTACTTGGAACAATTGCTCGACGTTCTCGACTTCGATGGCGATATCGATCTGGATGTCGAGGGCGACCGTGCAATCGTCAGCATCGACGGAGGTAGCGACCTCAGCAAGTTGGTCGGGCGCAAGGGCGAGGTTCTCGACGCTCTTCAGGAATTGACCCGACTCGCAGTTCAACAATCGACCGGTGAGCGCAGCAAACTGATGCTCGATGTTGCCGGGTGGCGGGCGGGACGACGGTCCGAGTTGACTGCGCTCGGACTGGAAGCGGCACGACGGGTGCTTGATAGTGGTGAGCGGGAGGAACTTTCTCCGATGACTCCGTTCGAGCGCAAGATCGTTCACGACGCTGTGTCGGGTGTCGATGGAGTCGAGAGTGAAAGCACAGGCGCTGAGCCCTCTCGACGGGTCGTCGTCGTCAAGTCTTGATCGAGGATCAGGTCAGGCCCCCAGCTTCGGCTGGGGGCCTTTCCTTTTGTCTACATCGAATTTCAATTGTGTAATTCACCGAAATTGCAGTTTCACGTGAAACTAGAGCCGTCTCACGCCAAGGCTGCACCCTAGGTTCGAAACGTCACTGTGACAGCAGCTTCTTCCACCACCCGTTCGTGTCGCCGTCCCTGTCGTTGAAACTTTTGTGAGCCCGACTGGCAGTCGGGGCACTGTTCGGCGCTTCACGATGACTGCAGTGTGGGCTGAGTTCAAACAAACGTCGTAGCAGCCATTAGTGTTGGAGCGCTCGGCGTCGGGCTCGAAGCCGCTCTCCCGACACATCGCCTCACGGCATCGAACGTTTCCGGCATTCCGTTGGTCCTGACTAAGGTCTTTTTGGGCCGGTTCTTAGCGATAGTGTCACCCGCATCGCGCGTCTGCTCGGCATCTAGCCCGGCTTCATGACGGTTTTCGCCCGGGGTTGCCGCTTCCGTTCCTACGCGAGGTCGGCCTGGTTCACGAACTCGTCGACGCGTCGATGCACCCGTCCCCGTATTCAAAGCGTGGTTCAGGCCGACCCCGAGGGTGGCGCTACAGGATTCGCGGTGGCGCGCCTTCCCGTCCGACGCCGGTCGCAGCCTGCTGGCGTTCCTTTACGAAGCTGCTTTGTGTACGCGTTTCACGTGAAACCAGGCAATAAACGCATGGTTACGGGAGCTTCAGTACTACATCTGGCTTCAACCGACGTCGGTTCTGATCGCGCGCTTTTGCAGCGGTTCGCGTGAAACGCAGACTACATCGAAAAGAGCTTGCCCGGGCTGGCGCGGTTCGCAGGCGTCAGTGGTTTGGCTGATGGTCTAGGGCTTCAATGCGAAGGCGAAGTGGCTACATCGTTCGGGTTCGATAACTGAACCCAACCTTTCGCTCTAGGAGGGTTTCACGTGAAACGAGGCAGCTAGGAACTGGCCCGTACCGACATTAGCAATTGTTGGTCGAGGCCCACGAGACGACTGAGTGTTTGGCGCTTCAGTCGCGAGGCGGATTCCATACAATATTGCGGTCCCACAACACGACAGATTCTTCGCAAATGAAGGGTTTCACGTGAAACGAGCTAAAGGCTACAACCCACTATCCGCCGATTCAAACCGTAGACCAGGTCGCCGCGAGACGGTTGACGGTTCGAGACCTCGATCGTAGATGGTTGTCGTGTGTGTTTGTGAGGGTGATCAAACATCTCAGATGGGGCAAGCTTGTGCGCTAGAACGATCTCCTTTTCGGCAGGCTATTCCGACGTCGCGGTGGGTCTCGGCGTGACTCGCCATAACGTTGCGTACTTCGTCACCCCGGCCACCCCGCCGCCGCGGCGGATGGCGGTTGGAGGTCGTGTAGGCGGAGTTGTAAACCAGGCGTGGAGCGCCTGCGGGGGCAGAGAAGTTTTCGTCAAAGTTGTGGCCTCGAGTGGAATGACCAATCGCAATTTCGCAGGACGCGCGCATTCGATCGGTACGGCGATCGCTACTGTCCTTGGTTTTCTGCGAGAAGGACTAAGTCCATTGGATGCATTCCATGGACAATTGGGTGTACCAAGGAGATGAACTAGCTGTTTCACGTGGAACATCCATTCCACTCCTTTCGGACGACACAGGCCCGTTGTTGCGCCCCCAGGCGTCGGAGCACTCCAACAGGTCTGCTCCCGGGCCGGGCGAGCGAAATGTTGGTGTCGGCGGAGGTCGAGTCCCACCGTTCTGCCAAGGCTGGCCGTGTGAGTAGATCAAGTACCGATACACGAGGGCTCTTAGAATCTCTGCAGGTCCGCCCGACCGGACTTCACACCACCGGTGCGAACTCCACTAGCGAGATCGCTGCTCGATATCCGACCGGGAAATCCATATTTGTCTCCACTCCTCGAGTGAAGTTGTTGAGTCCGTCGAGGGCATAGAGTGGCAACGGCAACGGCAACGGCAATGTGCAACTGTGCGCCGAGGCCCTCGCGGACGCCAGTAGTGAGCGAGTGGTGGGACCTACTTTGCGTTGTCTCATCCCCGACCCGCCCGCGTTGTGAATCGGATCGAGGCTTAATGCCGCCTCTGCGATCCTTGTCTTTTAGAACTGAGAGCCAGTGCCGAGGAGACGGTGACGCTTCCCTTATCCTCCCCCGTTGCTCGCGTCAGGTCATCCTGGAATGGACTTGAATTGAGATGTCGACAGAGCGGGATGTGAAGGCACTTCAACTGCGGACTTGCAGGTGGTCTCGATGTGTTGTTCTCGCCGCGCCAGCGAACTGTCATGCCTGCGGTTCACCGACTCCTTCGGATCGAATGCCGCAGTCCCCTCGGTAGGATCGCGCGCCCATCGCAACGGGTTGAGGATGCGGCGAGTTCAGCGTCGGTGCATCTTGGGGTCGCAGTCGCGCCAGACTTAGATCGCCGGACCGGTAGGTGGTAGCGGCGCTCGCAGAGGGTTAGCGAATCGACTGACATTCCCATCATCCTTTCCGTGGCCTCGAGTTCGTTTCACGTGAAACACCCTTGATCGGTAGCCAGGACAAGTCCCGAACTGGGATGCCCTCTTCGCCCCCCGCCGCAAGATATGGAGTTAGGCGCCTGAATCGGTAGCAGCAGGTTTCACTCGCCTTCGCACCCCGCGACCGTCGCGTTCGGGAGGCGCCCCTTCGCCGGCCGATCGATTACTCGCTACTGATAGCTGTCCCCACAACCGATTGACCGACTCGTAAACCCACGCATCCTTGTCCGATCGCCGAGCCATCCGTTCGCCGAGCCATCCGTCCGCCGAGCCCGGTCCCATCGTCGCAACCCGCCGCCGACCCGCCGCCGACCCGGTTCCGGTCGATCGCCTCTCTGACCGATGGCGATTTGCTCTCCAACCAACGGCGACATCGCTAGGAGATTGCTGTCCGATCATGCTCGAGTTGTTGGGACCCTAGAGTTCACGGCCACAGAACGTCAACCGGCTCGAGGGACGTGAAGACTCGATGCGAATCACGCCGTAGGGGAAGCGCCCTGTTTCACGTGAAACTCCAGTTGCATCGGTACGTAGTCCGTCGGACTGTGATCGCCCCATGATGACAGCTAAGAAATCGACCTCATAGGGTGTGGGAGTTTGGTGAAGTACGCCCGCAGGCGGGATGATGTTCTGTGTGGAACCAGATGCGTTGGACGACGATCAGTTGATGGCTATCGCAGAACGCGTGTTCGGTTCGCGTCTTAATTTGGCCAAGCATTATCACGACTCGCTTGCCACGATCGGCGTGGAACGGGGTTTGATCGGTCCGCGAGAAGTGCCCCGTTTATGGGAGCGACACCTCCTCAACTGTGCGCTGATCGGTGAGTTGATCGACGAAGGTGAACGGGTCGTCGATGTGGGTAGTGGAGCTGGACTACCCGGCATTCCATTGGCGATTGCGCGACCCGATTTACAGGTCACTCTGGTCGAACCTCTTCTCCGTCGCACGGTCTATCTGGCCGAGTTCATCGACGAGCATGATCTGAATGTGTTGGTCGTTCGCGGCCGGGCCGAGCAACCCGGTGTAATGAAGGAAGCGGGCGGCGCCGATGTGGTTACCTCCCGTGCAGTGGCACCCCTCGAGAAGCTGGCAAAGTGGTCACTTCCGCTAATTCACGAGCGCGGACGAATGCTTGCAATGAAGGGAAGTAGTGCCGAGGACGAGATCGAGCGCGATCGGGCTTCCCTTAGTCGCATGGGTGCTGGCAAGCTAGAGGTAGTGAGGTGCGGTGTCGGAATTGTGCCGACGCCGACGATCGTGGTCCGAGCAGAGCGAGTGCCTCGGCGCTTCTCGCGTACTTGATACGACGGCATTCTTTGTCCGAGTTCTTTCAATACCAATCCAGTTCCGCATTAAGGAGCATGTATGTCGGGTGGATCTGATCCCGCTGTTTCACGTGAAACAAAGTCCGCCACCGAAGGTGCAGCCGCACAGAAGGGCACCGAAACGGATGAAGCGGGTAACTCGGGATTCGGCGAGTACAACAGCATCTCTCCCAACGACACTCCTATCGGCGCTGCTGCTCACCGTGCCAGTCAGATTCTTCACCCGGGTAGCGTGACGCTTCCAAAACCCATGAAACGCAGAATGTTGACGATTGCCAATCAGAAGGGCGGCGTAGGGAAGACGACTACTGCCGTGAACCTCGCCGCGGCGTTAGCGATACAGGGACTATCCGTTCTGGTGGTCGATCTGGACCCCCAGGGCAACGCCAGCACCGCATTGAGCGTCGCGCACCACTCCGGTGTGCCCTCGAGCTACGAGGTCCTCATCGGAGAAGTCAGCGCTACAGAGGCCATCCAGCAGAGTCCGCACAATGAACGCCTCTTCTGCATTCCGGCGACCATCGATTTGGCAGGAGCCGAAATCGAGTTGGTGTCGATGGTGGCTCGTGAGGGACGCCTGAAGACTGCCCTGGCCAAGCTTGATGAGATTGATGTCGATTTCATCCTCATCGACTGTCCCCCATCTCTTGGTCTGCTGACGGTCAATGCCTTGGTGGCCGCGACCGAAGTTTTGATTCCTATCCAATGCGAGTACTACGCCCTCGAGGGCGTCGGTCAATTGCTCCGCAACATCGAGCTCGTCCAGGCGCACTTGAATCCTGCGTTGCACGTGTCCACCGTTATTTTGACGATGTATGACGGACGCACGAAACTGGCGGATCAGGTAGCCGAGGAGGTCAGAAAGCACTTCGGAGATGCTGTCCTCCGCGCGGTCATCCCGCGCAGCGTAAAGGTGTCCGAGGCTCCGGGTTACGGAATGACGGTGCTCGACTATGATCCGGGCTCTCGAGGGGCAATGAGCTATTTGGATGCGGGCAGAGAACTAGCGGCGCGGTCGATGGTTGCAACAGCTGACGGAACGCAGGAGCACTGATCAATATGAGTCAGACACGTAAGGGTGGTTTGGGACGCGGACTAGCCGCGCTCATTCCGACAGGTCCAGAGCAAGGCCCTCGTTTGGGAAGCGCCGCGGCCGACCTCATAATCGGTAAGGAAAAGTTCGAGTCGACCGGGAGTCTCAAAACGGCCATAGCCGGCCTCGAGGAAACCGTATCGGCGCCTACACCAGCGCCGCCCGTTCGAAGCTCGGAAGAGGACCTCTCCCCCGCCGGCGCGGTGTATCGGGAGATAGCACCGTCTCTGATTCAGCCCAATCCCAAGCAGCCTCGCACTGTGTTCGACGAGGAATCCTTGGCGGAGTTGGTGCATTCGATCCGTGAATTCGGATTGATGCAGCCGATAGTCGTTCGGTCGATCGACGACGGCAAGTACGAACTGGTGATGGGCGAGCGCCGGTGGCGTGCGAGTCAGCAAGCTGGTCTCGAGTCAATTCCGGCGATCGTCCGCGAGACTGCCGATGACGCAATGTTGCGGGACGCGCTCCTCGAGAACATCCATCGAGTTCAGTTGAACCCACTCGAAGAGGCAGCTGCCTATCAGCAACTGCTCGAGGAATTCGACGTCACTCACGAGGAGCTTGCCGCCAAAATTGGTCGCTCGCGGCCCGCAGTGACCAACATGATTCGGTTGTTGAAACTGCCGATTCCAGTGCAACGACGCGTAGCGGCAGGCGTCCTGTCGGCCGGTCACGCTCGAGCTCTTCTATCGCTGGATGCCGGCACCGACGCGCAAGAATTGTTGGCAACCAGAATTGTTGCTGAAGGACTGTCGGTGCGAGCGACAGAAGAGGCGGTTACTCTAGCCAACCGCAACGATGACGGCACTCCGAATCAGGCCCCCCGACGTAAGCCGATTCAGATGCCAGGCCTTCAAGACGTTGCGGATCGCCTATCGGATTCGTTCGATACTCGCGTAACGGTGAGCCTGGGCAAAAAAAAGGGCAAGATCGTCGTCGAGTTCGGTTCGGTAGACGATCTTCAGCGGATCGTGGAAATGATGGAAAACCAGAAGAAGAAATAAGCGTGATTTCTCAGGTACTGGGACATGCAGAAGAAACGTCACTGTGACAGTAGCGTGGTGTCAACAGCGGTCGACTTGGACGCTCGTATCGAAAGGTGTTGATAGACGATGGTATTCAATGACGCTTCGTCTAGCTCGCCGCAATTTCGTGTGATTGATAGTTCATTGTGGGTGCGTCCGACCCTCGATGTCGGCGACAGTCGGTATTCGGTCGATTTCGATCTTCAAGGGTATGGGGGCTGAGGTAAAGAGTGTCGACACTCGTCACCGGAGTCACGTTGGACTCGTTCGATCGACTTCCGAAACACACCCGAGGGTGCCGCTTCTGGGTTCTCGACCCCGCCACCCAGAAAGTCGATGGACAACCACTCGATCTCGAATTCGAGAACGAGGCCTGGCTATCGATGATCATGCTCGAATGGGGATCGTGTGGCCAAATTCTCACCAGTGCCGGCGGTGAAACGATCGGATGCGCTTTGTATGCGCCGCCCGGGGCGGTCCCACGTTCGACAACTTTCCCGACATCACCGGTGAGTCCCGACGCAGTTTTGTTGACAACCCTGCGGATTGAATCCGCTGTCGACCGAGACGCTTATTCAGCGTCACTGATTCGTGCTGTTGTCGCGGATCTCGTCAATCGTGGTGTTCGCGCCCTCGAGGCATTTGGTCTGCGCCTCACCGCGGAGGACGATACAACGGGCCCTCGTGCAACTGCGTCACTGATCTGTTCCGAAGTCACGTGCATGATTGATGCCGATGTCCTGGAGAAGGCAGGGTTCGAGGTGATCGCGCCGCACCACCGTTATCCGCGGCTTCGGCTCGAGTTGGATCGGGATCACGGATGGAAGGAAGACGTCGAATCAGCTCTCGAGCGGCTTTTGATAGCGGCGAGCCTGAGGGTTGTAAATATCGAGCAGAAAGCAACCGTCGGAGCGCATTGAATCGCCTGGCGTCGGCGGGCCAACGATGCGGCTGCTCCGGAATCAACTCCGGGCGGCTGCAGCCAATTCTTCGGCAAGCAGCTCCGCGAAAGTGAACGTGCCTGTCGGCTGATCGTCGTGGCCCAATAGGTAAAGCCGCTTTACGGAGATCAAGATTGCTTCTGCGATGATGTCCCTCATCCGAGGATCGCTCAACACCGCAATATCGGATGAGTTTGTCAAATAGCCGATGTCCAACTGCACTGTTGGCATGTCGGTCAGTCGCAAGAGATCCCACGTGCGCCCATGGCTGCGGCAATCGAGCAACGGCGTGCGGGCCACAATTTCGCGCTGGATGTAGCCGGTCAGGATCTGACCGATGAGTGACGTCGAGCCGTGAGAGTTCCCGAAATGGAAACTAGCTACGCCGTTTGCTGCGGAACTGGTACTCGAGGCACACCGAAGAGAGATCATCAGGTCGGCGTTGAATGCATTTGACGTCTCGGCCCGCTCGGAGACGCTCGGATTGGTACCGCGCGCACGAGAAAGGTAGGTCTCCATTCCGGTGGCTGCCATTCGACCCTCGAGTCGACTGGCGACATCCCACAGGATTTCCGCTTCGGAGATCCGTCCGAAGACGCCCTCGACGATATGCCCGGTGTCGGCACCGCCGAGGTCTGGGTCGATCACGATCCGTTTGCCTGTCAATTGAGGCCCGGATTGGCGAACGAGTTCCTCTTCACTGATGGCGTGAGGGGACCCACCCGTCACGCGAGTACCGAGCAGATCCAGTGAGCGAAGTGTCGCGGGCCCACAGATTCCATCAGAAGACAGGCCTATCTCGCGCTGAAAGGAAGACAGTCCGTCGTGAGTCTTGGGTCCGAAGTACCCGTCGACCCGACCACTGTAAAAACCGAGGTCTTGGAGGCGGGTCTGCAAGGTGGCTACATCGTCGCCGTACAGCGGCGCGGAAAGCTGATAGATAAGCGTGCGAGCACCGAGCCGGTAGGAGGCTTCTTTCAGAGATCGGTACGTCGCTGGTCCGACGACGCCGTCGACCAAAAGACCACGATGTTGCTGAAAACCGCGCACTGCGCTGTCGAGCGATGAATCGTAGGTGGAGGTAGGTGCCGTCCAGTGGCTTGAATTACTGGGCACAGCTACGTCGATCGTGTCCTCGGGGAGGAAGCCGAGGGAGATCAAGGTGCTCCGTATCTCTGCAACGGCGGGACCGGAATCGCCGTGACCGAGTCGGTGCATGTCTGAGACCTCTCTGATGAAAGCAACAAATTCTTTGTCCGACTCTAACCACATCGGGCAGGTGTCGGGCTGCCCGGCTGGATCAGCTGTCAGAAACCACAACTGATGTGCCGACTTCTGGGTCGGCACATCAGTTGATTGTGGCAGAGAGTTACCCTCGAACTGCAATCCACGCCGTTGTGACATCGCTTGCTATCGCCAAGGCTGAGGAGTCACAGGACGGAGGCGAGCTCCTCGAGTAGTGCAGCTTTTCCTTTTGCTCCGACGATTTGCTTCACCGGTTTGCCCCCTTGGAAGAGAATGAGGGTCGGAATGGACATCACCTTGAAGTCGCGGGCGGCTTGAGGATTAGCGTCGATGTCCAGTTTTGCAATGGTCAGCTTGTCCGCGTGCTCGGCCGCAATCTCCTCGAGCACCGGTGCAACCATTTTGCAGGGACCACACCAGGTAGCCCAGAAGTCGACCAACACTGGCTTTTCACTGGACAGAACATCTGCGGCGAACGACGAATCGGTTATTGTGACGGTCTTCTTCTCATCGGACATCTGGGTTCTCCTCAGGTGTGAATAAAACTATGTTGGGGTGTTCAGACGTTGACGGCGTCGACGGGCTGATCGGCATGTTCGACCGTGTTGGTGGTGATGTCACCCTGCTCGGCAAGCCACCGCTCCGCGTCGATCGACGCGGTACAACCGGTACCAGCAGCGGTAATGGCCTGTTGGTATACGTGATCGACAAGGTCACCGGCAGCGAAGACGCCCGCGATCGAGGTCGCCGACGATGGGGCTGCGACCTTCACGTATCCGTCGTCGTCGAGCTCGACCTGGTCTTTGATCAGCGCATTTCTTGGATCGTGTCCGATGGCCACGAACATTCCGGTGACGTCCAACGTAGTCTTTTCACCGGAATTTGCGTTCTCCAGCGCCAGCCCGGTGACGGAGGTTTCCCCCAACACCTCGAGGACCTTTGTGTCGGTGAGGAAAGTAATCTTGTCGTTGTTCTTGGCACGTTCGAGCATGATGCGCGAAGCACGGAATTCGCTGCGGCGATGCACGATAGTGACGCTGCGCGCGAAGCGAGTCAGGAAGGTCGCCTCTTCCATAGCCGAGTCCCCGCCGCCGATCACGGCAATGTCCTGATCGCGGAAGAAGAATCCGTCACACGTCGCGCATGAACTGACACCGCGGCCCAAAAGCTTTTCCTCACCGGGGATGCTCAGGTAGCGAGCAGCTGCGCCCATGGCCAGGATGATTGCTCGTGCCTGGTAGGTCTGTCCGTTCGCGGAAACGGATTTGATCTCGCCGTTCAGGTCGAGTTCCTCGACGTCTTCGGTGCGAATATCGGCGCCGAACCTTATGGCTTGCTCGCGCATTTGCTCCATGAGATCAGGGCCCATGATGCCGTCACGAAACCCTGGAAAGTTCTCGACCTCGGTGGTAGTCATCAAGGCGCCACCGAATTGTGTTCCTTCGAACAAGATCGGCTCCAGTTCAGCCCTGGCTGCGTACACACCTGCGGTATACCCGGCTGGTCCCGAGCCGACGATGATGAGATCGTGAACCTTGGGCGTAGTCATGCGGACCTTCCGATCGATTGATGCGTTGCGTCCGCTCGGAGCTTGACCGGCAGACGACAGTGACAACACCAGCGTAAGGGGTGTTGTTCCCAACCGTGTAGGGCCCGGTTGGGCCGCGTCCCAGTCCCAGTCCCAGTCTCAGCCGATGTCACGTCGTACGAGTGTCTGCGGATTATCCGCATCACAATCTGATCCCACCGCCAGCAGGGTGAGTCCAGCAGCGGGGCCACTCCTCGAAATGACAAGCATTACTCCGCTCCGTCCATCCAACTCGACCGAAGCGGCACCGAGAACCGTGGTTGCGGGATCGAATCCATTGACAGCTAGGCATCCCCCAAGGTGGCCGGATTCGATCAGTGCATTTTCTCCGCGGGACGCCATCACCTGATAGGCGATGGCATCGTCGATGGAGTCGGACGAAATAATCATCGGCGGCGCCCCGGCAGTAACGTCCGTTCGGCTCTCATTGTTATAGGTAGTCGTCACAGCAACTGTGAGCGCGATAGCCGCCGCTACGGTCGCCGCTATTCCAACGGCGACCGTAGTTCTGGAGAAGCGCCGTCGACGCGCCGACGCAAGCTGGTCGTCCGGTACGGGATGGATGGCCGTGGCGAGGACTCGGTCGATTCTCTCGGCCACCTCTGGCGGTATCGGCTCACCTACACCGGTCTCGGAGCCGAGTTCTCGCAATTGTGAGGACACCGAGTCGAGAGCAGTGATCACTTCCATCGCCGCAATGTCGTTTTCGACCAACGGCCACAGGCGGTCACTGACGGATTCGGGTAGAGCCCCGGCATGAAGATCGGCGAGCAGATCCAATGAGTACGGCGCGATGGGCAGTGGCTCGGTACCGTGCGAGGCCATCCGGGTCTCCTCTCCGCGCGTAGTAACTCCTACACTTGGTAAGACGCGGTAGACCCGCTATCGGTTCCCGTCTTGCCTCAGAAACTCTAGGCGTAGTGCCAACTTCGCTCGTCCACGAGCACAGCGGCTCTTTATCGTTCCGGTCGGTACTCCGAGCAAGCGCGCCGCGTCCGCAACGGAGTACCCCTCCATATCGACGGCGACTACGGCCGCACGCTGTTCCGGAACCAGCTCCATCAACGCATCCTGAATCTCGATCGAGGTCTCGACTGCGGCCATCGGGTCCCGACGGTCTGCTGGTTCCAATGCGTCACCATCAGGGAGCGAAACTGTGGGTCTGGACCGATTCCGTCGGATGCGATCGAGGCAAGCATTCACCACGATTTTGTGTAGCCAGCTCCGTACGGCCGCGTCTGCCCGGAAGCCGCTCGCGGTGCGATGTGCAGAGAGTAGTGCTTCTTGGAGTGCGTCCGCGGCATCCTCGGGTGTGTAGCTGGTTCGTCGTGCGGTCATCCACAGATGTTCGTGATGTCGATGGACCAGAACTGTGAATGCGGACGAATCCCCTGCAACGTGATCGGCCAACAATTCGACATCGGAGCGCCCGCTGATCAGACCCCCGATGCCGTCGTTTACACCGACATTCCCCATACGAAAACGGCTCCCCCCGATTTAACGCACTGCTGGAGAGCCTAAAGCATAAAGACCGCGGAGTACGAAACAGTGACTGATTCGAACTTCGTGCCGACAAAGTGGTCCGGAGAAGACGCCGTGTCACGAATTGGCTGTAAACCCGAAATCTGCGATGGAGGAACGATTTCGGCCGTCCTCGTTACTCAAACCGGTTATCCACAGCAGCACATGGCTCGTGGGTTCGGTCATAGTCAACGGAATGTCGGTGACGCCGCCGCCGAGCGTCGCCCGTCCGATGATCGTGGTGTCGCTGAGGCTGGGGGAGTCGCTAGGGGCGGATCTGATCTCCACGACGGTTCCAGGAGACGGCGAGTTCACGAACGCCGACGTGAGGACCTGAGACGTGGGTAGCGTCGCCAGCAGGCCGACTCCTTCTTTGAGCGACGGGAACGGCTGGTAGTACGAATCGGTGTCCCACACGGTGGCGGGGTTCGAGTCGACAGCGTTACTCGCATTGCTGGCGTTGTCTGGACTTCCCTGCGGGGAGAACACTTGAACCGAATCGATTGCGGCAGGTGTGCTCGCTGGTGGTGGTGGAGCCGCGGCCTCCGGGGATGCCGGCGCAGCTGGGGCGGATTCGGACGTGGTCAGCCCGAAGTCTTGTTGCGTCAGTGGCTCATCCGATGATCCGCCTGCGATGAAGGTGAACAGCCAGTACCCGGCGAATCCGAGCACCACGACGGTCAGTACACCGAGGATGACAAGCGCGATATGGGTGCGCTGCGTTTGAAGTTGTTGTGCAGCAACTTCTTCCGGGTCGGCCAGGGAGTGTCCTGACGCCCCGGGGGCTCGCTGCCCGAGGCGCAGAGCCGGCATCAGATCCGTCTTGTCGTTCACGACGGCAGCCTGATCCAATACGTGCTGCACCGTCGCGGCAGTGCGAATACCACTGTTCTGCTCGAGTGCTCGGACGGCGACGGCCGAAATCTCGAACGGAACGTCGGACCGAATGCGACGCGGTTCGACGACACTGCCATCCGAGTCACGATCGGCCGGCTTCATACCGCCGACAGACCGCAACGGGGCACCGGTACCAGCAGCGCCTGCGTTGTCTGCCAAAGGCCATCTTGCGGTGATCAGTGCGTAGAGCATCGCTCCGAGTCCGCGTACGTCCGAACTCGGATCGCCGTCGGAGAGAGTTGCGGGAAACGCCAGGACAGCGTTTCCGCTGCTGCTGATGCGAACACGATCGGGATGGTCGATCGACAGTGCGCCCCCGCTGCGGTGTGCAGCCTCTGCCGCGGCCGCGAGCGCTTTTATCGCGCGGGCAGCACCAGTGGGAGAGGGCACGGTGTCCGCCATCTCGCGGAGTGAGCGACCCGGCGTCCACTCGGCAACGACGATGCCGCCCGAACTGCCGCGCACCACATCGAGCACACGCGCTAGACCCGGCGAATTGATGCGCCCCAGACGGAGCGTACGAGACAGAATCGCTTGCGGGCCCGCTGACTTGTCTGCAGAGACCGCTGTTGCCTGCTGATCGGCGTCGACGAACGTCAGCGCGACTTCGCGGTCCAACTTGACGTCATGTGCTTGCCAAAATTTGAGCCCGCGTGCGCCACCGTGGGGTGCGAGCAGTCGGTAGCGACCACCCGCGACGGACGCTCCTGGAATGAGCTTCGGTCCTCGAAGTGAGCGAGCAGCGTCTCCGTCCGCCGCGATCGGCGGCATCTGCGGAGAACCGGCCAGGTTTCTGCCGGTCTCGTCTGGGGCCGCGGGGCCCGCCTTCTCAGTGGCGGGCTTTGCTGCCGTCTTCTTCGCGGACTTGTCGTCAGGGCCGACCTCGGGTGTCTTCGAGGATGTGTCGTCTTTCCCGGCAGCCGGCTTGGCGTTCTTTTCCTTCGAAACCGGGTCGGTATCCTCGGACGCAGCGTCGGCGTTCGCATCCTTGGGGGACTCGGCCTTTACGCGCTGGCCCTCGTCTTCGGCAGCGGCAGGCTGCGATGCAGGAGTTTTCGGCACAGCTGTAGTGGGAGCCTCGGCGGGTGAGGCAGCAGACTGCGACGGCACAGCTTTGGACGGGACAGCGGACTGAGACGGTGATGCTGCGGACTCGACGGGTGTGGCCTGGGTCGACTTGTTCTTTGTGCGGTCGTCCACCTCGACTCCGCCCTTTGCTCGGTCGGCGCCGTTTACCACGGACTCGGCCGGCCCCCCAGCCACATCGTCGTCGGTCACTCTCTCTCCTTCACGCATGTATGCCCCAAATTGTCCCGAGCTTCCGCCCGCCTGAGTCGAACGGGGCGAGGACAGCGCCGGTGTCCGCCGAGAACCAGGGTACGGGAGTTGGTTGCGTGCAGTCTCCCACGCTGGCGGGGATGCACCGACCGGGACGAGTTCGGCTGTCTCCGATGAAACGAAATTGGCCGGGTCGGGGGCGGTCGAAGGCTTGCCGCGCAAGCGGCGGACGACTTTGCGGAGCACGACAATTACCGCTAATACCTCGGGAATTCGCCCGAACCAGAGGATGCCGAACGTGATCCCCAGCATGAATACTGCGCAAATACCGACGCGGAGCATCGCACCGATCGGACCGAAAGGTGCGGTCAGCTGGCCGAGGTCAGCGATTCGGTCGATGGCGAGCATCGCGGTCCCGCCGGCGGCGGAGGCGATCGCCACCATCCAGATTGTTTTGCCGACGTTGATCATCCGCAGGTTGCCGAGGCTTCGGTGCAGGAGGAATCCGCCGATACAGGCGCCGACGACGAATCCGAGTCCGTTCGCCACGCCGAGCCACAACACCACCTGCTTATCGTCCTGGGCGATGACCGGCGCCAGTAGCGACAAGGTGATCTTGACGCTGGTGATACCGAGGATGATCCACGTGGGCGTCCAGGCCTGCTCGCGGGCGTAGAACACGCGCAGATGAATCAGGACAAGGGCGTATGGGATGAGGGCGAAGGCAGACCAACTGACGGCCTCGCCGAGGCGCTGCGCATCGTTCTTGAAGTTTCCGAACCCGAAGAGGGCCTCGCCCACCCAGGGTCCGGCGAATGTCAGGAACACCACGATGGGGACAAGAGCAACAAGGGTCAGCCTGGTCGCGACGGACAGGTCGTCGACGACGGCGGGAGTATTACCCTCGGCTGCGTTGCGACTGAGCCGCGGCATGATCGCCGTCAGCACGGTGACGCCGAGGATGCCGTACGGAAGTTGCAGCAGGATCCAAGCCTGCGAGTAGATGGTTGGGCCCGCTGCGTCGGCCTGGGCCGAAATATTGGTTGCGACTACGAGGCCCGCTTGGCTGATCACGACGTACAGCACGATCGCCAGCGCCATGCCGCCGAAGGTCTTGAGGCGCGGGTCGAATCCCCAAAGCGGACGAAGGCTGATCTTTTCGCGCTTGAGGGCTGGGATCAGTGTGACGACCTGGGTTATCACACCGGCCGTGACACCGAGGCCGAGAATGAGAACGTGGGGATCGCTCATCTTGACGGGATCGAGCGTGATCTCGCCGGGGACCAAGAAGTAAAGCGAGAAGATGCCGAGTACGACGAGGTTGTTCCACACCGGTGCCCACGCGCCGGGCCGAAAATTCTGACGGGTGTTCAAGACGGCGGTGAGTAGCCCGGACAGGCCGTAGAAGAGGATCGCCGGCAGCAGCAGGTAGGACAGAGCGGTCGTCAGCTCGCTGCTGACCCTTGCAGTGTCGCTGATCAGCATGTTGCTCAGAATTGGCGCGCTGATCGTCGCGATCAATGCGACTATGGCCAGCATCGTGAAGGCGATGGTGAACAGGCGGCGGACGAATGACGCGCCCCCGTCGGCGTCTTCCATTTCAGCTCGGACGAGGACCGGAACGA
Organism: Mycobacteriales bacterium; assembly: GCA_038242295.1. Lineage (GTDB taxonomy): Bacteria > Actinomycetota > Actinomycetes > Mycobacteriales > Mycobacteriaceae > Rhodococcoides. Next base: position 3,606 of record JBBSSG010000024.1, on the reverse strand, counting down.
CAATCGCGCTGAGCACCGCTCCGAGGACGAGCTCGGAGATCATGTTGGGCAGGATGGCTGCCGAGGTGAACGCGCTGGCGATCGCGCCGCCGAGGATCGCCAACATGACCAACTGTTTGAAAAATCCAGTGATTCGACTGACGAGGGTGGCGATGGCGATGGAGCCGGCAGACACGAGAAGGCTCTGTTGAGGCTTCTGTGCGGAAGTACCCGACGGTTGCTCAGGGGTCGGATTCTGGTCTGGTTCTGCGGCGACGGGTGGATAGTCCTCGTCGCGGAAACGAGGAATCAGCTGGGTGGCCGAATTGTCCGGTGCAGGTCCACCGTCGGGCGAAGGCGGAGCGGGGTATGTGCGCATCCCGCGGAACGGATCCCCGTATGTGCGCTCGTGAGCACCGTGCTCACGCTCCCAAGGAGCTTGACGCGGCGGCGCCGCGCGCCGGAAAGTTTGCGGCGCGGGCACCCTCGGACGTGGGGAATCCCCCTCGTACGGGATGTTTCCACCCGTCATGGCTTTTCGTACCCTTCGTCCGCGGGGTCGGGCTGACCCTTGAATCGATGCCACAGACGACGACCGGCAAGCACCAGTAGGAGGATGCCAGCAGACGCGGTGATGATCGCGAGGGCCTGTCCGTACGCGTTCGACCGTACGGACACCGTCGAAGGCTCACCCAAGCGTTGCCCGTCGAGAGTGGTGAGCGAGAAGTCGACCGAAAGGTTCCGACTATCGGCGACCTGCGTGGGAACGGTGATGGTTCGGCTGCCCCGAGCAGGGAGCGGGATAGCGCCCACATCCGTGATCGTCATCTCCGGCGGTGCATCGACGTCGAGGCGCACGTTGACGCCTACGGGGAGGTCGTTGCGGGCGACCAGCAACAGCGGGCTCTCCTCGGATGCCAGTGTGTAGATACCTCCCGGAGCGAGAACGGTCACGGAATCGAAGATCACCTTCAGCCCGGCCTCCAGGGCGTCCACCCGCCGTTGAGCGGCTGCGAGTGCTGTTGCGGAGTTGCCGGCGCGGTCAGCGGAGCCGATGGCGCGCACCAGGTCTTCACGTAGCGGTGCGGTGTAGAAGCGAGGCGTCAGTGCTGATTGTGGATCCTCCAACAGGGAGCCCCGCACAGACTCGATCCGTGCGCTCTGAGCACGAATTCGATCCTCGAGAGCAATATCGCGGTCGGGCTGGCTGATGCCGAGGGTCTCGACGGGAAGACCGATGGGGGGCTCGGCGATGAGGTTCGGCAGCCCGCGTGGCGAGGCAAGCCCGGAGCGGAGCAGAGAAGAGACTGTCGAGAGAACCGCGGCCGGTTCGTCGCCGCCTGCTGTCCAGTACTGGGGTGGAGCGATCGTCACCGAGCGCGGTCCATCCTCGGCGGGCGCAAGCGAATGCCACGTCAGTGCCCCCAGTGCATCCTGAAGCCGTGCGGTCCTGGAGTCGCTTGCCAGGTCGTATCTTTGGTCCTCGGGGGTGAAAACCGGGGTGGACGGGGTCGCTCCGACGCCTGCGAGGGCGGTCGAGGTCGGGCCGTCGAACACTGTGGCAGTCAACTGCGCATCCGTGGCGTCATCGGTCAGCACGGTCGAGATGCTTCTCGACGCGGCGGGTGCGACGCTGCTGTCCGCGAGCAGAGCAGTGCTCGGCCCGATGGAGCGAACTGCCTCCGCGGCCGACGGGCCGAGCTGCCCCGAAGAACTCCACACGACTCCTCGCAGTGATGTGACTCCGAGGATAGTGTCGACGATGTCGGCCGGAGAGCTCAGTGCAGCCTCGGTGAGCGAGGGATCGCCGATGTTGCCGAGCGTGTCGAGGTCCGCCTGTGCGTAGGGCATCGATGTCACGCACAGCGAACCGGCGAGCTCTTCGAGTCGACCGAGCCAAGCCGTTGCAGTGTCGCGGCCGGCTCCCTCTTCGACAGACCCCGTGGGGTCCGCCGGATCGTCGACGACGTAATAGCCGCGGGTCATGTTCGAGACGGTGACGAGCAGATCGGGGTCGACGGCCAGGCACATGCTGTCGGCCAACCTGTTCTCCGGGTCGAGCTGATCCGTCGTAGCGAACTCCACGGCCTGCAACAACTCGTCGAGCCGTCCACCCGAGGCCATTTCGGTGGCGAGTTCGTCGTCGATGAGCCGAACTTTCTCGTCCAGCGAACCGGGGATGCCCGCAGCCAGGCGCGGCTTATCCGCCAGTGGCCACAGCAGCGTCGTCGCTACCGGGTCGGCAGTGTTCGGCGGCAACGGATTCGCTTCGGGAGACAATGGGTCGGTGGCGGCCGGGTCACGCGGGACGCCGGTGACGGGGAGTAGAAAGCGGGCGTCGTCGAGGTGTGCGGTTCCGCCGTATTCAGGCGTCCCGTTGACGTTGAGTAGGAGCGGGTAGACACCGGGTTTGTCGATACCGAGTGAGGGTCCCTGACTGTTCCGGAGCGGCATCGAAACAACGAAGTCGCTGCTCTCCCCTCTTTCCAGACTGTCTGCGACGATCTGAAACTCACCGACATCGGCGTAGAACTGTTGGTCGAGCGACAGGACTGTCCGAAGCCCCTCCGGGCGTTCCACGGCGTCCGCAGCCTGCATACGGACGTTGACGTCGTCGATTCGTCTGTCGCCTGTGTTGGTGACGGTAGCGCGCACGGTGACGAAAGGATTGCTGCTGGTGGTGACGGTGCTCGGGGCGACAGTGTCGATTTCGAGTCGCATGAACTGCCTACCGGATCGAGTTTTCGGGACGTCGGTGTCGCCGGCATCGTAGGTGACGCCGGCCTCGCTGGTATTGCCCTCGGTAGTGGTGTTCGCTTCGCCGTCTTGAGCCCACGCGACCGACGGCATCAAGGCAAGCATGAATGCGGTCAATGCGGCCGCAGTGACCTTCGAACCTCGCACGCTCACTCCATCCCGACGGGCTTGCCGGGGTCAGGGTTGGCCATTCCCTCGATCAGTTGGTTGGCAATGACCGCCAACTTGCGTTCGTCCGCGTAGGCCAGGCGGGAGGACAGTTCGGTGAGCGGCACCCAGGCCACCTCGGTGACCTCGATGTCCTCGTCGCACAGTTCGCCGCCGAGAAAACGGAGCAGGTAATGATGCACCGTTTTGTGGACACGACGGCCTTCGGTGACGAACCAATAGTCGATACTGCCGAGCGACGCCAGGACCGACCCACGAATTCCGGTTTCCTCAGCGACTTCGCGCATGGCTGTCTGCTCGGCTGTTTCGCCCTTTTCGATGTGGCCTTTGGGGAGCGACCAGAGCAGGCGTCCACGTCGGTCGGTGCGGCCGATGAGGGCTGCGCATTGCTGCGCGGGAGGGCCGTCCAAGCCGTCGACCACGAGGCCTCCGGCGGAGGTTTCACGGACGGTACGCATCCGGGGCTTATTGCTATCGGCGCGTGCATTCCGCCGCCGCGGGTTGCGGCGGCTCCTGTTTGCACGTTCGCCAGCAGACACCCAATCCATACTAGATGGAAAGGTCGGCCATTCCTGCCTGCACGCGCACAGACACGGGCGTAGGGGTTCGGGCAGCTCTCGCCTAGGCTGTATCGACGTGGCCGAACAGTCTCCTTTACCCCGACACCCCGACGCATCCTCGGATCGGCGGATACGACTGTTG
>JBBSSG010000023.1:0-30686 GCA_038242295.1 Mycobacteriales bacterium | reverse complement strand
TGATCCATCCCGGCATTTCCGGAGGGCTACTGCGTAACCTCGAGCGCGATGGGTTGATCGACCGGCGTATCTATCCGGAGATGCCGCCTCGTGTCGAATACCTGTTGTCTGACCTCGGCCGCACACTGCTGGGAACCATCCAGGCACCAGTCGGCTGGACCGAGCAACATCAAGTCCAAATCGCCCGCGCCCGCGAATCATTCAACAACGCAGCAGTTGCGTCGATGTCGTCATGACCCTCGCCGGTAACGCTTCGACAGGTGGACGAGTGGCGTGGTAGCGGTGGCAGGTCCCCAATAGTCGGACCACCGCGTGCTAGGAATTGGGATGAACGGCGAGGCACGCCACTTTTGATGCAACGATTGGTTATGTCTGATTCCGAACTCGACGACGCCGCCGCCGAACTGTATTCCGTTGATCCAAAAGACTTTGTCGCTGCGCGGACGGCAGCGGCCGCGTCGGCGAAGGAATCCGGCAACCGGAAGCTCGCGGCCGCGATCGGCAAGCTACGCAAACCCACCACCGTGGGATGGATGGTCAACCTCCTCGTCCGAGACGAACCTGACGACATTGCAGACCTCTTCGATCTCGGTGACCGCCTACGGGACGCACAACGACGATCCTCGGCCGACGAACTCAGGGAACTCTCCGCCGCCCGGGCGCAGTCGATCCGTGCACTGACGCGTCGGGCCGTTGAAATCGCGCTCGAACACGGGCACTCGAGCAGCGAAAACACAGCGCGGGAAGTCGGTCAGACACTCGGCGCAGCGCTCGCGGATCCCGAGATCGGCGAGCGGGTGCGAGCGGGCCGAGTCGTTACGGCCGAGTCGTACAGCGGCTTCGGGCCCGCAGTACTCTCCCTGGCACCCGAGCCCAAAGAGTCCGAAGAGTCCGAACCCGCAGAGCCCAAGCCCGAAGCACACCTGAAACCCGACCAGGAACCGGAGGATCCCCGCGACCACGCTGCCATCGCCGAGGCCCACAAGGTACTCACCGAGGCCCGCGAGGACGAGGCTTCGGCCCGTGACGCCGTCGACGCTGCTGATTCGGCAGTAAACGCTGCCTCCACAAATCTGACCGAGATCAAAGAGCGCTTGGTCCGCCTACGTGCCGAGCTGCACGACGCCGAAGCCGAGGAGACCGAGGCCCGCAAGGCCGAGAAATCGACCGATCGCGAAGCACGGCGCTTGCGTAGAGTTCTTACCGGCGCCGAGGCAAGAACTGCCGAGTTGAGCAGCGCACTGGAGGATCTGGGCGGTTAACCTACCGGTTCGATGATCGCCGTGATTGCGACGATATCGCCGGCCGGAATATCGAAGTGCTCGGTCACGGATACGGTCATTCCGCCGTCGAAGTCGAGCACAAAGCGGGCTACGACGCTACTGCCCCACTCGCGGATCTTGACATCCCGGACGGCGATGATCGGGATGTATTGCGCGCCGTTCTCGAGTTCATGGCTGATGAATGATCCGGTGTCGCCGGTCTGCTGCCCGTTCTCGACGCGTCGGCATTCGTCGGCGAGACGTACTTTGGTGGCGTCGTGACTGAGCAGAGCCTTGATGTATTCGCGGGCCATCGCAACCCGTCCGGAATCAGCATCCCGGGTTGCATACTTGGCGATCCCCGCCAACAGTGATTCCGCGAGCTCGGGCCGACAGATAAGCAGGTCCGGCAGGTAGGGATGAGACTGGTTGTACAGCAACGGAGTTCCATCGATTCGCGAACAATGTAATCCAGCTGCGAGGGCGACTCCGACGGGCGCTGCCGAGTCCCATTCCCATTGCCCACCGGAATGCACGTAGGCGTCGACATCGCCGCGCACGACGGCCATGGCTTTTGCCCCCGCCGATCCCATGGTGACGACCTCGCCGTCGACTTCGCGGGCAAGATCGTCCATGTAATAGGGCGGCCGGCTGTCACTGACGACCAGTGTGGGACGACCGGACTGTGGCGGCGGACCACTTACGTCGGCCGTCGAATAGACGACGCCGAGCGCAGGTTGGGCTATGGCCGACGCCGTCATACCCTTGCCCGTCTCCCAGAGTCCGACGTGTACGGCCCAATCGGCGCGGCCTTCGATGCCGTACTCACGGGAACCGTCGAGCGGGTCGATGATCCAGACGCGGGAAGCCTTCAAGCGTCGCAGATCATCCGCAGACTCTTCGGACAGGACTGCGTCGCCGGGGCGCTCGCTGGCCAATCGCGCGAGAATCAGGGCGTTGGCTTCGGTGTCGCCGAGCCTGCCGAGTTCCCGTCCTTGGGTGCTTCGTCCCTCACGCTCGCGAATCTCGAGCAACAATCGGCCGGCGGACTCGGCGACGTCGGCGGCGAATCGGGCATCGTCGTCCGCGGAATACGGTGCGCTCACGATCCCAACAATTCCAGAATCCGAGCGGCCTGTGTTGCCGGGTCCCCGTCCGAGGGATGCAGCACCAACTCGGCCTGCTCTGGTGCCTCGTATGGGTCGTCCACTCCGGTGAAACCGGAAATCTCACCAGCGAGAGCCTTGGCGTACATGCCCTTCGGGTCTCGGGACGCGCAAACGTCTAGCGGAGTGTCGATGAAGATTTCGTAGAAGGGCAACCCAGCCTTCTCGTGCACAGCCCGTACAGCGTCCCGGTCTTTGCGATAGGGGCTGATGAGGCAGGCAATCGCAATCACCCCGGCGTCGCCGATCAGTTGGGCGACCGCTCCCACGCGCCGCACGTTCTCGGTGCGGTCGGCTGCATCGAAGCCGAGATCGGAATTGAGCCCATGCCGCAGATTGTCTCCGTCCAACCGGTAGGCCGGGCGTCCCGACGCGACGAGCAGCCGTTCCAATTCGGCTGCAACGGTGGATTTGCCCGACGCCGACAGTCCGGTCAGCCAGATCGTGGCCCCTGTCGTGGCGCGTTCGTCGCGGGTAACCCTCGATGAGTGCCAGACAACTTTCGATGCCGTCAACGTGGGGCCGGTAATCATCCCCGCCGCGACGGTGGCTCCGGATGTCTCGTCGACGAGCAGGAAGCTGCCGGTGACTCGGTTGCGCCGGTACGGATCGAACAGCAGCGGATTGTGCGTGCGGATCTGCACTCGGCCGATGTCGTTGGTGGACAACGATTGTGCAGTCTCGTCGCGGTGCAGAGTATTGACGTCGAGCCGGTAGTCGAGCCGCTCCACGCGCGCGACCGTCGACGCCGTGGTGTGCATCAGGACGTACCGGTCGTCGCTGCGCAACTGTGTGCCCTCGGCGAGCCAACAGACCATTGCGTCGAGATCGGTGCCGACGAGGGGGCGATTGTTGGGTCGACACAACATGTCGCCGCGGCCGACGTCGACCTTGTCCTCGAGTTCCATGCACAACGCCGACGGCGCGAACCCCTCGTCGAGTGGCACTCCACCCGGCCCCCAGAGCGCTGCGATTTTGGTGACGAACCCCGATGGGAGCGCGACCACTTCGTCGCCCGGTTTGAATACTCCGCTCGCTACGGTGCCCGCGTACCCACGGAAATCTGCATGCTGACGGGAGCTGTGTTTGGGCCGAACGACGTATTGAACCGGGAATCGCGCGTCGATGAGGTTGCCGTCGGAGGCAATGTGAACATCCTCGAGGTGGTGCAACAACGAGCTTCCCTCGTACCAGGGCATATTTGTAGTGCGGTGGACGACGTTGTCGCCGTCGATGGCTGACATCGGCACGAACGTGAGGTCTGGTACTTCGAGTTTCATCGCAAAGTCCCGAAACTCTGCCTTGATCTCTTCGTACCGAGCACACGAGTAGTCGACCAAGTCCATCTTGTTGATGCAGAGCACGAGATGCCGGATGCCGAGCAATGAAGAGAGGAAGGCATGCCGCCTCGTCTGCTCGAGAATGCCGTGACGGGCGTCCACGAGAATCAACGCAAGATCAGCGGTCGACGCTCCGGTCACCATGTTCCTGGTGTATTGCTCGTGCCCGGGAGTATCGGCGATGATGAATTTCCTTCTCGGCGTTGAGAAGTATCGATACGCGACGTCGATGGTGATGCCTTGCTCCCGCTCGGCGCGCAGCCCATCGGTGAGCAGTGCGAGATCTACCGTCTCGCCCCCGCGGTCTCGACTGGTCTTCTCCACGGCCTCCAACTGGTCCTCGAAGATCGACTTCGAGTCGTAGAGGAGCCGGCCGATGAGTGTCGATTTGCCGTCGTCGACGCTGCCTGCTGTGGCTACTCGTAGCAGTTGGGACATCAGAAGTACCCTTCCTTTTTGCGGTCTTCCATTCCTGCCTCCGAGATGCGGTCGTCGGCCCGCGTTGCGCCGCGTTCGGTCATTCTGCTGGCAGCAACTTCAGTCACCACGTCGTGAGCATCGGCCGCCGTCGACTCCACGCAACCGGTGCATGTTGCGTCACCGACGGTCCGGAAACGGACGGTTCGGTCGAACGATTCTTCACCGGGCAACACTGGGACCAAGTCCGAGACGGCCAAGAGCATCCCGTCTCTGGGCACCACTGTTCGGCGGTGCGCGTAATAAAGCCCCGGTAGTTCGATCTGCTCCGCAGCGATGTACTGCCAGATGTCGAGTTCGGTCCAATTCGAGAGGGGAAACACGCGAAAGTGTTCGCCCCGCCGGTGTCGACCGTTGTACAGCTGCCACAGTTCAGGGCGCTGCCGACGGGGATCCCACTGGCCGTGTTCGTCGCGGAAGCTGAACACGCGTTCCTTGGCTCGTGCCTTCTCCTCGTCGCGGCGCGCCCCGCCGAACACCGCGTCGAACGAGTTCTCGGCGATCGCGCGCAGCAGCGTCGCAGTCTGCAAACGGTTCCGACTTGCCCTCGGTCCGGCCTCTTCGAGCGAGCGTCCGGCATCGATATCGTCCTGAACCCGCGCCACCGTCAGGTTGGCGCCGAAGTGCTCGACAGCTCGGTCACGGAAGGAGAGGACTTCCTCGAAATTGTGGCCGGTATCGATGTGCATCACGGCGAACGGAAGTCGTGCGGGCCAAAAAGCCTTGGCTGCCAGATGCAGCATCACCACCGAATCTTTGCCGCCGGAGAACAACAGCACCGGGCGTTCGGCGGTGGCGGCGACTTCGCGGAAGATATGGACGGCTTCCGCTTCGAGAGCAGCCAGGTGAGTCAGTTCGTACGAGGTCGACACCGTTGAAGTCCTCCAGTCACGACACGTCGGTCCATATGTGGACCGGTGTGGTTCAAATCCGTGTTCGAAGAATAGAACGCGTTTCAGTATTGGTCAACGGGTCGGTGCATGTCCGCCCACCTCTGCAGTGATCGCGCCGGCGACAGCGGTGAGCGCTCGGCCGCGTTCTGCGATTGCCTCGCCCGAGATCGACGTGCCGACGTGCAGCGTAAGCACCAACGACTGATGACCTTGCGCGTCGTACGTCGGGGCGGCGATGACGCTCACCTCATGCGCAGCGTCGGCACCCGCCTCCTCGGCACCCAGATACACCCGCTCCCCCAAGCCGGAAACCATCTCACCCAAAAGCTCGCGCACCTCGCTCGGAAGATCGTGCGCAGCAACCCCAGCCATCACAGTGTGCAGTTTCTGTCCCACTGCCGTCAGCGTCTCGACGAGATATCCGGTCTGACGGCACTCCCGAACTACCCGTCGCAGATGCTCGACATCCATCCGGATCGGCAGCGTCGGCTCTCGCCTCAGCCAGGACTCCAGCCTTTCGTCGGTGTCCCACAGCACGTACATGAGTCCGACTGGCGGCGCGAACGGGTAGACCTGACCGACCTTCAGGGCAGCTCGCCGCCCCTCTGGACACGTCAGCTCGAGGATGGTGATGCGGTCACCGACAACAGCGGACGCCGTGCACGTGGTGTCGAAGCGGGCACTGAGCACACCCAGATGCGCACGCGCGAGCTCCCCGATCGCGAACCCCTGCTGCGCCGCACGACCGGCCGCAATCAGCGCAGGCCCGAGCCCATAAGTGATCGAGACAGGATCCCGAACGAGGTATCCACCGTCCACCAGCGAGGTCAGGATGCCCAGGCAGGTTGGCTTGCTCAGTCCGAGTTCGCGAGCCAGCGCCGAGAGTCCGAATCGACGTTCGCTTCGGGCAACCAGAAAATCCAGCACCGCAACGACTCGATCGGTAGGGGGAGAAGTTCGACTACTCATTGACCACTCCTAGAACACGTTCTATTGTCGGTACAGAACTCGTTCTACCACATCGGTCCATATGTGTACCACTAGGCACCAGGAGATGTTGTGCTCACCGATTCACTCGCGGAAGCAATCGCGGCAGCCGAGAAGGTCATCGAAAATGCTCCGCACATTCGAACCGAACAGGATCTGATCGAGGGGTACGACTACCTTGCCGGCAGCATCCGCGCCTCCATCCAGATGGCCTGGGCGTACGACAAGGACTTCCCATTCTTTGCGAGCTCGACCGGGCCGTACACCAAAATGGGCCTCGACAACCCTGACACGCTGTACTTTCATGCCAATATCCGCGACGACGCGGAGTACATCGTGCGAGGAAAACGTGGAACTACCACCGATCTCAGCTTCCAGATACTCAAGGGCGACTACTCCCCCGTCGACGTTCCGGACAGCCTCACGGCCTTCGACGACCGCCTGATCGAAATCGGCCCCGATGGAGAATTCGAACTTCATTTCGGCCGTCCCTCCGAGCTGCCCAACCACTTCACTCTGGGCGAGGGTTCGTCGATGTTGGTCGTTCGCGAGGTCTCCAGCGACTGGTCGGCAACACGGGGCACACTCACGATCCATCGGGCGGGAGCAGAGGGTCAGTCCCCCGAAGCTCCGACGAAAGAGTCAGTGCAGAAACGCTATTCCACAGCGGGGAAGATGCTACTCGGCCGCATCCGTACATTTCTACAGTTCCCGCAGTGGTTCTATCTGAATCTCGAGGTCAACACCCTGACCGAACCTCGGCTCACGCCAGGAGGACTCAGCACCCAGTACTCCTCGGCCGGTCACTACGAACTGCGCGAGGACCAGGCCATGATCATTACCGTGCCCGTATCCGACGCGCCGTACCAAGGCTTTCAACTGGGCAGCATGTGGTACGTCTCCCTCGACTATATCGATCACCAAACTTCGTTGACCGCAGAGCAAGCGCAGATCGATCCGGACGGCTACATCAGGCTCGTGGTCAGCGAACGAAACCCTGAGGTGACGAACTGGATCGAGACGACAGGCCACGCCCGCGGCTACGCACAATTTCGGTGGCAACGAGTGTCCCGCGAAATGACGGCCGCAGACGGACCCACCGTCGAAGTGGTCGACTTCGACGATATTTCATCCCGTCTACCGCACTACGCTTCGAACAAGATCTCCCCGGCGGATTTCGCATTGCGCATCGCAGCACGCCGCGAGGCTGTTGGAGAAAGGATGCTCGGATGACGGGTTTGCTCGACGGCAAAGTTGTGGTCGTCTCCGGTGTCGGTCCGTCCCTCGGTCGGTCCATCGCCCTACGCAGCGCCGCGGCAGGCGCCGATCTGGTACTGGCCGCGCGCACCGAAAGCTACCTGTCAGAGGTCGCCGGCGAAGTAACCGCACTCGGCCGGCAGGCCGCAACCGTCGCGGCGGACATCACCGACGCCGACTCATCGGAGGCCCTTGTCTCCAGCGCGATGGAGGCGTTCGGCCACGTGGACGTCCTCGTCAACAACGCGTTCGCGATCCCGTCGATGAAAGACTTAGCCCACACCGACCCCGCTGTCATCCGGCAGGGATTGGAGCTATCGGTGTTCGCGACGCTGCGGTTGTCGCAATTGTTCACCCCGGCGTTGGCGGCATCGGAAGGCTCGATCGTGATGATCAACTCTGCCGTCATCCGGCACTCGCAACCTAAATTCGGCGGTTACAAAATCGCGAAGGCCGCATTGCTCGCCATGTCGGAAACTCTTGCGAGCGAACTCGGACCGCAGGGAATCCGCGTCAATACCGTTGCCCCGGGCTACATCTGGGGTGAGACGCTGAAGGGCTACTTCAGCCATATGGCAAAGAAGTACGGCACCACCAGCGAACAAATCTACGAGCACACGGCTTCGACCATGGACCTGCGGCGACTACCCGAACCCGACGAGATCGCCGACGCCGTCGTGTTTCTTGCTTCCCCCGCAGCTCGGGCGATCACCGGCCAATGCCTCGACGTCAATTGCGGCGAATACCATCATTAGGAGCAAAGAATGACCGTGGAACGCACCGACGTCGGAACCGTCGAGGATCTGCATGCGTCGGCGACCAAGTACACCGGACTCGATGATTTCGGGTCCAGCGAGTACATCGAAGCCCTAGGCGTGTTGTTGGACTCGTACAACCGCGACGCGCAGTTGACCGCCCAGGGATCGAAGATGAGCCGGTTCTTCCTGCGCGGTGCGCTGGTGGCGCGGTCTCTGAGCGAACTGGCATGGAAGCAGAACCCCGCGCATGCCGGCGTCCGGATCGAGCGGCCGATCTTCGTCACCGGACTTCCACGCACAGGAACGACCGCGTTGCATCGACTGTTGACCGTCGACCCGGCGCATCAAGGCTTGGAAATGTGGCTGACCGAGATACCGCAGCCCCGGCCGCCCCGGGAGTCGTGGGAGTCGAACCCGGTGTTTCAGCAGATCGAGAAGGGCTTCGCGCAACACCACGTCGAGCATCCCGAGTTCATGGGGGTGCACTACATGTCGGCGGGCGAGGTCGAGGAGTGCTGGCAACTGCTCCGCCAATCGGTGCAGTCCGTGGCCTACGAATGCCTCGCCTACCTTCCGACGTACTCGTCCTGGCTTGCCGAGCAGAACTGGATCTCCACCTACGAGCGCCACAAGAAGAATCTTCAGCTCATCGGGCTGCACGACGCCGATCGCCGCTGGGTTCTGAAGAATCCGAGCCACCTGTTCGCGCTCGACGAGTTACTGCAGGTTTACCCCGATGCGTTGATCATCCAGTGCCACCGCGAGCCTCGCACGATCATGCCGTCGATGTGCAGCCTCGCCGAACACGCCACGCAGGGGTGGTCGGATCTGTTCCGCGGCGACGTCATCGGCCGGACCCAGGTCGATCTTTGGGAGCGAGGCGTTCATACCTTCTCGGCCGCTCGATCTCGTGCGGATGCGGCCCAGTTCTACGACGTCGACTATCACGACTTCGTCGCCGACCCACTCGGTACGGTGTCGCAGGTGTACGGGCACTTCGGGCTGGACCTCAGCGCCGACGCGCTTACCGCCATGGAATCGATGCACAACGAAAGCCGAACCGGGCAGCGGGCTCCGGCGCACAAGTACACCCTCGAAGACTTCGGGCTCGACGGCGAAGATATCGATCGGCGTTTTTCGGCGGCCCAGACCCGCCGCTAGGGTGGCGCCATGTCCCCCACACGCTGGCAGAACGAGAACACCGAGGACCAGTCCAGGCAGTACGTGCAACGATTCGCTCAGCTCGAAGAGCAAGGGGCCGATCTCCACGGTGAAGCGCGAATGGTCGACGCGTTACTTGCTCCTGGCAGCGCGGTGCTCGACGCTGGTTGCGGCACAGCCCGTCTCGGCGCCGAACTCGCCCGGCGCGGACATGCAGTCACGGCGGTCGATCTCGATCCGGTCTTCGTCGACGCGGCACGGGAGCACACCGACCTGACGGTCCATCAGGGAGATCTGACCGAACTGGACCTCGGTGAGATGTTCGACGCCGTCGTGGTCGCCGGGAACGTCATGGTGTTCATGACGCCGGGGACCGAACGACAGGCTCTCGGCCGGATGGCGGCGCACCTGAAGCCGGGCGGAGTGTTCGTCGCCGGGTTCGCAACAGACAGGGAATACACAGTGGACACATTCGACGAGGACCTCGAGTCGGTCGGATTTCGCCATGAACATCGCTTCTCGACGTGGGACCTGCGACCGTGGCGAGGCGACGCCGATTGGGCGGTCACCGTCGCCCGAGTGCCTCAGTTGCTGGCCTGACGGTCCGGCCACTCGGACGGCAGCGCATCGAACCAGTCGAGCGTCGCTTGTTCGTAACGGATACCGAAATCCAGTGTCGCGAGGTCGAATACGCTCGCTCCGCCTGAGACGTCACGCTGCGCGCGATACTCGGCCAGCTTGTCCGCGTGGTGTTGCCGGTGGCTCACCAGTATCGAGTGGAGTCGCCCAGGCTCCAGGTGCTGCGCGAAGGCCATGGTCAACAGCAATGGGTGCCGAATTGCCGCATCGCCTGGATCCCTGTCGATCCACTGCCCAAAAGCGGCCTTGCCTGCAGCAGTGATCGTGAACGGCTTCTGTGCCCGTGCGCCGACGTCGCCAGCCGCCACCAGACCGCGCTTGGCGAGCACCCCCAACTCTCGATAGACCTGACTGCGCGTCACAGTCCAGAATCCGCCGATGGACAATTCGGCGGTCGCATGGAGGTCCCAGCCAGTCATGGATCCACGATGAAGGAATCCGAGCAGCGATGCCGCCGTCGCGTTGAGTGGGGACTGCGCGGTTGTCACGCTGCCATCGTCACACACCTTGACATTCCATTGTGGGAGGTCGATGCTGAAAATCGCACATTCCACTGTGGAATGTGCGATTCTGGATGGACGGAGCTCGAGATGGCGCACCCAACCTCTTCGGACCAGTACCAAGCAACTGCGCAGGTCTCCGATGCCGAGCGCGACGAGGCCGTACAGTCGCTGACCACCCACGTTGCGACAGGAAGACTCACCCTGGACAAGTTCGATGCGCGGGCATACGCCTCCGTCACCAGAGGGGACCTCGCCGCTTTGCTAGCCGATTTGCCGAGCGCGATCGACGCTGCACCGATCTCGCCGAAAGCCGCCCGCGGTCACATAAACCGCGAATGGCTCACCTGGGCAGGCGTCGGACTTCTCTGCTTGTCCATCTGGGCGATAACGTCGATCGCCGCTGGCAACTTTCTTTACCCCTGGCCGGTGTGGGTCATCGGCCCGTGGGGCGCAATGCTCGGGCTTCGACACCTCAAGGGTGGACGGATGGATCTGGGCTGCCCGAGCCAGCGTTTCTATGGAGGCTGAAGCAGCACACAAGAATGCCGGAATCGCAGCGCATGGGATGATGGACGGCATGTCTGCTTCGCCACTTCCACTCGACCCCATCGCAGAGGCCCACCGACAGTGGGCCGCCCATGGCTGGGGCGACGTCGCCGACGGAATGGCTGCTGTCACGTCGTTGATGCGGGCTCAGCAAATCATGCTTGCACGAGTCGAAGAGACGCTCAAACCGACCGGGTTGACGTTCTCGCGATACGAACTGCTGACCCTTCTGACGTTCACGAAGAACGGCGCGCTCCCGATGGCGAAAGCCAGCGCGAGGCTTCAGGTCCACCCCACAAGTGTGACCAATGCAGTCGATCGACTGGAAGCTGCCGGCTATGTGCGGAGGGTGCCGCATCCGAGCGACCGACGCACCACGTTGGTGGAGATCACCGACACGGGCCGCACACTCGCCGTGCAGGCTACCGAAATGCTCAACGAGCAGGTGTTTGCCAAGCCGGGACTGGCGGCGGATCGGCTCACCTCGCTGGTGCAGATTCTCGCCGAACTACGGCGCACTGCAGGCGATTTCGACGATACGGGAACAACCTCTGCCTGGTGAGCGGCCAGAGGCGCAGCCCTGCTGTCCGCACAGCAGGGCTGAACTCACGGCACGATCAGCGATTGACGAACTTCGCCTGACGCTTCTCGATGAAAGCTGACATGCCCTCTTTCTGATCCTCGGTGGCAAAGGCCGAGTGGAACAGCCTGCGCTCGAACAGAACTCCCTCGGCAAGAGATGATTCGAAAGACCGGTTCACTGCATCTTTGGCCATCATTGCGATCGGCAGCGACATCTCGGCGATGGTCGTCGCAGTCGCGATAGCGTCCTCGAGCAGATCTGCAGCCGGCACGATGCGGGAGACGAGCCCTGCCCGTTCGGCCTCCTCCACCTTCATGTTTCTTCCCGTAAGGACCATCTCCATCGCTTTGGCTTTGCCGACGGCGCGGGTAAGTCGCTGCGAGCCACCGATACCGGGGATGACGCCCAACTTGATTTCTGGCTGACCGAACACCGCGTTGTCGGCGGCGATCAACACATCACACAGCATTGCCAGCTCGCATCCACCGCCAAGGGCATATCCCGCCACGGCAGCAACGATCGGAGTCCGCGCCGAACTGAGTCGGTCCCACGCGGCGAAGAAGTCGTCCAGGTACACATCCATGTAGGACTTCGGCTGCATC
Source organism: Mycobacteriales bacterium (assembly GCA_038242295.1). Lineage (GTDB taxonomy): Bacteria > Actinomycetota > Actinomycetes > Mycobacteriales > Mycobacteriaceae > Rhodococcoides. The sequence continues at coordinate 18,512 of JBBSSG010000023.1, read as the reverse complement.
TCCTTGATATCGGCGCCGGCAGCGAATGCCTTTTCCGAACCAGTGATGAGAATCGCCCCGATGCCGGCGTCGCGGTCCAGCTCGTCGACGACAGAGACAACCTCTCGCATCAACTGCGAGTTCAAGGCGTTGAGAGCCTTCGGACGGTTCAGCGTGATGATGCCGACGCGTCCGCGCCGCTCCAACAGGATAGTTTCGTACTCGCTCATTCAGCAGCTCCATTCGATCGTTCGCGGATGTCGTTGATGATGCCAGAGAAGTCCACGTCGGTTCCGCCGCCGGACGTTTCCTTGAACCGCGCGTACAGTTCTGCGGCCTGCAACCCGAGGACACCTTCGACTCCGTTGTCTCGCAGCGCGTTTGCTGCGAGGGAGAGATCTTTGTCCATCAGTGCCGCAGCAAAACCGGGCGTATAGCCATTGTTGGCCGGGGAGGTCGGGACCGGGCCTGGCACCGGACAGTTGGTGGTCAAAGCCCAGCACTGGCCGGAAGCCGTTGAAGCCACGTCGTAGAGCGCCTGGTTGCTCAGCCCGAGCTTCTCCCCCAGGACGAATGCCTCACTGATCGCGATCATGGACACACCGAGGATCATGTTGTTGCAAATCTTCGCGGCCTGACCGTTGCCGGCCGGTCCACAGTGCACGACCTTGCGCCCCATGACATCCAGAATGGCCGCGGCAGAAGTGAAAGCGTCCTCGGAGCCGCCGACCATGAACGTCAGCGTCCCGGCGCTCGCTCCGCCGACACCACCGGAAACGGGAGCATCGAGACTCCGATGCCCGGCCTCGTGCGCCTTCTTGTGCGCGGCATGAGCGTCGGCGACGTCGACCGTGGACGAATCGACGAACAACGTTCCCGGCGCTGCCACCGCGAGGAGCTCGTCGTAGAGGTCGAGGACCAGGCGACCGTTGGGCAGCATCGTGATGACGATGTCGGCGTCGCTGACGGCAGCGACCGCCGATTCGACGACGGTCACTCCGTCAGCAGTGGCCTGCGTCAGCGCCGCCTCGACGAGGTCGAAGCCCTGAACGGTGTAACCGGCTTTGACGAGGTTCGCGGCCATGGGCCCGCCCATGTGGCCGAGACCGATGAACCCAATTGTCTTCTCACTCATTGCTGCCGGCCTCCAAGCCCTTGTGCAGTCCCAGTTCCGAATTTCCGAGCGGAGCAAAGAATCGATCGACGTCCGCCGCAGTAACGCCTTCGAGCGTCGACGGTGACCATTGTGGGTTTCGGTCCTTCTCGACGACCTGAGCTCGAATTCCCTCGACCAAGTCGTGGGAGGCGAGCGAGGCAAGCGAGACGCGGTATTCCTCGTCCAGTACCTGCTCCAACGACGATGCAGTCGCTGCCGAACGCAGGGACCTGAGCGTTACCTTGAGCGAGGTCGGCGACTTGGATGCAATATCGGTTGCCGCTTTTTCCGCCTCTTCGATGCCACTGCCACGCAGTCCTTCCACGATCGCCTCGACGGTGTCGGCGGCGTAGTACTGATCGATCCAGTCGCGGGAGGTGTCGAAGGTGGAACCGGGCGCCTCCTCGGTGAACTCGACGAGTGCCTCCGACAGAGTCCCTGTCTCGAGTGCGGCGTAGAACTTTTCCAAATTCGACGACGGCATGTAGTGGTCTGCGAAACCAGCTGCGATGGCGTCGCCCGCATCCATCCGCGCCGTCGTGAGTCCGAGGTGCGTGCCGATCTCGCCCGGAGCGCGCGCCAGCAGGTAGGTGCCGCCGACGTCGGGGATGAAACCGATACCGACCTCGGGCATCGCTATTTTTGACCGCTCGGTCACGATGCGAGTATTGGCGTGCGCCGACATCCCGACGCCGCCGCCCATCACCACCCCGTCCATGATCGCAACGTACGGCTTGGGGAACCGCGCAATGGCCGCGTTGAGGATGTACTCGTCGCGCCAGAAGTCCTTCGACCCGCTGCCGCCCTCTTTCGCATCGTGATAAATCGAGACGATGTCGCCGCCCGCGCACAGTCCACGTTCACCGGCGCCCGTCAGGAGCACCAGTTCGATGTCTTCGCGCTTGGCCCACACGTCGAGCTGTGCAGCGATCTGCTGAACCATCGCGTGATTGAGTGCGTTGATCGCCTTCGGCCGATTCAGGATGATGTGCCCAACGCCGTTTTTCGACTCCAGGATTACTTCACTCGAATCTTCGGTTCGTTCTGCGGGCCTTGCTTCTGTCATGCTGCTCCCACGATCGAGCGGGCCACGACGACCCGCATGATTTCGTTTGTCCCCTCGAGGATCTGATGGACACGAAGATCTCGCACGATCTTTTCCACACCGTACTCTGCGAGGTACCCGTAACCACCGAGCAACTGCAACGCGTCGTTGGCAACGTCGAACCCGGTATCGGTGGCGAATCTCTTTGCCATTGCGCACAGTTGGACCTTGTCGGGTGCATTCTCCTGCAACGCGTCAGCAGCACGCCACAGCAGCGTCCGGGCCGCCTCGAGTTCGGTGTGCATATCCGCCAACCGGAACTGCAAGGCTTGCGAATCGAGCAACCGAGCCCCGAATGCCTTTCGTTCCAAGAGGTACGCAACGGCCTTGTCCAGCGCGCTCTGCGCCCCGCCGACCGAACAGGCCGCGATATTCAACCGTCCACCGTTGAGACCGTTCATCGCGATGCGGAAACCATCGCCCTCGTTGCCGAGCAGGTTGGTTGCCGGGACCCGGACATCCTCGAAGACGACCTGACGCGTCGGCTGAGCGTTCCACCCCATCTTCTTCTCGTTCGCACCGAACGAGAGACCCGCTGACTCTTTGGGAACAACGATCGCCGAGATTCCCTTCGGACCGGGTTCACCCGTCCGTGCCATCACGACGTAGATATCGGAGGCCCCTGCCCCCGAGATGAACTGCTTCACCCCGTTGAGGACGTAATCCTCACCATCACGAACGGCTTTGGTGCTCAGTGCGGCGGCGTCCGAACCCGCACCGGGTTCGGTGAGGCAATAGCTTCCCAGTTGGTCCATCGAGCACAGTCCCGGCACCCACGCTCGACGCTGCTCGTCGTCGCCGTAGGTGTCGATCATCCAGGTCACCATGTTGTGAATGGATAGATATGCCGCGATAGACGGGTCACCGGTGGCTAGTTGTTCGAAAATTCTAACCGCGTCGATACGGGTCAGAGCCGATCCGCCGACGTCCTCACCGATGTAGATTCCGCCCATCCCCACGCTTGCAGCCTTGCGCAGGACCTCGACTGGAAAGTACTTGCTCTGATCCCATTCGATAGCGTTGGGCGCCAGGAACTCGTCGGCGAAATCGCGCGCGGTGTCGCTGATCGCTCGTTCGTCGTCGGTCAAAGTGAACATCGGCGGTCAGTCCATGTTCGGAATGACGAAGTGGTTCGCGGCCTGTTCTTTGGTGCCGGACGGCCAACGCTGCGTGACCGTCTTGGTCTTGGTGTAGAACCGGATCGAATCGGGTCCGTGCTGGTTCAGATCGCCGAATCCTGAACGCTTCCAACCCCCGAAGGTGTGGTACGCGATGGGGACCGGAATCGGGACGTTGACCCCGACCATGCCGACCTGGACGCGTGAGCAGAAGTCGCGTGCTGTGTCGCCGTCGCGGGTGAAAAGCGAAACGCCGTTGCCATACTCGTGCTCCGAGGGCAGTCGCAGCGCATCCTCGTAGTCCGTAGCGCGGACAACGATCAGAACCGGCCCGAAGATCTCTTCTTTGTAGATGCGCATGTCCGTAGTTACCTTGTCGAACAATGTTGCGCCGGCGAAGAATCCGTTCTCGTGACCTTCGAGACTGAACCCGCGTCCGTCGACGACAAGCTCGGCACCTTCGTCCACGCCGATCTGGGTGTATTCGTTCACTCGGTTCAACGCGTCACTTCCGACGAGAGGTCCGAAGTCCGCGTTCTCGTCGTCGCTGCGTCCGATCTTCAGCGTTCCCACACGATCGGTCAGTTTCGCGACCAGGGCGTCTGCGGTTTCTTCACCAACCGGGACGGCGACCGAGATGGCCATGCAGCGCTCGCCGGCGGACCCGTACGCTGCCCCGAGAAGTGCGTCGGCGACCTGGTCGAGGTCTGCGTCAGGCATGATGATCGCGTGGTTCTTGGCGCCGCCGAAGCACTGTGCGCGCTTGCCGTACTTGGCTGCAGTTTCGTAGATGTACTGCGCGATCGGAGTAGATCCGACGAAACCGATTGCCTTGACGCGCTCGTCGGTCAGCAACACGTCGACAGCGTTCTTTCCGCCGTTCACCACATTGAATACGCCCGGTGGAAGACCTGCCTCGACGAATAGTTCGGCCAACTTGAGCGGCACGGACGGATCGCGCTCGGACGGCTTGAGAATGAACGCGTTTCCGCAGGCAATTGCCGGTCCTAGCTTCCACAGAGGAATCATCGCGGGGAAGTTGAACGGGGTGATGCCCGCAACGACTCCGAGAGGCTGACGCATCGAGTAGACATCGATTCCGCTGCCCGCGCCCTCGGTGTACTCGCCCTTGAGCAGGTGCGGAATACCGATCGCGAACTCGATGACCTCGAGCCCTCGCTGAACATCTCCCCTGGCGTCGGCGACGGTCTTGCCGTGCTCGCTCGAGAGCAGACGAGCCAACTCGTCCATGTCGCGGTTGATGAGCTCGACGAATTTCATCAGGATGCGGGCACGACGCTGCGGGTTCCACTTCGCCCACTCGAGCTGAGCGTGTTCGGCGTCGGCGATGACCGCTTCGACCTCGGAGTCGCTGGCCAGCGGCACCAAAGCCTGGACCTCACCAGTGTTGGGGTCGAAGACGTCGCCGAAATTGCCCGACTGTCCGGACACGTGCTTACCGCCGACAAAATGCGTGAGTTCGCGGGTCATGATTCGTCCTTTCGATACAAAATTATGAAGTGTGCCCATCCTATAGTCGGACTTCCACGTATGTCTAGAGCCCTGTGTCCAAGTGCGAACCCAAAGATTCGCACTCACATAGGCAGAGCGCTACAACCGATCATAGAACCGCACCAAGTCCGCGACAGCCTGCTTTACCTCCAATTCTTCGATGCCCGTCGCTCGCAGCGCACGCCGCAACGCCATCAGATCCAGATCGTCGACCGCGGGCACGAAATCACGCTTCGGCAGCGAAGGAAACACGCCGTCGTCACCGAACCAGTCGCCACGATCGAACTCGACCGTGGCGTCGCCGACCCCCTCGATCAGCAGATCCAGGTCCACGCCTCGCAGAGTCAGGATCGTTGCGGCCGATGCATCGACGTGCTCGGAGGCGATATACATCAATGCAGCAGCATGCTTGCACGGCCATCCGTCGTCGGGGCACGTGCAATCGAAGTCGAGCTGTCCACGGTCGTGCGGCAACAACGACGAGGCGAGCGCCTGCGGAATCGAGTTGGACGCCAACTCCGCAAGCATGCCCGGATTCGACCGAACGCGATCCATCAGGGCGGAAATCTGCCCCTCGGTCAGCGGATCGACGGTGACGGACGCCGAGAACGGTTCCAGCTGACTGCCCTGCACCTCACCGTAGATCTGACCGCGCTCGACTCCCAGGTTGAGGACCTGGCCTTGCCGGGCGTAGGTCCGGCCGCGGGCGATACGGCCCGGATCGGCGAGATCCTCCATGGCTGTGACGAAGTGCCGCCCCCACCATGTCTCCCCGAACGAACCCCGCTTGTTGCGAGCTTCGATACCACCCTTGGCCTTTCGGCGTTTACCGTACTGACTGAAATCTGCCGTCACTCGCCCACCGCATCCTCGCTGAGGCGGAACAGCTCATGCAGTTCGGCGGTGTTCATCTCCGTCACCCAGTTCTCACCCGTCCCGACGGCAAGGTCGGCAAGGTCCTGTTTCGAACCGAGCATCCCGTCGATTCGCTCCTCGACTGTACCCACGCACAACAACTTCCGAACCTGAACATTCTTTCGCTGACCGATACGGAATGCGCGATCGGTCGCCTGATTCTCCACTGCCGGGTTCCACCACCGATCCAGGTGGACGACGTGATTCGCCGCCGTCAGGTTCAGGCCCGTGCCCCCGGCCTTGAGCGAGAGCATCATGATCGGCGGGCCATTCTCGGACTGGAACGACTCGACCATCCGATCGCGCTTGGACTTGCTGACCCCGCCGTGCAGAAACGGAACTTCGGTGCCGAAGCGCTCGGCGAAATACGGCGCCACGATCTCGCCGAATTCGCGAAACTGGGTGAACAACAACGCTTTCTCGTTATCGCCGATGACCGAATCGAGAATGTCCTCGACCAGACCGATCTTCCCGGAACGGTGCTGACCTCGCTTGAGCACCGGCGAGCCGTCGGACAGAAAGTGGGCGGGATGATTACAGACCTGCTTGAGCCGGGTGAGTGCGGCCAGTACCGCACCCTTGCGCTTCATCCCCTTCGAGTTCGAGATCTGCGCCATCATCTCGTCGACTACTGCCTTGTACAAGGCTGCTTGCTCGGCCGTGAGATTCGAGCGCACCGTCATCTCGTTCTTCTCCGGTAGATCCGTGATGACGGTCGGATCAGTCTTGACTCGGCGCAGAATGAACGGCGAGGTGATCGCCCGCAACCGAGACACCGCGTTCTCGTCGTTTTCCCGCTCGATCGGAACCGAGAAACGTTTGCGGAAGTCCGTCGGGCGACCCAACATCCCCGGATTCGCGAAGTCGAGTATCGAGCGGAGTTCGTCGAGACGATTCTCCACGGGGGTTCCGGTGAGCGCGAGTTTGTGATCGGCCGGAATCGCACAGGCTGCCTTCGCCTGCACGGTCGCAGAATTTTTGATGTGCTGGGCTTCGTCGAGCACTACTCGTCGCCACGACTGCTCGGCAAGCTGAGCGCGGTCCTTTGCCATCAATGCGTAGGTGGTGACGACGAGGTCGTGCAGCGCGATCGCCTTGTCCAGGTCATCGCCTTGAAGGCGGTTCGGCCCGTGGTGGACCAGCACCCGCAGCGCCGGAGTGAACTTCTCGGCCTCACGCTGCCAATTCCCGACGACGGACATCGGTGCGACCAACAAGGTCGGCTTCGGGCTCTGCTCGTGCGCGAGGAGCGCGAGAACCTGCAGAGTCTTTCCGAGACCCATGTCGTCGGCGAGGACCGCGCCGAGGCCGAGACGACTCATGAACACGAGCCAATCCAGGCCCCGACGCTGATAGGGCCGCAACGTTGCATCGACCCCGGCGGGCAACGGGATCACTTCCGGTTTCGCCCCCGGCTGGAGCAGAGTCGCTGCCCATCCCGTTGCACGCACCTCGTCGACCGGTGCCGGCGGAGGCTCTGCCAGGGTCAGCTCGCGCATCAGCTTGCTCAGCGGAGTTCCGTCGCCGTGATGCTCGGCCACATACTTGGCGGCACGCGCGAGTTGGCTGCCATCAGCCATCACCCAGTGACCACGAAGCCGGACGAGGTCGCCCTTCGAGACCGCAAGCCGGTTCATCTCGGCCTCGGTCAAGACCATGTCGCCGAGTTGAAGTTGCCAGTCGTACGACACGAGTTCGTCCATGCCCACCGCACGGTTCTCGGACGCCTTCGTCACGCCCGGCGAGTCGACGCGCAATCGCATCGACGGGTCCAGTCTGGTCCACGCCCGAGGCAACAACACGGTGGTGCCCGACGCCTGTAATGCCGTGGCCCCGTGCTCGACGAGGTCGATCACCACCGATGTCGGCAGCAACAGGTCGAGACTGTCTGGCAAAGAGGGCAGATCCCGAAGTCGCGGGTAAGCGGCCACGGCCTCGCCGAGCTTGCGGACAGCGGTACTGAGCAGAGTGGCGTCGACCCTGCGGTTCATCGGGACGGGAACAGGCGCTTCACCGTCGGACCGCAGGCAGACCTGCAGGGTCCAGTAGATTTCACCGTCCTCGTCGTTGGTGACCTTCTCGCTCATAGTTTCGTCGTCGGGTTCGATCAGACGCAGCACCAGGGAGGGTTCGTCGACGCTGAGAGTGACCCGCCACTGCTGAAGCAGGGTCGCGATCTGCTGGGTTCCGCCGAGGTACGGTTCGTCCTCGATCAGCGCTTCCCACATCGGATGCTGCGAATCGGGCTTACCCAAAATTGATCTGACGATGGGATCGGTGAGCTCCTCGGCAAGGCTCGCCAGAATCTTCTTGGGTCTGTCGACATGCCGCTGCACCGAGGGCATCGACGCGGCAAGCTCACTCGACCACGCGCGCTGGCTTTCGCCGCCGACCAGTTGCCACCGGGGCCACCACTGTCCGTCTGCCAGCACGAGCGCGGGAACTACCCGCCCAGCTCTCGCCCATCGCTCGATGCCCTGTGCGACGTGCCCCAGGTACCGGAGATCGCCGGAGATCCCCGCATGTGACGACGGGGTCCGCAGAAGCAGCTCGGCAGCATCCGACGGCGCAAGACCGATGGCCGGCATCTGCACGGTCGCCGGTTCGGCCCGACCGACCGGCGGGAGGGCGACGGCCACTTGTCGACGAAACGGACGAGCTAGCGTGCGTGCATGAACGGCAGGGAGGTCCGGCTCGTCGCCGGTGGCCTCACCGTCGTCCCACAACATCAGCCCCGCGTCGAGAGACCAGAGACCATGCAGCATTGCTCCATCCAATCACCGAGCGAACAACTCGGGCCGAGCGTGGTGTCTGGGCCACGCATCGCAGGGGCGTTCCCCTGGGAAAGATCACGTGCGGCACTGGCTTTGACCGAGGACGCACATGTCACGGGGAAGGTTGCGTCAGGGCCGGGTGAGGCGTGTCGGAGTCGTGCGGCACACTCACTCGGGGCAACGACTGGTTCGAAGATGGGGCGGTAAGTGAAGAAGCTGCGTGTTGCGCTGCTGATGGTGGCGGCTGCCGTTGCGATATCGGCGTACGGTTCCTGCAGCAACGGCGAATTTCCTGGGTTCTCGGCTTCGCCGCCTGCACCGGGTAGCCCGACCCGAATACAGATCGAGGATCTCCTCGCGCAGGTTCAGGTCGTGGGCGCACGACCTGATGCACTCGGATACGAGCGCAGCTGCAAGAGCGGAGATGGTTGTGTTTTCGGGCCGGCGTGGACCGATGACTACGACGGTACCGGCGGCCACGACGGCTGCGGCACTCGTGACAACGTGCTTGCGCTGACACTGACCGAAGTCACCTTTCGCGAGGGCAAACGAAATTGCGTGGTGGTCTCCGGCGTTCTCGCCGATCCGTACTCCGGCAAAGTTCTCGACTTCACCAAGGCCGACGCCAGCAAGATCCAGATCGACCACGTCTATCCACTGTCCGCAGCGTGGGACATGGGGGCCAACGGTTGGCTGCCGGAGAAGCGAATCCGCTTCGCCAACGACATCGACTTCAACCTTCTCGCTGTCAACGGCAAGGACAACATGTCGAAAAGCGACAAGACACCGTCACATTGGATGCCGCCCAACGAGGCGTACCTCTGCTATTACGCCGGCAAATACCTCTCTGTCGCGGCGCAGTACGGACTACCGATCACGAAAGCCGATCATCGAGTTCTGTCCGACGTCGCGGTGAGCTGCTGAGAGCTGTCAGCCGACCCGTAATGTGAGGACGATGTCGCGCAGCTTTCTGAACCGAGACACTCAACTCTGCATGTCGCTCTCGGGTCGACCGAGCAACATCGGGACGCGCTTCCACAATTACCTCTACGACGAGCTGGATCTGAACTTCGTCTACAAGGCCTTCACCACCACCGACTTGCGAGCTGCGATCGGTGGCGTCCGCGCACTCGGGGTGCGCGGGTGCGCCTTGTCGATGCCGTTCAAAGAGGATGTCATCGAGTTGATGGACGTGATGCACGATTCGGCAAGCGCCATCGACTCCGTCAACACGATCGTCAATGATGACGGAATTTTGCACGCTTACAACACCGACTACCAGGCGGTCGCGAATCTGCTTGCATCCGCGAGGTTCTCGACCGACTTCTCCGTCGCAGTGTCCGGCAGCGGAGGCATGGCCAAGGCCGTCGTTGCCGCGCTGCGTGATTCGGGGTTCACCTCCGGCACCGTCGTTGCGCGTAATACCGACACAGGACCCGCGCTTGCGGAAACCTACGGCTACGACTTTTCGACGGAGGAGGTACCTGCGGACCTCCTCGTCAACGTCACCCCAGTCGGGATGGCGGGCGGCCCCGACGCCGATGCGTCCCCGTTCACTGATGATCAGATCAATTCTGCGCAGGCCGTGTTCGACGTCGTGGCGATGCCGTTCCAGACGCCGCTCATCGCGGCGGCCCGTGCTGCCCGAAAGCCGGTGATCACAGGCGCCGAGGTGATCGCGTTGCAAGCGGCCGAGCAGTTCGTTCTGTACACCGGAGTCAGGCCGACCGACGATCAAATCGCCCGCGCGTCGGAGTTCTCACGGAGCTAGCACCATCGACACTTCCGCTGCCATCGCCGCTTGCCCTGCAGCATTGGGATGCGCCGGCACGAACTGGTCCGAGAACACCAGTGGTTCGACCCACCTCGTTCCGATCGGCTGACAGCCATCATGTCCCTCCGACGCCGCTGACATATCGACGTACGTCGCGTCCGCCGCGTCGGCGGCACGGGAGATCGCCGAGTTCAAAGTCGACTGCAGAGAGCGCAGATATGGAACGTCCCCTGGCGCCACCGGCATCTGCGGGGCACATCCAATCGTGGGCGGAAGAAGCCAGGGATAGCCGACGATCACGACCCGCGCCTGCGGTGCCCGAACGTGAATGTCGTCGAGCGCCTGCACGAGGGCGGGAAAGGTTCGCGAGGTGATCGTGTCCTCGAAGCCGGCACGGTACTGATCCGAGCACGGACTGAACCCGCCCGGATTCGACAGCGCCGCAACCACACACGAGACGATCGCGCCCGAGAAAACCTTGTTGTCATTGCCTCCGATCATCAGAGTGACGAGGTCGGTGGATTGCGTCAACGCGTCGAACTGCGGCGGGGTATCGGAGTATTGACGATCGTAGAAGTCCTCGGTCGCCGCGCCGCCGCAGCTCACGTCCGTGAGCCGATAGCCGCGCTGCTCGGCGACGATGTGAGAGAAATTGGATTCGGATCGCATACACCCCAGAGGCGCGCCGGCGACGAGGGGAAGCAGTCCGCTACCGGCGCCGAAGCTGTCCCCGAGGTTCACATACTCGAGACCAGGATCTGCCTGCACGGCCGGAGCGCCGAGCACCCCCGCGACTAGTAGTACAACCACACTTGCGATGCGCCCCCACACGTTCATGCGAGAAGTATGCACGCTGCGGGTGCTGCCACGACGGCTTCTCCGCGGATGGGTATCCCCCGAGTGACCACAGCCAGGCATCATTGTCTACGTGCCAGAGCCGATCGAAGCGAAGCCCACACAGAATACGCACGTCATGCAGCCGATCAGCGCCGGCATCGTCACTGCACTCGTCGGCTTCACCAGCTCGTTCGCTGTGGTGCTGACGGGTCTGCGTGCGGTCGGTGCCTCACCGACCGAAGCAGCCTCGGGGTTGCTCGCACTGTGCGTAACGCAGGGCCTCGGCATTCTGTGGCTGTCGAGACGATTTCGTCGACCCATCACGCTCGCTTGGTCCACCCCCGGGGCGGCACTGCTAGCAGGCACCGGAACCATCGTCGGCGGATGGCCGGCTGCGGTAGGGGCTTTCGTCACCGTCGGATTACTGGTCCTGCTCACCGGTTTCTGGCCGAAGCTCGGCGCATTGATCGCGTCGATTCCGACCTCGCTCGCCCAGGCCATGCTGGCAGGGGTCATTCTTCCCCTCTGTTTGGCGCCGATTACGGCATTTGCCGCTACCCCAGCAGCCGTCGGACCGGTCGTGCTCACCTGGCTTATACTGCAACGCTTTTCGAAACGATGGGCAGTTCCGGTCGCATTCGTCGTCGCCGCAGTCGTCATCGCCATCGGTGTCGCGCGCGGGGACGGTTCGATCGATGTAGGAAATGCGATTCCGCGTCTCGATCTCACTGTGCCGCACTGGACGTGGCAAGCACTCGTCGGCATTGCCGTTCCCTTGTACATCGTCACGATGGCTTCCCAGAACATTCCCGGCACCGCGGTCATGAAATCCTTCGGATACGACGTGCCATGGCGATCGTCGATGACCGTGACGGGGATCGGGACCATAATCGGGGCACCTGCCGGTGGCCACGCGATAAATCTGGCGGCGATCAGTGCGGCGCTGGCGGCGGCGCCGGCCGCCCACCCCGATCCGGAACGCAGATGGATCGCGGCGTGGACAGCGGGGTGGGCATACCAGGTACTTGCATTGACGTCGGCCGCTGTCGTTGCGCTGGTCGTCGCGGCACCAGCAGGCATCATCGAGACCGTAGCGGGACTCGCATTGCTCGCCACGCTCGCCTCATCTCTGGCGAGCGCGCTGAAGAGCAAATACGACCGCGAGGCGTCCGTACTCACTTTCTTGATAGCGGCATCGGGCGTCACGATCCTTGGAATCGGCTCTGCGTTCTGGGCATTGCTGGCGGGATTGATAATCCGATGGGCCTTGAACACCCACACTTCCAGGAGCGGGGGCGAGCATTAGGCTCTCGGCATGACCGCTTCTGCCGATCGGCCTGCCGAGAACAACCCTGCCGCCGCGTACCCGGCACTATGGCCGGTCGGGACCAGATGGGACGACAACGACCATTACGGCCACGTCAACAACGTCACCTATTACTCGTACTTCGACACCGCCGTCAACGGCTGGCTGATGGATACGACCGGCCTCGACATCCGCACGCTGTCTGCCATCGGCGTCGTCGCGGAAACGTCGTGCACCTACCACCGGGAACTGTCGTTTCCGGATTCCCTGCAGGTCGGGATCTCGGTCGAGAAGCTCGGTGCGCGCAGCATCGTGTATGCGCTCGCACTCTTCCGTGAATCGCCGGAGGGCGAACTGCAGCTTGCCGCGACAGGGCGATTCGTGCATGTGTACGTCGATTCGAACACTCGACGCCCCGTCGCTATCCCCGACGAAATCGAATCAGCCGCAAGAACTCTCGTGGCCCGAAGCTAAATTCCTATCGCGTCGGCGGTCGAGCAGGCCCTCGCGATGATGTCGTCGATCAACGACGTGGTCGGCGCGCCCGCTTCGGCACGATTTCGAGCGTCCCCCTCCGCCCGGCGCATGACCCCCTCGGCGATGATCGACAGCTTCCACAAAGCAAGAACTTGCCAAAATCCGACTGCGGTCACATCACGGCCCGTGCTGGCCGCGTACTCGGCAGTCAAGTCCGCGCGCGTGGGAAACCCTGGCAACGTCGACGCCATGAAGGGTCCCGCGACGGCATCGCCTGCTTCTGGCCAGTACGCGAGTAACCCGCCGAGATCTGCAAGCGGATCGCCGAGAGTACAGAGCTCCCAATCGACTACCGCGACGATCGACCCGTCCGCGGGTGAGGTGATCACGTTGTTGAGATGGAAATCGCCGTGCACCAGAGCCAGTTCGCGCTGCTCGGGAATGTTGGCCGCGAGCCGCTCGGTCAGCGAATCGATCGCCGGCACTTCGCGCGACTGCGATTGCTGCCACTGCGTCGTCCATCTCTTCAACTGACGCTGCGCGTACGGCTTGTGGCTGGCGAGATCGAGCAGACCGACGCTTTCGAGATCGACCCGGTGGATGTCAGCGAGAGCACCTGTCATGCTCCGCCCGACGGATCTACGAAGTTCCTCGGTCATCTGCTCGGCCGTGCCGACAGAATCGATAACGACTCCGTCCACATAACTCATCAGCACCAGCGGAACGTCGGATACCTTCTCGTCCGTGCATAGTGCAATCGTCTTCGGTACCGGTACACCTGTGTTCTGAAGGGCGGACAAGATGCGATACTCGCGCTCCACATCGTGCGCTGAAGCGAGCAAATGCCCGAGTGGAGGGCGGCGCAGCACCCAGCGACTTCCACCCGCATCACTGACGGAGAAGGTCAGATTGGACTGTCCGTTGCCGACGCGATCGAAAGCCAATGGGGACACCGCGCCGATCCCGAGTTCGCCGATCCATTCGGAGACAGCGGAGAAGTCCAGATCTGTCGTCATCGGTATCCCTTTCGTAGCTGTAGCGTTCCGTCACTCTTGCACGTCTGAACGAAAAGTGCGCCTATAGAATTCGACAGAGCGGTCGCAACGCGACAACGCCGTGCGACCGGCCCACGGAGGGGGTCCCACGACGTTGCCGAGAACTGGAAGGGGTCGAAAAGTACGAGCGGGGAACTATGAGCCCGGCTCAGCTTGCACGCAAGAGCGAGTCCGCGGAGGTCCCTTCGACACCCATCGGGCCGGCGGCTTCTGGAACGGCATCCCCAGCAGTGACGACTTTCGATTCGTCGCCGACTGTCGCGTAGCGGGCCGCGGCCTCGTCCACGTCACCGACGAGAAGGGATACGAGCGAGGCTGGCTCGTTGAGCCACACTTCGGTCATGGTGCGTAGTTCGGCGGAAGCGAAGAGACCACTCATCTGCAAGGCCTCGATCCACTCCGCGACCGCATCCTCGGTGGCCTCGGGTACGGATTCGCGGTCGAGCGTTGCGACCTCGAACTCGTAGCAAAAGAACGCCCGCATCACGTCGAGTTGGCTTCGCGACAACCTCACAGCGGAATCTAATTCGACCGCAGGTGTCGGCGTCGCGACGACTGGGGTTGTCGCTGAGAGAGACATGATTACTCCTTCGATCGGCTTCGCTGGTGGATACCATGCAAAGGCCGCCTGATTGCACCGTGCCGTAGATCAGATCTTGACGATCGATTTGTAGCTGATTTACTCGCCCGCCCGGTCTGTTGAAGCTGAGCCGCGCTCGACTGGCGACGTCAGACCAAACCGATTGACGTGATTAACGTCACGTAAGATTACCTCATCCCCGAGCCATCCGGCAACGAACACTCCTCCATCACGCCGGAGCCGGCGTCTGCCGTGCACCGGAGTATGACGAATCGGCAGGTAGCGTTGCCTGTCGTGGTCGAAAAATCCGCTCTAGCGACTCTGATTGCCAGGCGGGCCCGAGGTGCAATCTTTGGCGTTTTCGCCGTCAACGGCTTTCTCTTCGCAATGTGGGTAGTACACATTCCGACCATCGAACGTCGGACGGGCATCTCGCACGCAACACTGGGCTCACTCCTGCTGTTGCTCGGTGCGGGCGCGATCCTCGGTATGCAGACAACCGGACCTCTTGCCGACCGCTACGGTAGTCATCGATTGGTCACCATTTCCGGCGTCCTGCTCGCTTGCGCTCTATTGGGGCCCGCGTTGTCGACACATGCCGCAGCTCTCGGCATCTCCCTGTTCATCCTCGGGACGTTCAACGGAGCTCTCGACGTCGCCATGAACTCACAGGCCGTCGACGTCGAACGTCTCTACCCACGCCCGATCATGTCCGCTTTTCATGCCCTGTTTTCGATAGGCGGGGTGCTGGGTTCACTCGTCGGCGCAGCAACGTTGGCCGCTCACATTCCGGTCGAAGTTGCCTTGGGTGCAGCGGCAATTCTCGGCGGCGTCGGCATGACGCTATGCCGACCGTATCTACTGGTCGCCCCGTCGATCGTCGCCCCGTCGATCGTCGCCCCTTCGATCGACGCCGAGGCCACGACTGCGTCCGCGGATACACGCCCGAGCCCCTTCTCACGCCGTGTACTTTCGCTCGGTGCCCTGGCCTTCGCACTCCTGTTGTCGGAAGGAGTCGCGAACGACTGGAGCACGCTGCAGGTGAAAGAGCATTTGGGGGCGTCCGACGAAATTGCCGCGCTCGCTTTCGGCTTTTTTGCGGCAATGATGACCCTTGGGCGGTTCTGCGCCGACCGCGTCAGTGCACGCTTCGGTCCGGTGGCCGTGGTGCGATACGGCAGCGTCATCGCCGGTGCAGGCATGCTGATCGTGCTCGTATCTGAATCATTGCCCCTGACGCTGGCGGGCTGGGCGGCGTTCGGCCTCGGACTCTCCGGCGGTGTCCCCCAAATCTTCACCAGCGCCGGAAACCTGGGAAAAGTAGGAGCGGCCACAAATATGTCCCGCGTGGTCGGGATGGGCTATGTCGGATTTCTTGCCGGCCCAGCCGTCATCGGATGGCTGTCGAGTGCAGTTTCGCTCACGAACGCGATGACTGTTCCACTGACCCTGACAGTCGTAGCAGCCGTCGGAGCCACCATTGTGAAGCCGCCGCAAATCACCTGACAGAGTCCACGCCTGGTCACATGTCACAAACGCGGTGCTCGCTCACATCGCACGCTCAGAGTCATGCTGCATCCTCGAGCCATGACATGCGTAGTTCAGGGGGGAACAACGATATGAATTCGAATACGGACAGCTTGGAACTCGTCGACTTCGAAAGCTTTGAAGAGGACACCGCGACAAGTGACCGTCGACAAGCCGCGATCATACGAATTGCCGCCGTGGGGCTCTGCATCACCGGACTGGTCGTGCTGCTGGTGGTGCTACCGCTCGCCGGCGTCACGTATCCGTATTCCCGTGGGATAGTCCCGGCCCTCATCGGACCGTCGGAAACGTTGTTGCGCGCGTTCGGAATCACGCCCGTACTGTGCGCTGTTGCCGCTCTGACCATGGTGGCGATGATTCGCGAGCTTCCATACGGAATCGGAGCCGTCACCACGCTTACGGTCGGTGCATCGCTCACCACTGCCGCGGCGCGGACGTGGGCGGACGGCTGGGTACCGACATCGGCATTACCCAACGGATATGTGACGGCGTCTCTATCGCTGATCTGTGCGGCCACGCTGGTGGCGTCGGCGAAATTTCTGCCGGTGGTGTGGGGACTCGGAACTGTGGCTGCCGCAACGGTGGCAGCGGCGGCAGTTCTCGGTGGATCAGCAACTGTTATTGGAATCGCCACGACGCTGCTGATCGTCGCGGCGTGGTGGGCGTGGTCGAGCGCTGTGATGCTCTACTCCCCTGTGGCCGCCGAGCGGGAAGCTCGGAATCCGCTCGACACGGCGGCCATGGCGCTGCGAATTACCGATCGCTAGCACTGGAAGACACTCGCCGTCCGTGTGTGCGTAGTAGGCGTCGATGCCAACTACGCACACACGGACGGCGAAGCCTCGTTATAGAGCTTTGAGCTCGTCGGTGACTTCGGTAACCGACTTCTTCGCGTCACCGAACAGCATTGAAGTGCCCTCGGCGAAGAACAGCGGATTCTCGATGCCTGCGAAACCAGAAGACATCGACCGCTTGAGCACAATTACCGACCTCGACTGATCGACGTTCAGAATCGGCATCCCGTGAATTGGCGACGACGGGTCGTTGCGCGCAGCAGGGTTGGTGACATCGTTCGCCCCGATGACCAACGTGACGTCGGTGCGGGAGAACTCGTCGTTGATGTCGTCCATTTCCTTCATCGCGTCGTACTCGACATCAGCTTCGGCGAGCAACACGTTCATGTGACCGGGCATCCGGCCTGCGACCGGGTGAATGGCGTACTTGACCTCGACGCCCTTCGCTTCGAGCAACTTGGCCATGTCCTTGACGGCGTGCTGTGCCTGCGCAACGGCGAGACCGTAGCCGGGGACGACGATGACCTGGTTGGCGTACGCCATCTGAATTGCCGCGTCGGCTGCCGAGGTGGCCTTCGCGGTACCGCCGGTTGCTCCGGCAGGACCCGCAGCGGCGTCGCCGCCGCCGAAACCACCGGCAACGATCGCCGGAATAGACCTGTTCATAGCCTTGGCCATCAGGTTCGTCAGAATTGTTCCCGATGCACCGACGATCATGCCGGCGACGATCATCGCGGTGTTGTTCAAAGCCAAACCAGCAGCTGCAGCCGACAGACCTGTCAGCGCATTGAGCAGCGAGATGACAACCGGCATATCCGCACCGCCGATCGGCAGCACCACCGTCAGGCCGAGAATGCCCGCCAACACCAGCACCGCGACGATCCACCACTGCGACACGCCTTCGCCAGGCGCAGCATTGATACCGATGACCACAGCTGCTGCGACGGCACCGATGAGCAGCAGCGCGTTGAGTGGCTGCTGGAGCTTGCCGATCGTGATCGGCGAACCTGGGAGCGTTTCCTGCAGCTTCAAGAATGCGATCAGCGAGCCCCAGAACGAGATCGAACCGATGATGGCTGCGAACAGCGAACCGATGACGATATGCACCGTCGGCGATTCACCGTGGTTGAAGTTCGAGAATCCCGACGTATCGAGGAATTCAGCCCATGCGATCAGCGCGACGGTACCGCCGCCGACACCGTTGAACAGTGCCACCAGCTGCGGCATGCCCGTCATCTTCACCCGGCGTGCCGGCGGAATACCCAACGCGACGCCGAGTACGAGACCGACGATGATCAGAATCCAGTTTTCGGTGTCGCGGATGGAAATCAGCGTTGCGACCACGGCAATGAACATGCCGATTGCAGCGATCTGGTTACCGCGTACCGCGGTCTTCGGTCCGGTCAAACCCATCAAACCGTAGATGAACATGCCGAACGCAACGATGTAGAGAATATTGACGAGGTAATCCATCAGGAGTCAGCACCCTTCGCGACTGTCTTGGGGGCGATCGGCTTCGACTTGAACATGCCGAGCATGCGGTCGGTGACGACGAAACCACCGATCACGTTGACCGTTCCGA